>JAICKN010000143.1 GCA_025927855.1 Terriglobales bacterium
GCCTTAAATGCCGGCGCTTCTTCCACTAACGGCCCTGTGAGATAGCGGTGTAGCCATTCAATGGCGGCAGGGAAATCGCGCCCGGCGCGTAACAGCATCTCCGCGGATTCCATGACTACTTCGGGCCGTTCCAATGGCGCGGCAACGGCTTTGTAGAGCGTGCTCTGCATTTCTTCCAGCTTGTTCTGGTGCTGGTAAAAGAGTGCCAGATTAAACCATGCATTGGCGTTTCCATGGCTGCTCTCCACGGCAGCCCGGTATTCTTTTTCGGCAGTCGCGAGGTCTTTTTCCTTCTCGGCGATCCGGGCACGAATCCAGTGGGCTTTCGGCGGGGCGAGTGAATCCAGCACCTTTGCCTGCGCTAGTGCCTTATCGCGTCCTCCCCCAACAATTCCTGGAGCCTCCAGATAGAATTCCGCGAGATCGGTACGCGCGGGGACGTTGTTGGAATCGAGCTGCACGGCGCGTTGAAATTCGTCCCGGGTTTTCTTGGCCAGAGAAATGGCCTGTATAAAATTCGTATTGCCCGCCTTCTCCCCATAAGCGCGCCCCAGCCAGAGATGATAAAGGCTGTTATCAGGCTCCAGCGTGGCTGCCTTGCCACAAGCGTTTACGCTGTTGTCCCAATCGTCCAGCTGGAAATATGAGCGGCAAAGGAGATTGTAGGCCGCTGCGTCATGCGGAGCGGCATGTATTTCCGTTCTCAGTGCGGAGATTGCTTCATCTACATGGCCGTTAGCGACCATGTCTGCGGCGGAAACGCTGGATGCGGAAAATGAAAGTGAGCCCAGCAACAATATGGAAGACAGGAGTTTACCTTGGAACCTCATACCTATTCGATAACTTTGACCTGGAGTCCGTTGCGTAAAGGTTTAGAATTTGTGGAATTTAACGCAACCATAGATCCTGCCTCGAGACCCTGGGTAATTTCCACTTGCGTGAGATTGGCGATGGACGTTTGGACATTCCGGCGTTGCAGCACATCATTGTTGATGAGGAAGACATAAGGTGCATCGTCATCTTCACGGAGGGCTTCCCTCGGGACGGTGAGCACATTCTTATCTTCGCTGGTGATAATTGTGACCCCTACATTCACATTAGGGAGCAATTTGTATTCGGGATTTTCAACGATGCAAGTGGTTTCCCCGACGTTCCGTGTGCCGTGCATTTTTAATGTGGAGGGGATAGATTCCACTTTGCCCTGCCAGGTCTGGCCCGGCAGCGCATCCCAAGTAATTTCCATTGTCTGCCCGGCAGCTAATCGCCCCACGTCAGGTTCGTCTACGAACGCCCGAATGCGGACCTTGGAGAGGTCAGCTTCTTGCAGCAGCAGGTCCCCGGGATTCACATAATTTCCCGCCTGGACAGCAAGGGAGTACACCACGCCGTCAAAAGGCGCGCGGATGTTCAGCTTGTTTAACACGTCCTCCGCCGCCTGGTAGCCGACTTTCGCCTGCTGGTTTTGGGCCTGTACGCTGGCGATTTCGGTCTTGGAATAGCGGTCGGCTATTTTCTGCTCCAAAAGCTTTACATCGGCATTTGCGCGGGCCAGTTCGTCCTGAGCGGCCTTTACTTCTCCGGGCGAAGCTGCGCCATTTTTTTGTAGGTCGAGCAGGGCAGTGAGGTTGCGTTGCGCGGTGTCGCGCTGGGTCTTCGCTTTGACCAGCTGAGACTGTGTTGTGAGGACTTCTTCCTGCGTGCCGCCGGTTTTTAAAGCGCTCAAGTCTGCTTCCGAGGCGCGCACCTGCGCCAACGATTTGCTGACTTGGCTAAGCGCCTCGAGATCATCCAGTTCCAGCAGCATCTGGCCGCGTTTTACTCGGTCGCCTTCTTTCACCAGGATCCGCTTGACGGTTGTGCCAATGGGAGCATGCGCCTCAAAATTCTGCACAGGCTCAACCTTGCCGTTCGTGGAAATGACGCTGCGGATATCCTGCCGCTCAACTTTCGCCGCCCGCACCGGCACACTGCTGCCGCGCGACATAAAAGAAGCCAGCAATATTACGGCGACTGCAACGCCTGCGATCCCGATGAGCAGACGGTGACGCAGCACAAAGCCGGGTTGTGCACGAGCAGCCATGAATGATGCCGAACAGCTTAATTTAACATCTATCGTGCCTGAAAAATGTCCTGGGAGTACCTACTCTGTTAGATGCGTGAGTAGCGGCCAGTACGCAAAAAGTTCGCGCATTGGCGGCCCACGGGCAGCACTGGGTAAAATGGAATATGCCTAAAGGACCCCGTTACACCACCGAGCACGCAGAAGCCGGACTGGATGCGAACTTTCCGGAAATTGAGACGTGGCCAAATCAATTTCCCGGATACGAAATTGTGATTGATGATCCCGAGTTCACCTCCGTATGCCCGAAGACCGGGCTGCCGGATTTCGGCACCATCACCATCCGCTACGTGCCCCGGGACCGCTGCCTGGAATTGAAATCGTTGAAAGAATATTTACAAGCCTACCGGAACCTGGGAATTTTTCAGGAGAACATCGTGAACCGCGTGCTGGAGGATGTAGTGCGCTGGACCAAGCCGGTGTGGGCGGAGGTGAAAGGGGATTTCCGTCCGCGCGGAGGGATTTCAACGGTGGTCATTGCCCGCTGGCCGCGGGCCAGGAGCCTAAAAAACGGGGCGCGCTAAGCCCGCGCTCACGTGTTATATTGCAATCGCTTCGTGACCTCGAAAAAACTTTATCCCCGCACCGCGCTGCTGCTGCTCACTGCGCTTAACCTACTCAACTATATTGACCGTTCGGTCCTGTTTGCGGTGCAGCCGCTCGTGCAGGGTGAGTTCCATTTAACCGATGCGCAAGTCGGCCAGCTTACCAGCGCATTTTTCATCTTTTATATGTTCGCAGCGCCGGTTATGGGGCCGCTGGCGGACCGCTATTCGCGAAAGTGGATCATTGTAGGCGGCGCACTTTTTTGGAGCGCTGCAACTTTGCTGACTGCCGTTACACACGATTATCACACTCTTCTTGTTCGCCACATTCTTGTGGGAGTGGGCGAGGCGAGTTTTGTGACCGTTTCTCCCGCATTTGTCGCCGATCTTTTTCCCGAGCGAAAGCGTGGAAGCGTTCTGGGCGTGTTTTACCTTGCCATTCCCGTGGGTACCGCACTGGGATATTTGCTGGGTGGGCATCTCGGGCCGACCCACGGGTGGCGCATGCCGTTTTACGTTGCCGGAGCGCCCGGGTTTCTTTTGGCGGTCCTTCTTTTATTCATTGCAGAACCGGAGCGCGGCCGCTTTGATACGCTCAAGGACAATCGTGAACGTGGCACTCTAAGCGGGCTGGCGCGAAACCCTGCATTTTGGACGGCCACGCTCGGAATGGCGGCCATGACTTTTGCCCTGGGTGGTCTGGAAGTCTGGATGCCGACGTTTCTGTATAAAGTGCGCGGCTACACGCTCGAGCGGGCCAACTTCGTGTTCGGCCTGAGCACAGCGTTCGATGGCACCACCGCTTCGCTCGCGGGAGGGTGGCTGGGCGACAGATTGCTGCGCCGCACGAAATCTTCCTATTACCTGGTTTCCGCCGTGAGCTTGCTGCTGGGGATTCCTGCCATGTGCGTGGCCCTCTATGCCACGGGTTCCAGCATGTTCGTTGGGATTGTTATCGCAGAATTTTTGTTGTTGCTGAACACCTCGCCCCTCAATGCCGCGATTATCAATTCCGTGAGCGCCAATATCCGCGTCACGGCAATAGCAGTCGAGGTATTCGTCATCCATCTTTTGGGGGATGCGCCTTCTCCGTGGCTCATCGGTTATGTGTCTGATCATTATTCTCTGAAGTACGCCTTCGCCCTGCCGATCGCCGGAATTGCAATCTCTTCTGCCATACTGTTCTACGGGATGAGATTCGCGCCGCCGGTAAAAATAAATTCCGCTGTGGAAGCCGGAGTTGCTACCGGGTGAACTACTTCCATTGGATTGCAGGCAGTTTGCTGGGCGTAGCGTGGTTTTCACGCGTCCTCGCCGCCGCTTTCGGCGTTCCAAAGATTGCGGACATCTCGCGACCCGAATGGGAACGCAATCCCGCAAAAGACGGAGGCAATCCTCGCGTCAGCATCATTGTTCCCGCCCGAAATGAGGAAGACACGATTGAGCAGGGACTCACCTCTTTACTCGCGCTCGATTACGACAACTACGAAATTATTGCGGTGAATGACCGCTCGACGGACATTACTGGCTCGATTATGGAGAGGGTTGCCGGTATGCCGGGAGCCCGTGCGCGCCTGAAGGTTGTTCACATCAAAGCTTTGCCGCAGGGCTGGCTTGGGAAAACTCACGCCATGTGGTCGGCCGCACGCGAGGCCACAGGCGATTGGATTCTTTTTACTGACGCAGACGTGATTTTTAAGCCGGACGCTCTGCGCCGCGCTATTACGTATGCGGAAGCTGAACCCGCGGACCACGTGGTGCTGTTTCCGCGCATGATTATGAAAAATCCCGGCGAGAAGATGATGATCGCTTTTTTCCAGACCCTTTTCGTCTTCGGGCACCGTCCATGGAAAGTAGCGAATCCAAAAACCAAAGACCACATTGGCGTGGGGGCGTTCAATTTGATCCGCCGCCGCGTGTATGAAGCGGTTGGTACCTACCAGGCTTTGCGCATGGAAGTGGTGGATGACATGAAGCTGGGCAAGGTGGTGAAAAATGCCGGGTATGCCCAGCGCAACGTGTTCGGCGCAGATTTAATTTCTATTCGCTGGGCGCGCGGGGCCTGGGGTGTGGTCCGCAACCTGACCAAAAATTCTTTTGCCATTCTCTCGTTCCAGTGGCCAAGGGTCGTGCTCTCCTGCGTTGCTCTTTTGTTTCTGAACCTCATGCCCTTTATTGGAATATGGCTTGCTCATGGCCCGGCGCGCATTCCTTACGCTATCGCTTTAGTCTCCATGTTTTTGATCTATGCCGGAATGGCCTGGCATTCCTCAATTGAGCCGTACTACTTTGTGCTGCACCCGGTAAGCACGATTTTGTTTTTGTATACGATGATCAGCTCAATGGCGCTGGCGCTCTCTCGCGGCGGAGTTGTGTGGCGGGGCACGTTTTATCCTTTGGACGAATTGAAGAAAGGACTAGTGTAGAGCCGGCCGAGGGCAGCTATGCCCGTTTGACCCTAATTTCCGTGGTTGCGTATACTCGCATAAGAATTTCCCGCATCCTTCGTTCGTTACCATCCTCAAATGAAGGTCCGAGGGGCGGTTAGCTCAGTTGGTTAGAGCGTCTCGCTTACACCGAGAAGGCCGCAGGTTCGAGTCCTGCACTGCCCACCATAAATGCACCGCAGGTTCCCCGTTTACGAGCGCGCTTATTTTGCGCGAAGAGAGGGGAAGTGAAAAGCTCTAATCGCTTCGTTTAGTCTTGACCTTCTTTTTGCCCGGTCGCGAGGAACGCGCTAATTTCGTGGTCACGAATTTATGCGCCATGCCAAGCAGGTCGCGCAGCATGTCTTCTTTAATACAGGGCAAGCGGACCAGAACGCCGTTGTATCCGGCATAGTGATCGGTGAGGTAATAGATACCCGGAGCTTCTGAGAGCAGGTGTGCGCGCTCCTCTATATCCACGCGGACAACGAGCGAATTGGGTTCGGCGGATTTGTTGGCCGGTACACACGCCAGCATTTGACCGCGAACTTTGAGTGTGGGAACTCCCCATGACGTGGTTTCTTCCACGCCAGGCAGGGCAAGTCCAATCCTGCGGACGGTGTCAAAAGTTACTTTCGCCTTGGGCATAGCGGGTTGACGTACCTATTCCGGTGGATAGCTTACTCCATTCCGCAATAAGAGTTACAGTCACCGGTTGCCGGTAGATTCCAAGGCGGGTGCCAGCGCTGATGTTGCTAATCCAGTTCCGCAGCAGCGAGTAGATGACTAAAACAAAATGCCGGCGACCTGCTCCGAGATTTGTTCTGCTCTGTCGCGGAGATCGGGCTGGTTCATGTGAGGAGCGTTGGAGCTGATGTCGAGTAAAAAAATGCGGTCCCGCACCCGTCCGACCACGTGCTCAATAAGCGCACCGGTTTTTCTTCTACTGCACGAGGCAGCTTCGTTGCCAATGGCCTCAAGCGGGAGAGCGGTCTTGCCGCATAACGCCACACGCGATTCAAAAGCGTCATGAGGATGGCTGGCCATGGTGTCAGTTAATGTGGTTACTTCAATTCGCAGCGTTGCCGTAGTACTCCCTTTGCGATGTGTAAATACGCAGGTGAAGTCCTCTTTGTTCTGAACCGAAGGTTTTACGGTGGCGATGGCCGCGCCACCGAGAAAACCTCCGGCAGTAGCGGCGTTCAGCCATGGGCAGCTACTCGGTTCGGCGCAAAACGCCGGAAGAGAAGTCATGATTAGAAACAGCAGCGCCACGGCTTGCTTCCGCAGCGTTGCCAGACCCAGGAACCTCGAAAGATCTGAATAAATACCGCGCCACATATCGCTTTTCCTGTTCGAACAAGTATTCAGAGTCATCATTCGTTAGTGGTAGAGCTATGTGCAGAGTTCACCGGGCGAGATCTGACAGCCGAAATCTCGGGATGAAGCTTTTGCGGCTTCGCCGAGGATGTCGGATTTCCAGGATTGCTTTCAAGGTGTGTGTTTTGAGAATGCGAGTCCACGGGATACGGCTTGGCATCCTGCGCCGATTGCGAGGCGGACCCGTTCTGTGAAAGATCCGTATGCATGTGCCAGGGCACGCTCTCGGTGGAAATTTCCGGATGCGCTTTGAGATAGTCGAGCGAATACGTCGGCGCGCCGGGATCAACCTTCTTGGTCTCAAACAGAGCGGCCTGCTGCGCTGCCTCCTTCCTCATGCCCATGCGGTTATACAAAATGGCAAGGTTGTAATGCGCAGCGACATCGTCGGGATCAATGGCCTGCAAGGCCTGAAACTGTTCCATGGATTTTTCAAACTTGTCCTGGTAGTAGTAGGCCAGCCCGAGCTCGCGGCGGGCATCGCGCGACTGCGGAAATTTTGCCACCACCTCTTCCAAATCCGCAGTGGAGGCAGCGGCATTGCCTTGGCGGCGTTCAATGAGGGCCATGTAGTACAGGGCGCGAACATTGTGAGGGCTCAGCGACAGGGCTTTTTCAAGATCGCCGCGCGCTGAGTCAAACTTCTCCCACAAAATATTGGTGAGACCAAGGTTGGTATAGGCCTCCGCGTAATCGGGGCGCAACCTGATTACTTGCGTGAACGCATGGATCGCTTCCGCATATTGAAGTTGGTCAATGCAGGCGATGCCAAAGTTGTTCCAGCGCATCCAGTCTGGATTGTCTTTGGGGTCCGGCGCCGCCGATGAATTTTCTCCAATATTTATCGTACGCGTGCGCGCGGCGAGTTCGACCACCGGATATGCCGGATGGTCTTTGCCGAAGATGTTGTTCAAGTAGCTTTGCCGCAGGTGCCGGTAATTGACCTTTGCGGTAACGGTGAGCGGGCCATGCACATTCGCAGGGACCCGGAACTCATAACGGACCAGGGTCGAACGTCCCGATTGCACGGTGTTGTCATACGCGACGGAATGGATTGTCCATACTTTGTGGTTGTCTACAAATTCTCCATTTGTGTCTACCGGGCGGTTGGTAAAGCTATGAGCACGTTCGTCGAGCATAAGATCGGGTTTCAGGAATCCGCTGTGGTAAATGTCCTTTCCGGAAGAATCTTTTACGGTGAACTCAACCCATGCCTGATACAGGTCACGCACTTCAGGAATCAGCGAGTGCCCAATATTTTTATTTTGAATCACGACCATGACTTCCACAATGTCCTTGGGCGCGAGCTGAAAAGCTTCCGAACCTATGGGCGCGATCATTGGCTGCGCCTTCAGGGGATGGGCGTCCATGCCCATTTTTTGGATCCCAAACAAGTCAATGTTCAGGTAATTGCCGGATTGCAGGAACTCGATGGTCTTTTGCAGTTGCTCCTTGAAGCCATAATAAAAAGGCACGGCAGTGTTGCCGGCCAGCCAGCGGTGTGAGGCAAGCGTCCCATTTTTCGCACCGAAGTCAAAGGTGGCCACTTCATTGCGCTTCATGTGGCAATTCTGGCAAGTGGTAAAGTCCCCGGTATAAAAGGTGAGAGGGTTCCGCTGCGAGAACTTCGAGTTTTGCCATTCATCATAAACCGTGAACGCCGGAAGGAACTTGTAGCCATTCAATGGGTTGGGAAGGTTCGCCTTGTGGCAGGCCGCGCAAAATTCCGGCTTGTGCAGGAAATCCTTCATCACGGCCTTGGAATGCCGTTCGGGATATTTAAGAATCTCGGCGTAAGGGACCTCTCCGGGAATGCGGTTGCCGCTTGCATCCACCATTAACGAAGGCACGCCCAATACGTATCCACCGTTGCCGGAGGTGGATTGCAGTTTCTGAATGGAATGGCAGACCGTGCAGGTAACGCCATCGCGATCGAAATGGCGGTCCACCTGGGAATTTTCCGTGAGTCCTCCGCTCAAGACCCCGATTGGATTGTGGCAACTGTCGCAATGGCGGGCGAATTCAATGCCCTTCGTGCGCATCACAATATTGACGCTGGTGCGATAAAACGGCGTCCGGAAAGAATTTGAGTGCAATGCCTGCCGCCATTGGTTGTAGGCTTCCCGATGGCACTTACCGCAATACTCTGCGGTAGGGAATGCGCCCGGCTGAATAAAATCATTGCCAACAATTTTCGCGTTGCCGGGAGTTGCAATGTCTCCCTTGCCGAAACGATAGTTGTAATTTTCCCGGATATGGTCGGCATACTTTTTGCGCGCCGGACTCATGGATTTATCCAGGGGA
>JAICKN010000210.1 GCA_025927855.1 Terriglobales bacterium
CTCCATATCTGCAAGCACGCCATGCTCGTGCAACGCCTGGGACGTAACCGGGCCGATGGACGCGACCACAGCGCGATTTAAGGCCTGCACTGTTTCCTCGCGCAAGTTTTGCGCTTCGGCCACTTCCAGCAAATGCGTCAATTGCACCTGGGATGTGAAGAGCACCACATCAATTTCGTTGCGCGTCAAGGCCGCAACCGCTTCGCGCAGGGGGCCCAGGTCTTCCGGCTGCGCCCATTCGTAAACCCGTACCGAACTTGCTTTGGCTCCGCGTTCCGCCAGCCCGGCCATTAATTCTGGGCTGGGCGCGCCATGCTCCTGCACCGCCACTTGCTTTTCTTGCAGTGGTATGCGTTCTTTATTGCTATCCAATAGTTGCAGCACTTCCCGCCATGTGTTCGGTTCGGGAGCGGTCAAAGTGACGGGCACGCCGAATTCTCGCAGTGCAGCCACTGGCTTGGGGCTGCGGGCAACAATGGCTATTTTCTTCAGAGCTTCGGTGAATTTTTCTCGGGGGCAGATCGTCTCTGCGGCCAATATCAATGCTCGGGCACCCACTCCGGTAAGGAAAATTACAAGTTGAAGCTCCCCCACCAGCAGCGAAGAAACGAACCGATTGATTTCGGGGTTAAGCGCAATGGGCACATCACGCGTGGAGGCCACGACAGTCGGCTGGCCGCCATTGTTGCTGATAAGCTGCGCCATTTCGCGCTGCCGGCGGCTTTCGAGCGAAAGGACACGCAGGCCGTTGAATCCGTTGGTGGGCATGTCGTGAATGAGCTCCGTAGAAAGTGTAATCGAAAGCCGGAGACGGCAGGAAAAACTCGCGATCTGATAATTTGAATAGAATCATCGGGAAATTTGATAGGGGCATCGCCTTGAAATCAAAAGCTCGTACTCCATCATCTGGCGGGGCAGGTCACAAAAACGAAGCTGAAAAAAACAACGAGAAGCGCATGGCGCGGGAAATTTCAGCAGGTGGCATTGTTATACGCCGTGAAAACGACGCATGGATGCTGGCGGTCATTGAGCCGCAGCGTGAGCCTTCGGCCAAACCAGCTTCCGTTCTTGCGTTACCTAAAGGTTTGTTAGATCCGGGAGAAAAAACAGAGGCAGCGGCGATTCGCGAGGTAAAAGAAGAAACCGGACTGGTTGCGACGCCGGTGGCAAAACTTGCCGATATCAAGTACGTTTATGTCCGCACATGGGGGGATGGGGCGCGGGTCTTCAAAATTGTGAGTTTTTACCTGCTGAAATATGAGTCCGGTACTATTGGGGATATTTCTGAAGCTATGCGGATTGAGGTCAAGCGTGCCCTGTGGATCCCCTTGCAGGGAGCGGAAAAGGCTTTGTCCTATCGCGGCGAAAAAGACGTTGCCCGCCGCGCGCTGGAATACTTAAAACTTCATCCGGAGGTCTGATTGCGTGCACCGCATTAAGCATACCGAAGCGCACTTTACCGGCAGCAATTTTGTCCGCGATGTTGTCATCGGCATGTCTGATGGCCTCACCGTTCCATTTGCGCTGGCCGCTGGACTGTCCGGCGCATTGCAGAGCACGCGGCTGGTAATTGTAGGCGGACTGGCGGAAATTGCCGCAGGATCCATTGCTATGGGCCTCGGCGGCTATCTGGCTGCGCGCGGTGACGCAGAACATTACGCAAATGAACGCCAAAGGGAAGAGCGCGAAGTGCGCGAGATTCCGGAGCAAGAAAAAGCCGAGGTCGCGCACCTGTTCCACGAATATGGGCTAACGCAGGAGCAAAGCGGGACGGTTGTGGAGGCCCTGAGCCATCATCCCAAAGCGTGGGTGGATTTTATGATGCGCTTTGAGCTCGGCCTCGAAGAGCCGAACCCGAGCCGGGCCGTGACCAGCGCCGGCACCATTGCCGCCGCTTATATCGTGGGTGGACTGATCCCGCTCATTCCTTACATGGTGCAGCCGAGCGTGGATTTTGGGCTGATTCTTTCCGCCATTGTGACGCTCATTGCCCTGGCGATATTTGGTTTTATCCGCGGCCGCTACACAGGGCTTTCCGCCATTCGCTCGGCTTTACACACCGCGGTAATTGGAGGCCTTGCAGCAGGAGCCGCGTTCTTACTTGCCAAACTGATCACATAAGTTTGAGAGCGCCGTTCATGAGCAGAGGTGTTGCCAATTCTTGTTATTCGTGGCCACTCGCTCTAAGGGACCCGCCGTTTTTACGACATAATGAAATTCATGAGCGCCATTTTCTATTTCAACAAACGCCTGGCAGCTTGCGGATCGCTTGCGCTATTGTTCATTTTCATCATCCCAACAACTGCGAGCGCGCACAAACCTTCTATTAAATCTGTCTCCAAAGCCAGTCCTTCAAAAATAGACCGTGACTACGTAGCGGCGCTCGCTACCGCCAACCGATTTTTGTACGCATGGCAAGCGCAGGACCAGGAAAACGCAATTGTGATGCTCACAAACAACGCCAAACGCGGCACCTCAGAGGAGCGGCTGCGCGTATTTTTCTCCCCCGGCATGGGAGCGCAACAGAGCTATCAAATAAGCCGCGGCAGAAGGGTAACGTCCGGGCGGTACTCATTTCCCGTGGGCCTGTTCGTCAGCGATCCTGCCAAACATGCTGGATCGCCCTCCGCGCGGTATTCAGAAGTTGTCGTGGTGAAAGTAAAAGATGACTGGGCGGTGGATAAGGTGCCCTAAATAATACAGCGCCACACAGCATCAATCCGCAGCGCTGCGGGAGCGGCCCTCCGGGGGCATAATGGCGTCAGTGTTTCCGGGCGCTTCCTGCGGAAGCCGCGCTCCTTTAGGTTCCTTCACTGAGTACTTGAGCAACACCCACAGCGCGCGAAGGCCGTCCTTCCAGCCGATTTTTTTGCCTTCTTCGTAGGTGCGCCCCCAATAACTGATGCCGACTTCGTAAATTCGCAAGCGGCGCTTGGCTACTTTTACAGTGATCTCCGGCTCAAACCCGAAGCGTTCTTCTTCGAGTGGAATGGATTGGATTACCTCGCGGCGGAAAGCTTTGTAACAGGTTTCCATATCCGTCAGATTGATATTGGTAAGGCAGTTGGAGATTAAAGTAAGGATTCGATTGGCGACAGAATGCCAGAAGTAGAGCACACGGTGCGGTGCCGCGCCCAGGAACCGCGAGCCGTAGACCACATCAGCTTTTCCTTGCAAAAGGGGATCGAGCAGAATGGAATAGTCGTTCGGATCATATTCCAGATCAGCATCCTGGATGATGACAAAGTCGCCGGTGGCGTGCTGAATTCCGCGTTGCAGTGCCGCTCCCTTGCCTATGTTCTTTGGCTGAAGAAGAACATGCACTTGCCGGTATTGCGATTGCAATGAGGAAAGTATTTCGCGCGAACCATCCGAAGATCCGTCATCCACGCAAATAAGCTCAAGTTCCACACGAGCGACGGAAAGGACGCGTTCCACCACCTGGCGCAGAGAGGCGCTTTCGTTATACACCGGCATGATGACGGAAAGTTTAGTGCTCAAAACATCTGCCTTGGCGGAGGTTCCGCAGCCAACCTGTTTTTATCTTTTGCATCAACTCGGGATCAAAGAGCCGTAATGTATCCATCCTAAAAAATACCAGCGTTTAATGTAGAGCATGAAGATCCAGGCCTAGTCGTTTTTCTATAGCCGCACAGAATGCTCTCATAATTTTTCAGGGTTTGCACTGGCTAAAGACGCCGTTTGGCCAGGGCTTGCGGGAATGCTGTCAAGCCCGCAAAATCGCGCGAAAGAAGCCAAATCACTGATTCTGCATGGAAAATATTGTCGAAGCTTATGTCCCATTCTGCCCTGCGAAATTGCTATTCTGAAAGTACTTCTGGTGAACGCCTTCCAGCGGTGCACATATTTGTTCACGTCTACGGTGTAATAAGTTCCAAAACCTTCCGTTGTAAATGGAATTTTGACCTAAGCGGTTGACCTTACGACCGCACTTGAGAGTGCTTCCAAGCTACGTCTGGCCGTAAATTTCTGAACGGGAGTTGATGCAGAAAGGCCGGAACGAAAATTACCCGTGGGAGCGCATTGAGGCAAAGTAGAAGCTCGGGGCGGACGAAAGCCCTTGTTGCGCGGTGAGATGCAGGCATTTCGTTAGAAAATCCATGAAGCAACAGCGCGGGGATCATGCGCTTTAAGCTGATGCCACTCACGCCGAAGAGGAAAGTTGTGGAAAACAACCGCAGAATTATCCCAAATCGCGCCCAGATTGGTACGGTGGATGCTATGAAAAGCCACATAGGGACACACTTTATCTACGAAGGTCTTTTTGGGCGCATTTGAAGTGTGCCTTTGGACCAATGTAAAAGCGGTTGAGCTTTCTCCCGGGAGCAAAACCGCTCCGGGGAGAAGTCATGACCGAAAAAGCAGTAAAGCTGGGCCCGCGCGAGCAGCAAATCGCCGACCTGCTTTTGCAGGGCTGCGACAATGATGAAATCGCCAAACAGCTCCACATGGCCCGCCGCACAGTAAAAGCTCACTTCAACCGTCTTTTTTTGCGTTTTGGAATCAGTGGTGGAATCAAGCGGGTAAAGCTCGCAACTCTCTTATACCGGAGGCAGATATGTTCGAACGATACGGAAAACGCGCACCCAGCGAACGGGAGCAGCGCGTCATCGAGCTCGTTGCTCAAGGACTCAAAAACCGGGAAGTTGCCGATGCCATCGGAACTTCCGAACACGTCGTCAAGAACTATCTCCGAATCATCTATGACAAGCTTGGACTCTGGAACCGGGTGGAACTCGCCCTCTGGTACGAGGCCCGCAGACACGAAATCCCAGCCCACGCATAATTTGCTGGAAGATGCGGCCCCGGAGAATCCCAAGCATAGCGGTTCTGAGGACGACATGGAGCCGGATGAAGCTATGGAATCATGGGAGCGGCGCATTTTAGGCCTTGGTGCCGATGCCGCGCATGAGCATTCGTAAGACGCACTTCTGCTGAAAATACAACACAGATTGTTCCTCCCCCAGACAATGAGCAGCATCTCCATGAAAATGGAGATGCTGCTCCTGTATGGATGGAGGAGACTGCAACCAAGGTGTTGGCGGAATAGCAATCCATACGCAAGCGGCTTTTGGGAATGTTTATCAACGGGCCTAGTATAATTTTCTGGCAATGCCGGCCCCGCGATACGCACTGGTCACATACGTTCGAAACCCTGTGGGTGAATTTGTCGAACGGCTCCGCCGGGAGTTGCACCCCGAATTGCCGCATCTGGCGGCGCACGTAACCATTCTGCCGCCCCGGTTTTTGCCTGAAGATGAGCAAGCGGCGCTTGCGACGCTCGAGAAAATTTGTCACTCGGTGGAACCGTTTGAGGTGAACCTGGGCGAGGTAGAAACCTTTATTCCCGTTACCCCGACCGTTTTCATACGGGTTGTTCACGCGGCCTCCCGCATTCGCGATCTGCACAAAAAACTGAATACCGAAGGACTTTTTTTTGAAGAAGAATGGCCCTACATGCCGCACATGACCATCGTGAAGATGGGGGATGAGGAGGAGGCCCAGAATGCGTACCGCATGGCGCGCCGCCGCTGGGCTCATTTTCACGGAGACCGGTCGGTAAGAGTGCAAAAGCTCACTTTTGTCCGCGAAGAAGCGGCGAACCACTGGGTAGACCTGGC
>JAICKN010000175.1 GCA_025927855.1 Terriglobales bacterium
AGCGTGGATTCATCTTTGCCGAATTCAATGCTCTCCGCGTCGGTGGAATCGAGCAAAGACTTCAATTCATCCATGGCTTTCTTTGGAACGAGCGTCTTCATCTCGCCGGAGATTCCGTCAAACTTTTCGCCGCTGCGTTCAATGTGCGCCAGGCGATGGCCGTCGGTCGCGACCATGGTGATGGATTCGGGCTTCAGCACCATCAACGCGCCATTCAGCGTGTAGCGCGATTCTTCATTGGCAATGGCAAAGGAGGTTTTGGCGATCAGCGCCCGCAGCACCTGGCCGGGAATTTTCACGGCGCCGGAGCTTGGAAAAACTGGCAGGCTGGGGAAATTGGCCCGGGCCATCCCGACCATCTTTGTATTCGACCTTCCGCAGCGAATGCTGACCCAGTGGTTTTCCAGCAACTTGAGGGTGATATCGGCATCGGGAAGCAGCTTCACGTAATCATGCAGCTTGCGCGCGGGAATGGTGCACGAGCCTTCTTTTTTCACCTTGGCATTGCAGGAAGTGCGCAGGCTTAAATCCAGATCGGTCGCGGTAAGGGAGAGCCTGTCGCCCGCGGCTTCAAATAAATAATTCGAAAGGATGGGGATGGTGGTCTTGCGTTCGACCACACCCTGCGTGGCGGTGAGTTCGCGTAACAATTCAAATTTGCTGACGGTAATTTCCATGGTGGTCGTTCCCGCTGGCGCCATTGCTTCCCCTGGCATACGGATCGTCTCCCCTGTGCGACTTTGAGTACTTCGTTATATCAAAACAAAAACATATAAAACCAGTAATAACAGCAGGGGGAGCGGAAAAGTGGAAAAGCGGTCCAACTTTCGCCTGGCCAACGGCTTCCCGGGAAAGCTGATGTAAAAAATCAGGCCCAATCTTTGCGGAGACCGCCGGATTCCTACGCCCTGCTTTCCTAATTCTGACATGCTTGGCACAGCTTCCACAATCGTTCCACAAGAGCAGGCGCGGAAGAAGGGTCCCATCCGTGGAAATAAGAGCGGAAACCCCGGTTTATCCGCCTAATTGCTCGGTCAATTTATTGATGAGCCTGTTCAAATCTTTGTCGGTGTTGCGCGCGCCATTGATCTTTTCGACAGAATGCAGCACGGTGGTGTGATGTTTGCCGCCGAATTGCCGGCCGATCTCCGGCAGCGAGGCTTCCGTAAGATGCTTGGCCAGGTACATGGCGATCTGCCGCGGGTAGACAATGGCGCGGGAATTATTTTTTGCCTTGATCTCCACCAAGCGCAGGCCGAATTGCTCCGCCACAGCTTTCTGAATGGATTCAATCGTGACCTTGCGGGCCTGCGAATCAATAAAGCCCTTCAACACCTGCTGCGCGTAAGGCAGAGTCACATCGGCGCCGATCAGCGAGGAATGGGCGGTAAGCCGGATCAGCGCGCCTTCCAGCTCGCGGACGTTGGAGCGGATGTTGGAGGCAATGTAAAGCGCGACGTCGGTGGGCAGGGAAACTTTTTCCTGCTCGGCTTTCTTCTGGAGAATGGCGACCTTGGTTTCGAGGTCGGGTGGCTGGATATCGGCAATCAGGCCCCACTCAAAACGGTTGCGCAGGCGGTCTTCAATTTCGGCGAGCTCTTTGGGAGGGCGGTCGCTGGCGATGACGATCTGCTTCATCGCCTCATGCAGCGCATTGAAGGTATGGAAGAACTCCTCCTGCGTGCGCTCTTTCTGCGCGAGGAACTGAATGTCGTCAATCAGCAGCACGTCTACCGTGCGGAAGCGGTCGCGGAAGCTGGTCATCTTGTCATAGCGCAGCGAATTGATCATGTCATTGGTGAACTTTTCGCTGGAGACATAGCAGATGGCCGCCTGCGGGCTGCGCCGCTTGATCTCGTGCCCAATGGCCTGCATCAGGTGGGTCTTTCCCATGCCGACGCCGCCATACAGGAATAATGGGTTGTAAGCCTTGGAGGGACGTTCCGCTACAGCCTGGCAAGCCGCGTGGGCAAACTGGTTGCCGCTGCCAATGACAAATGCGTCAAACGTATAGCGGGGATTCAGTTGCGCCGCCCCGTCCCAATCGAAGCGGGCCTGCGACACCGGACCGCTTGAAACCGGAGCTTGCGCCGGACGCGCAGAAAGGCCACCATCGTGCCGGACCGGGGTTGCAGCCGGATCATCATCCTGCGTAACGAACTGAACATCCTGATATTCAAGGCCAAGATTGTCCATGGCTTCCTGAATCAGGTCCGCATATTTGTCATAGGCGTGGCGGAATTCTGCCGTGGGCACCCGCACAAAAAGTACGCCGCCGCTTGAGTGGCTGTAGCGCGTCGGCTTAAGCCATGTGTCATAAGAGTGCCGGTTGATCTTTTTTTCGAGCGCATCCAGGATGCGCACCCAGGGGTTTGGAGCGATCATTGTACTGGTAACTGACATATGATTTTTCAAAGGTGGGCCCGCCAGCAGGTCAGTGCCCGGAATCAAACAGATATGATTGCGTATTATTACAGCAGAACAGCTTCGTCATCGTGCAGCGCCGCAGCCCGCTGAAAAAGTTTCTTGCACTAAGGAACAGATCGGCATACTAGCACAAAAAAATTCAGCGTGTGGAAAACTTCTTGAGATTTTTTTTGCCGCCTGCACGATTCGGAAACCCGGAAAAAAATTCTGTCAAGTAGCCAACTGATAACTGCCGCGAAAGCAGTGCAACCCCGCATACAGAGCGGGTTTCGCGGCCATCCGCCCAAAAGCGCACCGGCTCCTTGGATGCAGCGCGTTCCACCTGCTTTGCAAAAAATTCCGCAGAACTTTTGTTCTCCCGGCAGCGGCGCTCTGTCAAGCGTTTGCTTCTAAAAATTTCTCTGCCATACAAAACTGGAACTTTTTGCCGGCGGTGGTTTCCATTATGCTTAGTACATTATGACTCTGTTGGATGCTAGGGAATATGATCCGTCGCGAGGCCGGCGGATCCGCAACCGGATCATCTTTGCCGCGATCGCCGTCATTATCGTCGCCTGGGTGGCCTACCACTTTCGCAATTATCCGGAGCGCAGCGAAGTCTCAAAATTTCTTACCACCATCCAGCAGCAGGACTTCAACAAAGCTTACGCCATGTGGCTGCGCGATCCGGACTGGCAAAAGCATCCCGATAAATACAAGACGTACTCCTACAACGATTTTTATCGCGACTGGGGCCCGGGCGGCCAATGGGGACTGGTCAAGAACCACTCCGTGGATTGTTCCGTTTCGAGCGGCAACGGCGTGATTGTCCAGGCGACGATCAATCAGCGGCTGGAACACGCCTATATTTGGGTGGATAAAGACGATAAGGCGCTTTCCTTCTCGCCCGACGAAATCCAGTGCGGGAACTGGTGGGGCTGGCTCACCGAATAGCGTGGAATTTTAGAACCGGAGAGAAATATGATCAATCTCACGCCCTTCTTAATCTTTGAGGGAAATTGCGCCGAAGCTATGGCGTTCTACCAGTCGTGTCTGGGTGGCGAGTTGACCATCACGAAAGTCAGCGACACCCCCATGAAGAACCACATGCCGCCCGAGCAACACCGCAAGGTCGCGCACGCTCATTTAAAAACTGGCGCAATCGTCTTTTCTGCTACAGACTGGCTCCATCCCACGCGAGTGCCGAAGCAGGGCAATACCGTTGCGATGTATATTAACGGCGGACAATACAACGAATTAAGGGCGATATTCGACAAACTCGCGGTGGGAGCAGACAAAAGTTTGCTGGACGACTTGCGCGATATGCCCTTCGGAAGCTACGGCCACCTGGCCGATAAATACGGAATCCACTGGTTCTTTCAAGGCGAAGCAAGCAAAGCATAAGCCGTTCGTTTGAATTGCAACCTGCGGGGAAGCTCACAATAAGCATCCGCTCAGGCCTTGTGCAGGCGGCGGTCTTACGCTTTCATTGCCGCCTTCTCCGCCAACTGCTCGAGTGTCTTTTGCAGCGAAGCTTCATCGCCCACATTCAAACAAGTCTTCGAGCGGTCAATCTGGCGCATCAGGCCGCAGAGCACCTTCCCGGGGCCAGCCTCAATAAATGTTTCCACGTCTTTCGCCGCCAGCAACCGCATGGACTGCTCCCACCGCACGGCCCCGGTCACCTGACGGATGAGCGCGTCGCGGCCGCTTTCTGCGTTTTCGATAAAGGCTGCATCCACATTGCACAGCACTGGAGCCTGAGGATCGCGCAATGTGAGCGATTTTAGGTCTGCGGCCAGCCGGTCCTGCGCAGGCTGCATGAGCGAGCAATGGAACGGTGCGCTCACCGGAAGAAGAACGGCCCGCTTGGCTCCGCGTTCTTTCGCGAGATTGGCCGCGCGCTCCACTGCCGCTTTATGGCCGGAAATTACAATCTGCTCGGGCGAATTGATGTTGGCGGGCGAACAGACTTCGCCTTGTGCAGCATCCTGACAAACGGCAGTGACTTTTTCCATATCCATGCCGAGGATGGCCGCCATTGCGCCAACTCCGACGGGGACTGCTTCTTGCATATATTTGCCGCGATTGCGGACCGTGCGCACGGCATCGGCAAAAGTTATGGTTCCTGCGGCTACGTGTGCGGAATATTCGCCGAGGCTGTGCCCTGCGACAAACGCCGGCTTCAATCCCTTGGCCTCAAGCACGCGCCACGCGGCAACCGACGCCGTGAGGATCGCAGGCTGGGTCACTTCCGTGAGGCGAAGCTGATCTTCCGGGCCGTCGAAGCATATCTGCGAAAGCTTATAGCCCAAGGCTTCGTCCGCTTCGGCAAAAGTTTGGCGTGCAGCTTCGTGCATTTCCGCCAATTCTTTTCCCATGCCGACGGCCTGCGATCCCTGGCCGGGAAAAAGGAACACAATCGCACGGATGGCAGGGAAAGAAGATGAATTCGTCATAAAGTCAGGTTTTCTCCAGAGCAGGTTTCAGGAAGGAGTACTGGTCAACTCCGCCGGATGTGGCAAGGCCAATTCCTTTTCAATCGTATCGTTAATTTTGTGGTCTACAAATTCCGCCGCAACGCGCAAAGCATTCTTAATGGCATTCGCGTTGGAAGATCCGTGAGTGATAAAGCAGACGCCTTTCACCCCCAGCAAAGGCGCGCCGCCGTACTCGGTATGATCGAGACGTTTTTTGAAGTCAGAAAAGGCGCTGCGGGAGAGCAAATATCCCACCTGCCTCGTAATGGTGGCCTTCAAAGTTTCTTTGAGGGTGGTGCGCACCAGATTGGCGACCCCCTCGGAGGTCTTCAGCGCCACATTGCCCACGAATCCATCCGCTACGATCACATCAACTTTGCCGCTGTACAAATCGCGCCCTTCCACATTGCCGATGAAATTCAACGGAAGCTGCTGCAACAAGCGGTAGGCCTCCCGGGTCAATTCGTTGCCCTTGCTTTGTTCTTCTCCAATGGAGAGCAAACCAACGCGCGGCTTGCGCGTACCGAACATGCTTCGGAAATAAATTTCGCCCATCACGGCGAACTGCTCGAGATTCTCCGGCTTGCAGTCTACATTCGCCCCCACATCGAGCAGGCTGGCGACAGTGCCGATGGCCGTGGGAAAAACCGCCGCCAGCGCCGGACGCGCCACACCCGGCAACATTCCCAGGCTAATTTTTGCGGCAACCATGGCAGCGCCGGTATTGCCGGCGGTCACAAATCCGGCAGCGTGGCCTTCACGGACGAGGCGCAGCCCAACCCGCAGGGAAGAATCGCGCTTGGCGCGCATAGCCTGCCCCGCCTTTTCGTCCATGGTGACGATTTCACTGGCATGCACAATTTGTATGGGCAGTTCAGCGGCGGCAGGATAGCGCGACAATTCGGCCTGAAGAAGGTCCTCAGGCCCTACCAGAATGACAGGAATGCCGTAGTGCCGCGCCGCCTGGATAGCGCCTTCAATTTCAGGCTTGGGGGCACGGTCCGAACCCATCGCGTCCAAGGTTATGACGCCAGGCATGATGGAAAGGCGTTAGCTGGCTTCCTTTATGTCCAGAACTTCGCGGCCCTTGTAGTAGCCGCACTTGGGGCACGCGCGGTGCGGCAATTTGCGTTCATGGCAGTTAGGGCACTCGGAAAGGGAACGTCCTTTCAATGCATCATGGGCGCGCCGGGTTGCGGTGCGTTTCTGTGAGTGCCGCCGTTTCGGATTAGGCATGAATAATTCCTTTCAAATCGCCTTCCAGCCGCTGCCTTCCAGAACGAAGGAGACCCACTGACCGGGCAGATGGAAGCGAAAAATCAGTGCTGCAACTTTTCTTTTAGATCTTTCAGTGCCGCCCAACGCGTGTCGTCAGCCGATGCGGTGCAGGAGCACTGCTCAATGTTCAGGTTCTTGCCGCAATGTGCGCACAATCCGCGGCAGTCTTCGCGGCAAACGGCTCGCAGGGGAAGCGCCAGAAGCACCTGTTCCCGCAGAACGTCTTCCAGCAAAATACCCTCGCCTTCATAATAGCTGATTTCCGCCTCCGAAACGGCGACAGACCGCTCATGCTCTCCCGCATCCGTTCCCAGCGGACGGTACAGCAAATCGAACGGCCGGGCAACATCCTGAATCACCGGCTCCAGGCAGCGCGCGCACGTCGCTTCCACCTGCGAGAAAAGCTGCCCGTTGATCCGTATGTCTTTGATCGTCCGGTGCTTGCCCTGATGTTCTTCGACCAGCTGCGCGCGCCCGTTGGCGCTCAAATTACCGCTTTGCAGCAAGTCCGGGCCAAGGTCAAGCGTTCCCGCGGCAAGCTCTTCCTTAAAATCCACCGGATGCCGTTCCAACTCACTGATTTCGATGAACATTCAGGAACCCCCGCGCCCCAACTCCAAAACCGCAAGGCGGCGGAAGCAACACACCGAGGCGTAAGTCTCTATAGACGCGAATGTTAAGGATAAAGGCGCAGAAGTC
>JAICKN010000128.1 GCA_025927855.1 Terriglobales bacterium
CCGAAACGGCCATTGTCATAGGGCGCGGTAGTGAACGATCCGTATTGCAGGATGTATTTGAAAGGGGTCGAATAAGTGTCGGTGTGGATTTTTACATTTGTCCAGATGGTGGTCCAGTTGGGCGAGGGATTTGTCCACCCAGACTGGGTGACAAAGGAAACGATGACCGGCTGGCCATTATCGGTCCAGTAAGCATTGGTGTTGGCATAATTCTGATGAATGGAATCCATTTCTTTGATCAGAGCAGTTTGCAGGCAAGCGGTTTGGTCCACTCCCGCGCCATTGGTCGGGCAGGAGGAGGTCAGCGCGCCTTTGTCTTCCATGAGTCCAAATTTCAGCGGCGTTCCAGCGCGGCTGTTCAGGTCGGCGGCGATGAGGTTTGTCGTCGTAAGGTCGAAGCTCTGCGCGGGATTGAGCATGCCGTAGTAATCAATAAGAACGATGTCGCATCCCTGGTTGATCATGGCGGAATCCTGCGCGATCACCGTGCGCGAATCATTTTCGTTGTAGCCGATATCTTTGTGCGAAGGATTGCCGAACCAGGGCTGATATTCGCAGATCATCTTGCCATTCCATCCGTCATACATGAGCTCGTGGAGGCTAACGTTGGAAACATGCCCGGCGGGCGAATCAGGCGCCAGAGTTTGCGCCGCAGAATCGAGCGGATTCGCGGCCGAGCCCTCAAACAAATTGCCGCAATATAAAAGATTGCCCAGAAGGTCGGATGAAGAGGAACATGCGCTGGTATTGTTGGAGACCTCCGCTCCCAAGGGCCCGATCGGCGCGGGCATGACGCCGCTCCCTCCGGCCAATGCCGTGCCTGAAAGAGCTGCCATGAAAGAAGGATGGCTGAAGCGGGTGTTGTAGCTGACTTTTGCGGAGAGGCGGTAGTTCGTATTTAACCCGGTGATCTTGCTGGTCATCGTGATTTTTGATCCGCTGACAGAAGCGATGACCGGAGAGCTGGGCTGGTTCAAAATGCCGGCAAGAGTCGAGGCGAGGGCCGTGGCTGAATTTTTTCCCGACTGATGGGAAAACGAAACCGCGGCGGAAAATCCATTCACAGTAAGTTTGATTTGTCCGGAATCGTAGGTGGGGCAGGTTTTTCGTCCGCACGGAAAAATTGGCCCTTGTTCGTTTCCGCTGATCGTGGCGGAGCCGGTGGCGGCCGTCCATGTTTGGGCAAAGCTGAAGGTGGAAAAAAGGCAAAGAAAAATGCTAAGGGTTCTCCAGATGTTGAGATGTCGCACGTCTCCTCCCGAATGCACGGACAGATGTTTTGAAAAACAGGTGCGCGTCATTCGCGGGGGGAACGCGAAGCTAAAAACGAAAACGTTTGAAAACGTTTTCGAGGAGTGTACGGATATCTCAGAAAACTACAAGAAGTTTTTTTGAAAAATACATAAATATCTGGCCTAAATTAAGGTGTTTGCCTTATGTCAGTGCCCAAAATAGCACTACGACACCGCATAGGAACCAAAAATAGAGAGATGACGAGAGAGGGATGGCTTGTAGAAAGGAAAAACTTACATCAACAGTTGAGCGGAATGACTAAATTTTCAGAAGGATTTTCCACGCTTTGGATCATGCTGCCCGCCGCCGCTTTTGTCGTGCAACTTTAGCGCCTTGTTTTCCGAGTGCTGTCCGGACGCTTTTCGGAAGATGAGCAATGGTCCGTTTCTTTTTTGCTGTGATCGCCGCTTTCTTAATATTCTTCCGGGCTGCTGCGCGCTGTTTCGCAGTTGCCATGTTATTGCCTCCCTGCATTTAGTCCATAGATGTTTAAACAGTTCTACCGTTTGCCCTACTCACTTTCCCAAAAACACCGGTAGGGAGTGGTTTCCCGTAAAATATGTAATTGCGTATTTCGGCAATTGCTTGGAATGGAAGTCCTTTGACACTTATGAAAATTGGAGTGCTGGCTTTACAAGGCGATTTTGACGCGCACCGGAAACGGCTGGAAGAGCTGGGGGCGGACGTTGTTTTGATTAAAAAGCCGGAACAGCTTGCCGGAATCGAGGGCCTGATCATTCCCGGGGGCGAGTCGAGTACATTTCTTAAGTTGCTGGGCGAAAGCGGATTTGAGCAATTACGGGAGTTTGTTTGCTCCAAGCCCACGTTCGGCACCTGCGCGGGCGCGATTCTTCTGGCCAAAGAGGTGGAGAACCCCAGGCAAAGAGGATTGGGAGTGATTGACGTTGCGATCCGCCGCAATGCCTACGGCCGGCAGATTGACAGCTCCATACGTGAAGGCAAATTGCTGGCGCGCCGCGGAGATGGGAAACCAGGCGAGCATCCAATGGAGATGGTGTTTATTCGTGCGCCGAGGATCGAGCGGGTTGGTTCGGGAGTTGAAGTGCTTGCCTCGCAAGGCGGCGATCCGGTTGTGGTCCGGCAGGGAAAAGCCATGGCGGCGACATTTCATCCGGAGCTTTCCGACGATCCATCCATTCACCAGATATTTCTAGATATGGCGCGGAACAGCATTTCGGGCTGAGGTAAGCCTGAATCACAAAACGCAGACAACGAGAACCGATGAAACAACGACGAAATAGTCTCCTGATGCTTTGCCTGGCGGCCGCGCTCCTATGCGGCCTTCCCCTGAGAATTTATTCGCAGGACGCCGCCGACAACACAGTCAGCCCGAATGATCTGATGCAGTTTCTTTCGAAGACGGTGAATTGGTATCGCCAACTCGGCGTGGAACAGCAGATCGCAGACGACTCGGGCGACGTCACGTTTTTAGAGGACGACCGCCGGATATCCAGCCAGGTGGTGCAATTGGCCTTCGACTTCGCTCGCCAGCAGGAGCAGGCGCTTCGCAAGAAATCCACCGCGGCTGCGGCGCAACCCAATAAAAACGTTCCTGAGGGCGCACAGGGGTTGGCGCGAATGGCCGACCAGGCGGATGCGCAGGTGCAGCAACTGGAATCGGAAATTGATGGCCTTCATAAAAAGATTGCCGCAGGAGGGCCGCGAAGCGCGCGCGAACTTCAGTCGCAATTGGCCGAGACCGAAAGCGAGCTGGGACTGTTTCAGGCCCGGCGTGATGTACTGCGAAGCATGATGGAATTTGCCAGCGGCGCAAGTGCCGAAGGCCTCGGTGCCAGCGGATTGAGGGCGCAAATTGAAGAGCTGGCTAGATCTGTGCCTTCCGCATTGAACCAAACAACGGGGCAGGCGGCGAATTCTCAGCAGCACTCGGCAGCGGCAACGCACCGGGAACCTCCGACGGGAATATGGGGGCTGGCATCGAGCCTGTTCGCGCTGACACACAAGGTCCGTGTGCTCAACGGCGAAATTACTGCCACCGACTCGCTCATGCAAAGCGCGAGGCAACTACGTGCGCCCTTGGTCACAAACCTCAAAACATTGATTCAAACCGGAGATCAATTGGCGGTGCAGGCAGACAGCAGCGGCCCCGCGCAACTGGCAGAGCAGAAGAAACAGTTGGACGAACTGACGGAAAAGTTCAAGCTGGCGTCGAGCGCGATCCTTCCTTTGGGGAAACAGAGCATCCTTTTGAACCAGTATCAGCACACGCTGACAAACTGGCGCGACTCGGTCAGGCAGGAATATAACGATGTGCTGCGGAGTTTATTGTTCCGGATTGTAGTCCTGCTCGCGATTATTGGGGCGGTTGTTGTTGTCGGCGAAATTTGGCGTAAGACAATTTTGCGCTATGTGCACGATACCCGGCGCCGTTATCAGTTCCTGCTGTTGCGCAAAATTGTCATCTGGATTTCCATCGCAATCATCATTGCGCTGACCTTTGCCACCGAGCTTACCTCGGTGGCGACATTCGCGGGCTTGCTCACCGCGGGAGTCGCTGTCGCGTTGCAGAACGTAATCCTTTCCATTGTTGGATACTTCTTCCTGATTGGGAAATATGGCATCCGGGTAGGAGACCGCGTGCAGATCGCGGGCGTAACTGGAGAAGTGGTGGATGTGGGGCTGGTGCGGATGCAAATACTGGAACTGGGATCGGGAACGGGGGATTCGCAGCCAAGCGGACGGGTAGTGGCTTTTTCCAATTCGATCGTCTTCCAGCCTACTGCCGGATTATTCAAACAGATTGCCGGGGCCAATTTCATTTGGCATGAAATTACGCTCACGTTCGCTCCCGGCAGCGAATACCATGTAATTAAAGAACGGGTGCATAAAGCGGTAAGCGCGGCATTCTCAAAATATCAACAGGAAATTGAGCGGCAACAGAGGCAGATCGAGGCCAGCGTGAATTCGATGGCGACTATCGAGCTGCGGCCGCGGACGCGGGTGCATTACACCACTGCCGGGATTGAAGCGAACATCCGGTTCCCGGTGGAACCGGCGCGCGCTTCTGAAATTGATGACCAAATCATTCGCGAGCTGATGACGGAGATTGAGAGAGAGCCGAGATTAAAGATACTCGGCTCCATCACTCCCACGGTGAAATCAGAGACGCTCCCGGCATAGCGGCAGGAATTACTCGCTGGCCGCGAAGTAGCCGTTCTTTGCATGGACGACCAAGTAGGGAAGGCCTTTGGGGAGCAGGAGCTTGACCTTGATCTTGTGCCATTGGCCATCATGCTTGGCGTTTTTGGGGTGGTAAGCCAGCACGTACTGCTCGCGAAGAACGCGCCCAATCTGATTGGCGACTAACGGGAGGTCATTCGGATTGTCCAAGGTGAAGGACATACCGCCGGTGGACTCAGCGAGATCCGACATGAGTTGGGGGCCCAGCCGTTCTTCCCGGGTCGGGAAATACCTGTCATAAATCCCAATAGAAAATAAGGTTACGTCCGCTTCCCGCACAGCGGATTTTATTTCATTTTCGGTGTAGCGGCTATGGTTGTCGCCGCCGTCGGAGATGACGATGAGGGCTTTTCGCGGCTGGCTGGCATGCCGCATTTTTTGGATGCCCAGATAAACAGCATCTAAAAGGGAAGTATTTCCTTTGGGAGTGATAAAAGCCAATTTGTTCTGGATATCCTGCGCGCTGGAGGTAAAGCCGGAGTCGGCATTGGGCGTATCGGAAAAAGTAATGAGAAAAAATTGATCCTGCGGATTTGCAGTATTGCAAAATTCGGCAACGGCTTCTTTGGCGCGCGCGATTTTTGTTTCCATGCTGCCACTGGTATCAAGAACAATGCCGACGGAGATGGGCGCATCTTCGTTCGAAAAGCTTCGAATCTCCTGCTTCTGCTTCTCCTCGAAAACCTTAAAATTCTGTTTCTGCAGGCCGGTAACCAGCCGTCCCGTAGTGTCTGTAATAATCACAGGCACCATTACCAAATCCACGTCTCTGCGGATGAGCCCGGTATGCGAGGAGGGTACCGCTGAAGGTTGTATTGCGTCGGTGGCGGGAATTGCGCGGGGGACAATATGGACCTGGTCCAAATCGGTCTGCGCCATTAAAATTCCTGAACTCAAAACGCAAAATAAAACCGCGGACGCCTGCAACATTCTCGGGCAAAAGCAGGGCATAGTTCCTACCTCAGATCGGCCAAAAACGGTGGCGCTTTAGCCGATGTCGTTCCATCTTCCATGTTTTGTTTTAGGACGAGCCGCTGCTGGAAACAATCGAAAGGAATCTGTAATGTGAAAGAGAAAATTGCTCAAAAATTTACAGGAATTTTACTCAGAGACCTGCATTTGTTCGCCCTTCGCGGCATGTCTTTGGAGGATCACGAACCCCACCCTACCGCGTTCATGGCGGGAGAATCCCTGAAGAACTGTAGGGACGCCTTAAGGGCAGCTGGATAGCGTTCACAGGATTGGTTTAGATTGCCACTATGAAGGTCCTGATTATCAACCCGCCGGGAAATACTTTTTGGGGCGTGCCCGAATGGTTCGCAGAACGGCTGGCAAAGGAATTTGGCCAACTGGAGATCGTGCGTGTGGAGAACGATGTGAGAGTAGGAGAGAATTTGGCGGACGCTGAGATTGCGCTCACCTGGCTGCTGAAACCGGAACAATTCAGAGAAGCTAAAAAATTGCGCTGGATCCACTCTCCCGCGGCCGGAGTCCACCAGTTGATGTTTGCAGAATTAGTGAACAGCGACGTTATTCTCACCAACGGACGCGAAGTCCATGGAACGATTGTTGCCGAGCATGTGATCGCGCTTCTATTCGCGCTGGCCAAGGGAATCCACTACGCCGCGCGCTTTCAGGCGCAACATGTGTGGGGGCAGGAACTTCTCTGGAAAGGCACGGGGCGTCCGCGTGAAGTCGCCGGAACCACTCTGGGGCTAGTGGGTTTGGGGAGCATTGGCCGCGCGGTTGCGAAAAGCGCGGCTTCATTGAATATGAATGTGATAGCTACGCGGGAGCATCCCGAGCGCGAAAAGCCGCAAGGAGTGGCGAAGGTCTTCGGGACGCAGCAACTGAGTGAATTGCTTTCGGAGTCCGACTATGTCGTGCTTGCCGCTCCCGTGACCGCGGAAACCCGCGGCCTTATCAATGCCGGCCAGCTTGCCAAAATGAAGAGTACCGCGTGCCTGATTAATGTTGGCCGGGGCTCGTTGATTGACGAATCCGCGCTGGTCGCGGCCTTACGGGAGAAGAAAATCGCTGCCGCTGCGCTGGACGTTTTTCAACGCGAGCCGCTGCCTGCGGATTCTCCTTTGTGGGACATGGAGAACGTTTTGATTACTCCGCACACAGGGGGATTGGCCGAGAAGTCGTGGGAAAGACAATATGAGTTGTTCTCCGAAAATCTACGGCGTTATCTTGCCGGCAAGCCACTGCTGGATACGGTGGACAAACGCCAGGGCTATTGAATTTCGAGTATGGATCCGGAAAGCGCCAATTCGCTGGAAGACGGAGCGCATCTTTCCTTTCGGGCATTTGCGGCCTTTCGGTCCGTTTTGGCCGAAGTTCCGGGCCTTAGCCTCGGGATACCACGTTAGTAATTAGGGGTTGCGTAAAATCGCTAATAAAACAGGGAACCCGCGATACACTTAACCCGTATCCTTGAACAACTTACAGCGATTACGTTGGAGTGCGCTGGGGGTAACTTTCAGCAGTTGGACTAAAGTGCCAGACCTGTTAAAGTTTTGGGACAAAATTAATTAACTAATTCCTGCTATAGAGGTTGGGGCCCGAAAGCGGATGGACTCGCACTACCAATTGGCGTATTACGCGCTATGGATCGGTCATCCTGTCTTACAACTGGGGGTCGCGGCGCTGATGGTTTGGCGCAAACTCTATAAAAAATTCCGCATTTTCTTCCTGTACCTGCTGGCCCAGATCGTCAATTTCGGAGTGGTGTTTCCGATTTATTTAAGCGGCAATTACCAGGTTTTTTTCTATTCCTACTGGATATTTGCGGCCATCAGCCTGGTGCTGGGCTTCCTCGTCATCCATGAAGTGTTCGTGGATGTTTTTCGCCCCTATCACACATTGAAAGATTTGGGCACTGTGCTTTTCAAGTGGGCGGGCCTGGTCATGTTTTTAGTTGCCGGCGTGGTCATGGTGGGCAGCCCTCCTTCAGCGCATGAGTGGATTGTGCATGCGGTTTTGATCAGCGAACGCTGTGTGCGGCTCATTCAGTGTGGGTTGGTAATGTTTTTGATTGTTTTCTCGCGTTACCTGGGCATTACGTGGAAGCAGCATAGCTGCGGCATTGCGCTTGGCTTTGGCGGATTTGCATTGGTCGAGCTTCTGGTTGTGGCGGGGACCGCCAGCCATTCAGTGAACCAGACAACATCCAGCCTGCTGGTGATGGTGACGTACAACCTGACCATTTTGGTGTGGATGTTTTACATGTCCCGCAAACAGCAAATGCCCGAGTCCGCCGCGAACCTGCTGGCGACGCAACGGTGGGACCAGAGTCTTACGGATTTGCAGCATCCTGCTTCCGACGATGATTCCTTGATTCCAATGTTTGAGGGGATGGTGGATAGAGCATTTTCCCGGCGTCATGATGCGCCTGCGCAGAACAATGTGGAAAAGCCGCAAGAGAACGAGAAACTCATGTCGTCCTTTTCTGAAAGCATGTCTTCGTTGATTCACGATCCGCTGGGATCCTACTCGAAAAAATTGTAGGGATTCGATTGATCTCGTACTCACTTTTCATCGCATAAAAATTCTCAATTAAATTGCACAATGTCTTTCTATTTCTTACGCATGCTATTCCTTACGCAGGGATGACGCTGCCTTGATCTGCTCCGGGCTGGTAATCGGAAGCTGACAGGCAAAGTTTTCGCAGAGCACCGCAAAGGATTGGTGCTCGGCTGGATGCGGAACCGCTGGAATGGTTTGTGCCAATGCAGGCGGAAGATTTGGCGCGACTGCTTCTGCAGCCTTGAAGCGGAGAACCGATTTGTTGAAAGCAAATCGTGAAATAGCTGCTTGTTCAAGTTCGCGGGCCAGACCGTCATCGCCGATTACAACCATTTGCGTGTGCGCCTCGAAAAAATGGATAGCGGCTGCGGCATAAGTTGCGGCATAAATTCCGTATGTTTCAGCATTTGCGGAGATGATCTCAAGTGTTTGTTCGGCCTTGTCGCGATAGTCGGCTTCCCCCGTGAGCGCGTGGATCCGCAGGAGCGCGATGGCGGCCATGGAGTTGCCGGCGGGCGTAGGAGAATCCTGAAATGGCTTGCGCCGTGTGCCCAGAACGCCCAAAGACTTACCCTCGCCGTGGAGCGGCGTGTCGCAAAATCCACCGCCGGTATTGTCAAAAAAGTAAGCAATCATGACGTCGGTAATTTGCCGGGCAAAGTGAAAGTACGTGAGGTCGGAAGTGGCCTCATAGGCGTCGAGACACGCGACCGCCATGAACGCATAGTCGTCGAGAACGCCGGGGACCGGCTTGTGCCCTCCTGCCGAATCGGCATAGGCGATTACGTGAATGAATCCGGTTTGCGGCTTCCAGCCTTCGGACAAAATGCGGTCCAGCGAGCGCAAGGCGAAAGCGCGAACATCATTCGCGCCGAATACGCGCGCCGCCTGTAAATATGCGGAGCTGCAAAGCGCGTTCCAACTGGTGTAAACAGTTTTATCTACAAAGGGAGTGGGCCGCTTGAGGCGCGCGGCATACATTTTATTCTTCGCGGAATCCAGCAACTCTGCCACGCGTTCTTCCGGCAAATTCAGGCGTTTCCCGATTTCGTCTAACGATGCCCGCACATATAAAACATTCTTCGCGGGATTGTGGTGCATCTCTCCAACTTCGTTGATGTCATAATGCAGGCTGGCGACGGTGAATTCTTCCGCGGTCAGAACTTCTCTGGCTTCGTCCACAGTCCAGGTAAAGTAGTCGCCGTCATCATCCAAAGAGTAGTCGGCATCCTGGGATGCATAAAACCCGCCGTGTTCACGGTCGGTAAGCCATTCGTCCATCCA
>JAICKN010000136.1 GCA_025927855.1 Terriglobales bacterium
CCTCGGCCAGGTTCTTCTCTCCATCCAGCTCATAAATGTCAGGGCGGCGCACCATTCCCTGCACGGTAACTTCCGGTCCCATCGGGGGAACCAGGATTGTGTCGCCCGACTGTATATAGCCCATGGATTTGTGCACGCCATGCAACAACAGGTCATAGGCGTCCACTTTTTCGACGAGGTCGTCTCCCCGGTAGTGATTTATGTTACGCAGAGATCCACGTGACGTTGGCCCCCCTGCGGCATATAACGCATTCAACACTGTGGAAAGCGAACTGATGTCATACGCGCCCGGACGTTCAACATCCCCGACCACATAGACGCGGACGGTGCGGATTCTTCCCAGCGAAACGTCGGCTTCCACATCACGAAACTGTGTGCGCAAAATGGATTGCACCATGTGCTGCACATCTCCCAGGGTTCTGCCCGCCACCTGTACGGTCCCAACTTCCGGCAATCCCACTTGTCCCTGACGGTCTACTACCCGCTGAATACGTTGCGAAACCGCTCCCCACAGCTCGATGTTTAATCCATCGCCTGGGCCCAGGACATAATCCGGTCCAACGGGAATATCCATGGGTAAATTATCTGTATTTCCTGTTCCGTTGCGGAACACATCCGCGCCAAAGCGCTCGAGCACAGCGGGGCGCCCGGAAACTTGCTCATACAGGTCATAGAGCGAAGGCACATCCGCGTAAGGATTCGGTTCGCGGCGTATCTGAGGGCGGTCTTCATTCAGATCGGCTGTGCTGGGTGAGTTCCACGTTTTAGAGGGGGCGGAATTTTGCTGGAGTGAAGATGGAGGGGGGAAATCGGCCATGTTCGTGGATGTGCCGTAATCCGGCACAATGCCAAGTTCGGGCAGGGCCGGCTTGCCCATGGCCAAAGCAGTCGGAGAATCAACATTGCTCTCCTGCCTCGTCGAAGAGGCATTCGCCACCGCAAACGATGCTGGCGAATTGGTGTTGAGCAAAGCTCCCATCTGATCGGGCCTGACTCGTGGCATCGTGCTCGTATCTCCCATTGCAAACCCGTCTTGATCTTCGAAGCTCTGGTTCAGGCTAGCCCGGTCGAGCTGGCGCGCGGGATTGCTGGGCGCCGCCTTCGGTGGAGCGTTCGGCGTCGCCGGCGAGGTTTGGTTGGGCGCGCTGCTATTCGGGGCAGATGGAAAATATCCTCCGACAGCATTGTTGTGTGTGGCCCAATAGGCCTGCTCCTGATTCAGTCCTGCGGTAGCGCCTTTGGTTGCCGCTTCGTTGCCGACCATGGAAGGCGTCATCCCATACCTCGCCCACATAGAGTTTTCGCGATTCATTTCTTCTTGTGTGGGCTTGGGGCGTATATAGGAACGGTCCACGATCTCATGTGTGGCCAGAATGCGAACGCTTTGCTGGTCGCGTAGTAACTGATAAAGCGCGTCATCGGTCAGATCGGAGGCCTCGAGAACGCGGCCCTGCTCGAAAGCCTTGCGCACCAGCGCTTTCTTTACTTCCAGCAAAAGGCCCGGCTCGTTTTGCAAAATACCTATGATCGTCTCAGCCGAAAACGCCACCTGCTCTTCCGCTTCCTGCTCAGCCTGCGATTTTGCCGGTTCCGTAGTAATAGCGCGGCCGCGCCCATAACTTTGGGCGAGGGCACTAGACGGCGAAAAATTGGCGATGAGGAAAACGCCACATAAAAGAGCTATGACAAAAACGCGCGAGCGCATCAACGATGTACCCATAAACTGTTCCTTGTGCGGAAAAATAATCCGGAGTGAGATGGAATAAAGAACAAAAACCGATGCGGCTTATGTGGAAGGTCTTAAGTCGGCCGCGTCCAACTCCACAGCCACCGAACGCATGAGAACATCCAGCGAAATCACAAAGCGGAGACGGTCTTTTTTGCGAAGAAGAATTCCCTCGAGACCCGCAAGCGGCCCTCGCAATACGCGGGCCTTGCGGCCAACTTTCAAATAGGGGTGGGGCTCGGCGTAAATTCCCTGTTCCAGCCCGTGCCGCAATGCTTCAATTTCAGCATCGGGCAAAACCGCCGGCTGACCATTAAAAGTCACCATACGCACCACGCCGGGAGTTTGCAGGACCCGTAGACGGTCTTCTCTGCTCGCGTGTACGAAAACGTATCCGGGAAAAAGCACGAGTTCGAGTTCTTTGTTCCTGTCCTTCCAGCGGCGCATGCTTCGGTACAAAGGAAGAAAATATTCCGTGCTCCTTTGCTCGAGGTTTCGGGTCACGACCTTTTCCTGCCGCGGATAGGTATAGATGGCATACCAGGAAGGCGTCTCCGGCCCTGCTAAACAGGGCGGAGTTACAGCGCGATCCGAAGATTGATTCAGGTTCATTAGCAGAGACTTAGGATTCTCACGGCTCCGCCTCCTCACTTACAGGGTCCGTGTGAGCTAACCGATTGAAAACACGTCGTTAATACAACTAAAACTGCTTTACTAACTTACCTTCCGCAAAGCACGGTCCGTGCGCATGCGCTTGCCGGGCTCACCGCGCAAAACATTCAAAATTCCTTCTTCTGACATCATGATGGCCGTGGAATAAACCCGGGAATTTATGCGGTACAAGACACATCGATCACTATGGCGCGCCATCACGAGAATCTTCAGCGCTGGAAATCGCTTCAACAGCTCTTCGCAAACACGCCGCTGGACATGTGCATCTTTCTCCAGCGTGAGAAGCAGGAAATCCGGACGTAAGCGCTCAATGTCTCCGGTTAGCTCAGAAGGAACAGGATTCTCTGGGGTACTATTTTCGAGAATTTCAATGTCAGGCCGATTTTCGAGGGTGGCAACCACCAGGTCTCGCATGAATCCGGGGCTGTTACCGACTAGTACTCTGACTTTCGGCACTGGTCTTTCCTCGTACACCCTCAATTTACTGATACAACGCAAAGCTACATCCCGGCCCAAGGCGATGAGTTCGTCCACGGGCTATCGTTGCCTGATACTCCTTGCTTTCGACATTTGTTTCTCTGGATATCAGGCAAACTTCTTGGATGCCGCTTTCTTACCTGAGTTGCTTATGTACTTAGAGTGGTCAGGGTAAAATGCGAGGTGGCTTAAGGTTTCCTACTTACCCGCCATGGAAGTTTGGGTTTGCCTGATTTTCTTTGCAGCGCTTTCCAGAACAGGTTTAAAGAACTAGCGGAAAACGCCCCTAAATGGGGCCATGACCAAAAGTGTAAACGGATGGAAAATTCGGGAAACCTTTCCTTATAGACGGGGTAACCAAAAATAATTTAAAGTATGTTCCTCGGCCAAAATCCTGAGCGTGCCTCCCCGTGAATATCGGGTGAAGAGGCGAACCGTTGCAGCCGGAGGGGGAGGCAGCGGTAGTCGTGGGGACCTTGTAATCCGCGCTTCGTCTGGGTACGGGAGTGTAAGTATGAATGAAGCGGCTAGTGCCGCAGTATTTTTGCTTGCGCAGAACCGTCTTCTGCGTGAAGCGTTGACGCGTATTCTTTGCAAAAAAAATGACCTGGTGGTAGTGGGATCATGCTCGCTTACTCCCACAGCGCCGGATGAAATTACCAATGTCGGCCCCGACGTTCTGGTCATGGATTCCTTTGGCACGAGTACGTCCCAATTGGAATTTCTTCGTGAGATACAGCGTTCCCTACCCGGCTTAAAGGTTGTTCTTATTGGGATGGACGCTGACGAACAGCTCTTCCTTCAGGCCGTGCGCGAAGGGGCCCTTGGCTATGTTCTGGAAGATGCTTCCGCCATCGAGGTGGTCAACGCAGTACGCGCGGTCGCCATGGGCGACGCGGTATGTCCTCCGCGTCTCTGCTCCGCTCTTTTTCGTTATGTGGCGCGGCAGGGCAGCAACGTTCCCAATTTCCATGTTCGTATGAGCCTGGGATTAACCAACCGCGAACAACAGTTGGTCCTGCTTATCGGCAGGGGAATGACGAATAAGGAGATCGCAACCCAGTTGCAGCTCGCCGAACAGACCGTCCGCAATCATGTTCACCGCATGTTGCGCAAAGTCGGCGCGAACGACCGTTTTGCGGTCGTGGAACTTTGCCGCATGCAAGGCCTGCCCATCTAAATTCATCTATTGAAAAAATTCAGCTGGACGGCCAGTGAGCCGCTCGATCCGCTTGGCAATGGGCGGATGCGTGGAAAACAAATTGCCAAAGTTCATCCCCAGCAATGGCTGAATAATGAACAAGTGCGCTGTGGATGGAGTTCCGGCCATAGGCAGACGCCGCGAATAGGCATCCAGCTTTTGCAGCGCGCTCGCCAGTGCATAAGGGTTGCCGGTGTAATGGGCGCCACTTTGATCGGCCTGATACTCGCGGGAGCGCGAAACCGCCAACTGAATAAGCATGGCTGCGAATGGCGCCACAAACAGCATAAGCAACGCCGAGAGCCCGCCGCCGCGGTCATCGTCACGCTCATAGCCGCCGAAGATCATGGCCCAGCGGCCCATTTCCGCCGCGTAAGTAATGGCGCCTGCGATTGTGGCGGCAATTGAGCTGATTAAGATATCCCGGTTGCGCACGTGACCGAGTTCGTGGGCCAGGACGCCTTCCATTTCTTCGTCATTCAATAAATTCAGAATGCCATGGGTCACGGCCACCGAGGCATGTTGCGGATTGCGCCCGGTGGCAAATGCATTGGGAGAGTCGGTCGGAATCACATAAATTTTGGGCATGGGGATGCCAATTTTTTGCGAGAGCCGCTCCACAATGTTGTAAACGCGCGGAAGTTCTTCCCGCGACACAGGTTTCGCGCGGTAGGCCGCCAATGCCAATTTGTCTGAAAAGAAATAGGAAACAAAATTCATCACGGCGGCAATCACAAGCGCAATGATCATACCGTTTTGGCCGCCAAACACCCGGCCAATAAACAGCAGTAACAGAGTTAATGCGGTAAGGAGAAACGCGGTCTTGAATGTATTTCCCATAAGTTTTACCTGCAATATAGATGTTACTCTGGCATCTCTCGATTCTTACCAGATCAGTGCCTGCTTCTGCAGAAAATCATTGCCCATCGGCGTAAAGATATCGCGAATAGGTTACAAAGCTTCAAATTCGGCGGTAAATTCGCGATGACGAACGTCAGCGGCTTTCACCAGCGCCTGGAAGATTGCCCGCGAACGAGGATCGTCTGCAAAAGACCGCTCGGGGTGCCATTGCACTGCCAGAATGAAGTGGTCCCGTGTTTCGCCTTCCAGTGCTTCGATAATGCCATCTTCGGGACAGCGGGCCACAATCCGCAGGCCGTCTCCCGCGATCTCTGCCGACTGATGATGGCTCGAATTCACCGGTACAAGCGGCGTATTGCTTCCGGTATTTACCCCAAGACACAGAATTTCAGCCAGTCTGGAATCCTGCTCGACGGCTACTTGATGCGCAACGGCAATATCGCGTCCGGCCTCATGGTTAACTTTGCTTTCAATGTGCTGTAGCAAGGTCCCCGAACGGTAGACATTCAGGATTTGCAATCCGTAGCAAATGCCTAATATTGGCTTGCGCATGTTATAGGCATCCTGGAGCAACAGCTCATCCACGGTGTCACGCTGAGGATCCGCATCTGCGGTGTGTGGCTCGCGCGCTGCGCCGTATTTTGCCGGATCCACATCAGCTTTGCTGCCCGGCAAAACCACAGCGTCGCAGCTTTCAATCAGCTTCATGACCTGCGCGGGCGGCAAATCGAGAGGAATGCGGACGGCCATTCCACCCAGGGGTTCAATTGCATGCACATATTGAGGATAGGCGCGTTCGCCGTATTTCGCATCGGTTGAGTGCGGTAAAGGAATGGCTATGCGAGGCGGCACATTTCTATTTTACGATGCGCGCTTGAAATTATGGCCGCGATCACAACGGGAGACAAATCAGCCGGCGTTCTGAATTCCCGCCAAGGCTTTTGACGCCCGGTAATGGCGAACTTCCATGACGCTTACCGTAACCAGCGCAATGGCGGCACATGCCGCCGCTACTGGCAACGCGATATCCCGGTAAGCAATGGGCATATTAGGGTGAACGCCGCGAACTGCGGCAGTGAGGGCAACGCCAAGAATTCCCAGGAGAAGACTGGCCGCGAACGCCAATAAGGTCAGCAGAATCGTCAGGCCAAGAATCCGCGCCATAACAAGCATCCAGGATGGCCGTGGCGCGGGAGCGTTTACTGCGGGCATGGCAAGAGCTTACACCAAATTGCTGTGCGTTTTCACTGCGCTTCCCGCCGGGAAGCGTGGGTAGTGTCCCGATAGCGGTTCGGCGAAAATTAATGGCTGGGTTACAATATTGCTCATGTCACCAGCAACATCGGCCATTACTCGCCAACCCGCCGAGGTGGTCCGTCAAAGTCCAGTGTCGCAGGCGGCCAATGGCATCTGCTATGCCGCTGTGGGGGAAATTAACGTTTCCAGCGCCGATATGGAACGGATGGTGACTGCTGTACCCCGGGCAGCGGCGGCAGCATTGCAGCGCAAAGCTTATTATTTTGTTCCGCTTACGGTGAATCAGGGCGACGAGACAGTCATTGCCGACCGCTATGATGTTTCCCTCAGCGATAATGCCGTTTGCCACCGCAATTTGAACCTGGGTGATTCGCAATGCGTATTCATCTCCACCCGGCTGATGGATGACAAATTTTCGGTCGCGTTTGAGTTTTACATTAACGTTGGCCACGCTCTGGTTGAGCAAGCGGGAGTTTCGCGCGAGTTTGCTGATTTGGTCTGGAAGCAGGTCGAGGCGAATGCCAAGGGCGAGACCTCGCTCGATGCTTGGGAATCCCGAAAACTGGCCACCTCGTTAGGGCTGGATGTAGAGAAGCATAAAAACGAGTACTTCGCCGCGGCTTTTTCGGATGCAATCTCGATTTATCTTTTATCGCTTTACCTGGATTTCGACTATTACGATCTGCGCGAACGCGACTATTCTCTGTTAGCTCCGGCGCAACTGGCCGAACGCCTGCGAAAGATCGCCGAGATATTTCCGCCTAATCCTGGTTTTGAGTTCGCTATTTACTACAAAAGACGCAGCTAACATTTTTTCGTCGCCCGTCTATTTCTCCGCAAATTCTCCACCAAAAATTGGTCGCTCCCGGTCCGTGCGTTTCCACGTTTCGGCGCGTATCCAGCTTGTAACTTGCGGGAATTATGTGATTTGGCTGACTCTAGAATGCACAATATTAGAGAGGTTTCTATGCTTCCTATTCACACCCGCATTGAACGTACCGAGCGGTTACTGCGCCGGATGGAACAAGATGCGACGTTAATGGCGGTGCGCATAGCGCCGCTGGCAGCTGACCACCGCGCCTCCGCTATGAGCTATGCCGAATTGTTGCGCAGCCAAGCCCGCGCCGAGTTGGCAAGGCTCATGGAAGAGCGGTGCTCCAACGAGATGACTTCCACCGGTCCGCAACCTGCGGACTAAGCGTGCACTGATGCCGTCGCAGTAGGCGCATTCATCAGCACTCAATTCAGTGTGCAAAAGAATTGTCTTTTCAGGAACTTCCGGCAGAGCTCGCGCTGGCACTCCACATAAAGCTAGGCGTATCGTAGGGGTTCGGGCCGAAGCGGCCATCTACCTATCAAGAGGATATTTTCATGTCCATGTTTGCAAGCCTCTCGTCTGCCATCCTGATTGGCGCTGTAATTATTCCTGCTGTTGCGCAAAGTTTCCCAGCTAGCCAGCCGCCGCTATGGAGCGCAAAGCCCGATATTCCGGCATTTGAAAAGATTGAGAATGACCATTTGGCGGCAGCGCAACGATTGGTGGATAAGCTTACCGCGGCAAAAGGCAAGCGGACGGCGGAAAACACTCTCGCGCCTTTTGATGAGGCGTTGACGCAGATCAACACAGCAAATTATTTCGCCGGGCTGATGCAACAAGTCCATCCTGACCCCAAATTCCGCGACAGCGCCACCGAAATGGTGCGCAAGGCGAGCGCAGCCCTCACCGCGCTCTCGCTGAACCGTGACGTGTACAAGGCGCTGGCCGGCATGGACATTTCGAAGGCAGATGCTGCCACGCAATATTATGTGCGGCGGCAACTACTGGAATTCCGTCTGGCGGGTGTAGACAAAGATGACGCTACCCGGGCGAAATTGAAGACGCTCAATGACCAACTCACGGAAGAACAGTCCATGTTTGACCGCAATATTTCCGACGGTCAAAGGATCGTAGAAGCGACCCCAGAGGAACTGAACGGCCTGCCAGCGGACTACATCGCGCGTCACAAGCCCGGCCCGGACGGAAAAATAAAAATTACGACCGAATATCCCGACATTCTGCCGGCAATGCGATTCACCACCAGCGACTCTCTGCGCCGCCGACTGTACGAAGCATTCAACAACCGGGCGTATCCGAAGAATCAGGAAGTGCTTGAGAGCATGATGAAGACCCGTTACGAAATCGCCACGCTACTCGGCTACCCTTCCTGGGCGGACTACAACGCGGCCGACAAGATGATTAAAAAAGGCGAAAAGATTGGGGCCTTCATCCAGCAGGTGAATGATGCCGCCCGCCCTATCGCCAAGCGCGAGTTCGAAATGCTTCTGGCGGAGAAACGCAAGACCGATCCCAAAGCGACCGGGATAGGCGATTACGAAGAGAGTCATTTGGAAGAGCTGGTCCGCCGCTCGCACTATGATTTCGATTCGCAATCCGTGCGGCCGTATTTTCCGTTCATGAAGGTCAAGCAGGGAGTGCTGGATACCGCTTCCAAACTGTTTCATGTCACCTTCCGCCAGGAACAGAACGTTCCCGCGTGGGACCCGCTGGTTGAAACCTGGGACGTGATTGACAGCGGGAAAGCAATCGGCCGGTTCTATTTAGATATGCATCCCCGGGAAGGCAAATACAGCCACGCGGAAATGGCCCCGGTGCTGGACGGCGTCCGCGGCAAGCAGCTTCCTGAAGCAATTCTGGTGTGCAATTTTCCCGAACCGACCGCCGACGATCCGGGC
>JAICKN010000250.1 GCA_025927855.1 Terriglobales bacterium
AACATCAGTAGCTCCGATGATGTAACTGCCGCGCTCCGAGGCGTTTTGCGCCCCTCCAGCCTCTGACGTATCGGTTTGGGATGTTGCCGGCGTGCTGGTGTTTTGAGGCGATCCATTCTCGGTTTGCGCGAATAAAGCAACTGAAACGCCCAGGCAAATCAGAAGCGCCAGCGCATACCGCATTTGTCTATTCATATTCATAAGCTGCTCACTTTGCTTTCAATGGCATTCACACAGCAGGGCTATTCAAGGGGGACCCCATATTGAGAGAGGTATCCCGCCGGGGACATATTGTACTGCTGAATTTTATAAAGCAATGTGCGATAACTCACTTTCAGTAGACGGGCGGCGGCGCGGCGATTCCAGTGCGTCTGCTCGAGCGCGGTAAGAATCGCGTTCCGTTCGGCCTCCCCTTTGATGCTTTGCACAAGCGACTTCAGCCCAGAATGCTGGCGTGCGGCCGGAAAGCTGTGGCTCGGCGGATTTCCATGCCTCTCCCATGCCGCGGGCTCCAAAAGATTTTCCGGTTGATTTTGCAGTTCACCTATTGCCGCTTCTTCATCACGCGTGACCAGATAACGCTTGACGAAGCTCTCCATCTGCGTGAGGTTTCCCGGCCATGGGTAGCGCTGGCATTCTCCTAAAAGCTCCGGGGAGAAGGGCCGTGGCTCCAGGCCATAGTGCCGGGCCAACTGGCTCATGAAATGACCCAGCAATAATGGGACCTCGTTCGACCGCTGGCGGAGTGGCGGCACATGAATGGTGAACGAGCTGAGACGGTAATAAAGATCTTGCCGCAATGCGCCTTGCGCCATGGCTTGCTCAGGATTCGCGCAGGTGCTGGCAATAATCCGGACGTCTGCCTTTGCGCCGTTTCCGCCATTCGCCAGGGATTGCTTCTCCTCGAAAAGATGCAATAGTTTCGACTGTAGTTCGAGCGGCATTTCCGTGATCTCGTCGAGCAGAATCGTCCCCTGTTCGCAGGATTCAATTTTGCCGGGGCGGGAACGGTGTCCATTGGCATGCGGATGGCTGTGGTTGCCTCCGAACAATTCATTCTCAAGCAAGTCGCCGCTCAGGGCGCCGCACGCGATCTTCAGAAACGGGAAGCCCGAACGCAATGACAATTTGTGCACTAGCCGGGCGACGACATTCTTGCCGCTTCCTTTCTCCCCTAAGACAAGCAGCGGAACATTAATTTGGGCCAGCAATCCTGCCTGCATACGCAAACGGCGCATCGCGGCGCTCGCGGCGATAAAGAAACGGCCTTCGTCAATTTCTTCGATTTCCTGCAGCTCTGTAGGGAAATCATCATCTTCGTATTCCAACGTGAGGTGGCGCGCAATCGCCGCCACGATTTGCGGCCTTTGGAGCGGGCGGACCAAATATTCCCGCGCACCCAGACGGATCGCTTCGGTTTTATGCTGCACATCGCTGAAATCCGCGACTACCAGGATGGGCGTTTCCGGGCGCACTCGGCGTAACCAACGCAAGGTATGCAAACTGTCGGCATCCTGCTGGCCCAAATCGAGCAGAACAAGGCTGGGGCGTTCTCCGCTTTGGACGCGCTCCAACGCTTCCCAGCCGCTTTCGGCAACGCGCATGTTCCATGATTTTGCCTGCGCAATGCTTCCCAGCGTTTCCAGCATCGAGCTTTCTCGGCTAACAATCAGCAGGTCCCTCGATTGGGCGGAATCCGGCGCTACCGGGTGATTCAGATTTGGATTGGAATGAGTTGAGATGGAATTGACCTGAAGCGAAAGGGGGAATTGGGACCTAAATTGCTTCTACGTCGTAACCTTCAATGCGGACCGCCATGGAACGCTGAATAACATCCAGCGAGATCACCAGCATGCGCTCACCACTTCTGCCCGTCAGTACGCCTTCGATGCCGGCAAGCGCGCCGCTCTTGATTCGCACGCGCTGGCCAATTTTCAAAAATGGATACACCCGGCAAGGAAGGTCTTGCGCGAGAAGCGTACGCACAGCCTCAATCTGGGTTTCCGGAATCGGTGTGCCTTCTCCGCGGATGCCAACGATTTGAAAGACTCCGTCGGTCTGGCAGATGCGCAGACGTTGCTGCGCATTGGGGATGAAATTCACGAAAACATAGCAGCTGAAAAGAGGAAACTCGACAATCTTACGGCGATCGCTCCACCGGCGTTCTTCCCGGAACGTAGGCAGAAATGTGGAAATCCCCTGCTCTTCGAGCCGGTGGGCGACAACCTTCTCATGCCGGGAACGGGTCTGGACCGCATACCAATTGGCAGTGGTATTCACAAGCGTTTGTTCGGAACCGTGTAATGATAACTCTGAAATCATCTTTTGGCCGTAGCTTCGCCCTCTGAGTCACATTCCCCTATTGACCCGTTAGAGAGACATCCTCAATCAGAATTTTGGGAGAGCACAGCTTTAGGGGGGATAAACGCTTTGCTGCTACGCAGTGCAGAATAGCGGTCCATGCAATACACTGCAAGAGGTATTACTTCTTAGAGTACTACGCATCATTCAAGTAGAGAATAATACACCTATAGCAAAAAACAGATAGACCAATATACCTCCTATACTAAAAGCCGAAAAGACTCAGCATTCACTCCCGAAATGCTGGATCACGTAAGTAATGCGCCCCAGATTACCGCAGTTTTACCGTAATCAAATTATTATAAACAAATAACTTATGTAGATATATACTCAGATGAATATTTACGGGGAGGCTAGCAAAGAGATTCAAAATGAGTAAAATGGCCCCATGAATGTGATTGCACACAGCGTATACATTATGCATGTTTTTGCAAGCTTGCACTGCCATCGGAGCTTTTTGACGCTTCCGAAACTTTGCGGACCCGTGGAAAACCAGTGCAAATGCGCATGGCGAAAAGCTGGTGAAAAATGATCCGGGTCTTTGTCGCAGACAGCACGCGGATGTACACGCAGCTTCTGGGGGAGGCTTTGAGCCGCGATTCCCGGCTGCAAGTTACGGCCTCGCCCCAGGAGTTGGCGCCTGTTCAGATTTACGAGGCAGCCAACAAAAACGCAGTAGATATTGTTGTGCTGGGGTCGGGCGCCAAAGAGGAAGGCTTCCCCGGCATTGTGCTGCTCGAAGAGCTGCGCACGGCGCACCCGAAAATAAAGGGCGTAGTTCTATTGGATTCCGCGGGGCAGGAGATTGTTGTTGCGGCTTTTCGCGCGGGCGCGCGCGGACTGTTGACCCGTAATGAATCCCTGGAAAACCTTTCCAAATGCGTCCATCAAGTGCATGCCGGCCAGGTATGGGCCACTAGCGAGCAAATCAATTTTGCGGTAGACGCTTTGGCCGCTTCTTCCCGCGTTCGATCCCCGGAGGTTAACGGATTAGAGCAACTTTCGAAGCGCGAAGCCGAGGTTGTAAGCTGCCTCGCGGAAGGATTATCCAACCGCGAAATTGCAGAGAAAATGCGTCTTAGCCAGCACACAATTAAAAATTATCTATTCCGTATATTTGACAAACTGGGCGTTTCCAGCCGGACCGAACTGCTTTCAGTGACCCTCCGGCGCTCCCTTCCAAAAAGCGCGCTGACCGAAGGGGAATTGATAGCAGAAAACATAAACCGGTAGAACTAATCTGTTCTGACGAGGAAAAGCCTTCGCTAGAGCGAAGGCTTCCCTTGCAACGATTTTAATAAAGTTAAGATTGAAGCTGCTGGGCTAAACGGGGGGAACGATAAACGATAAAACCAAGCATCAACAAGCCGAAAGCCAGTAGAGGCAATTCCGCATTTTCCGGGGCCGCTACTGTCCACGTGACATCTGAGGTGGAAAAGATAGGGCGCAAATCCTTCGGGCCCAGAAGACTTAACGATGAGCCGAATGGATTCAAAAATCCTGTGAGCAGTTCGAGCCCGTCAGGACTAGAGAACGCGCTGAGCACGCCAGAGCACCCAAAGAAAGAGAAGCTGCAATTTGCAGTGTCGCTGGAATTATCGAGATTTAAGCTGTACGCGGTAACTCCAGAAAAATTGCTCCAATTCGCCCAACCGGACAAGGAAACCCCATTATCGAATGATGCACTTAAATCATACGTAAGGGAGTCCGCATGAGCTTTCGGACTTGCAGCAAACACAAAAGCTAAAGCAACTACGAAACCGCAAAAACGAAGCAACGTTTTTTGCATAGACAGTACTCCGGTTAGGATTCTATTCTGCTTCGAGCCATTGTCAAGACTGAGAGATTATGCACAAAATGTGCAAATCTTTGCATCGCCATCGCGCAATGCTCAGTGTTGTCATTCTGTATGGCACGGCTCTTCTTCCTTTTCTTCGCTTGGGCTAAAAACAACCTCATTTGCGTACGTTCCCAACCGTCTCTAAAATATAAGTTTCTCCCAAGAGAAATCTTATGATTCATTTTCCAGTCCCTGACGCGCTTACCTTTGACGACGTTTTGCTCTTGCCCGCCCGATCCGATGTAATCCCGGCGC
>JAICKN010000058.1 GCA_025927855.1 Terriglobales bacterium
ATGTGCCTGTTTCCGGATTTCTTTTTGACGGAGACCACTATGATGCTGGAAGCCATGCGGGCTTGCTAGCGGCTTCCGTTGCTTTCGGCCTGAAAAATCCCCGGATGAGCGCATCGCTCCGCGAGCAGCTCACGCATATTCTTCTTCAGCCGCTCCTTTCCCGCGAAAGTGTTTCGCCCGCAGCCTCCGCCGTCACACGATAAAGCATCCAAAGCAGTCACTATTTTTCATTTTTCGAGGTCCCCCGTGAACTACATCGCTGAATACATTCATGATGCCATTCAGATACTCGAACAAATTGACCAGCATCCCATCGCGCGTATGCTCGACCTGATCGTTGAAACAAAAGAACAGCAGGGCCGCGTTTTCTTTTTGGGGGTGGGCGGCGGAGCCGGGCATGCATCGCATGCGGTGAATGACTTCCGCAAAATTGCCGGAATCGAATGCTACGCGCCTACCGACAATGTTTCCGAACTGACGGCCCGCATCAACGATGATGGCTGGGAAACCGCCTACCGTGACTGGCTCATCGGCAGCCGCTTAAATTCCAGAGACTTGGTATTCATTTTTTCCGTCGGTGGCGGCGATGCGAAGCGTAATATCAGCGCAAACCTGGTGAGCGCGGCGCGTTATGCCCTGCAAACGGGCGCGAAAATCTGCGGCATCGTTGGCCGGGATGGCGGATTCACCGCCCGCGTTGCCGATGCCTGTATCGTCATCCCTCCCATTAATGCGGAAACTGTCACCCCGCACACCGAATCATTTCAGGCATTGTTCTGGCACATGCTGGTTTCCCATCCGAAACTGAAGGCCAACGAGATGAAATGGGAGTCCAGCGGGAATAAACCAGTGCGCGCCGCATAGTTTCTTCTTTTAAATAGCTAAACTCCTCCGGCGGTCTTTCCTTTTTCTTTCCGTCCCCGCGCCCCGCTTCTAAATAGAAGCCCCGCTGCATATATCCGAGTTGTGCTTTGTGTTCACATATCAAAACGGCCACTCGTGTATGCTCGCTCCGGATGTCCCAATTTATATGCCATAAATTGAGGAGACGAAATGCAAGTCGTTTTGATTGATAAATTTATTGTGCCAGAGGAATCAAAGGCCAAATTTATTGCAGAAGTACATAAATCCGCAGCATTTCTCAGGACCTTGCCCGGCTTTGTAGAAGGCTTTGTCTATGAAAAGACCGGCGGAGAAAGCCGCAACAACGTTGTGACAACGGCCGTTTGGAAAGATGAAGAAGCATTCATGAACGCGAAAAGAAGCGCAGCCGAAGGGTTCAAGAAAATTGGTTTCAATCCTCAGGAGATCATGAAGACGCTAAAAGTCGAAATCGAGCGCGCCATCTATCGGCGGACACCTTATTAAGAGCTTTCAGCCCCTTCATTCGTCCACAATCAAAGTGCCGCGTTAAATCGGTTCAGGGTTAATCCGCGTGGCATCCGTAATATTGTTCGTCCCTCCGGCATACGACGTTCCCGGCGAATAAGCCGCTTTCTCATATTTATTGCCTGCTTTGCGGATCACGTCGTGCCAGCCATCATCCCAACTGATGCGCGCCTCTCCGTCCACTACCGTCCATGTGCCGTGCGGCGTGCCCGGGTTTTTGATCGCGCTGCCATCACGAAACAGCGTAAAGGTCAAATGTCCGCCCATGCCATCACCCACTCTCCACTTTCCAATAAACTCACCCCGGCCCATGAGCGTGGCTTTTGCGGTCTCCGAGGGCGACTTGAATTCAATGCGGGCAACGTCGGCCATGGAAAACGTCTGCTTGTGGCCATCCTTGAACACAATCGTCATGGAACTGCGCTCGTTCCCCTTGGCTTGAGCATTCGCCCCGAAGGCAAACCCCGCCAGCAGAATTGTTGCCATAAGCAAAGCATTCTTCACCATAGCGTGCATAAAAGCTTTTCCTCCATGCAATAGAGAACTCCGTATATTTTCATGCGAGATCATGCCTACACTGCGCCTCTCGTATATACGTCGGCGGCTTCCGTTTCGTTCCATAATTCAGTAGCGTAATTTCAGCATTTTCCCTTGCCGCTCCGGCCCATGCTTCCCCATGGCTCAAGGTCGGAGCACCCTGCCGAAAAGCTACGCCTCCAGCTTCTCCCAATTATGCGAGTGGTCCTATCGGCAAAACAAGGCGTCCCCTCAGTTTATCTTCGAGATTTTTATCTCCGGCACCGACCTCTCAGCATCCCATCCGCCTTCCTGGGAGATGATCACCAGCCGCTCACCAGTTATGCATTGTGCCGTCGAGCTTGCGGTTCACCGGTAAGTAAGCACGGTCGTAGGGATACTTGGCCGCCAGCGCCTCGTCAATGTCCACGCCCAATCCCGGTTTTTCTCCGGGATGCATGAAGCCATTCTCAAAATAATATGCGTGCGGAAATACCGCATCTGTCTCCGGCGCGTGGCGCATATATTCCTGCACCCCAAAGTTATGCACACTCAAATCAAAGTGCAGCGCCGCCGCCATGCACACCGGGCTTAGGTCGGTTGCGCCGTGCGATCCGGTGCGGACCTGGTACATCTCAGCAAGATTAGCAATTTTTCTCAGGTGCGAAATTCCGCCCGCGTGCACGACAGTGGTGCGGATGTAGTCAATCAACTGTTCTTCAATTAGTTGCTGGCAGTCAAAAATGGTGTTGAAAATTTCTCCGACGGCCAACGGAGTCGTGGTGTGCTGGCGGATCAGCCGGAAACTCTCCTGCAACTCTGCGGGGGTTGGGTCCTCTAGCCAGAACAAATGGTACGACTCCAAAGATTTTCCCACCCGCGCCGCTTCAATCGGAGTCAGCCGGTGGTGCGCATCGTGCAACAGATGAACTTCCGGCCCAAACTCCTTGCGCAACCGTTCGAATAATTTCGGAATGAAGGTCATGTAATGTTCAGTGGACCAGGAATTCTCTGGCGGCGCTTTCTTCTCCGCAGGCTCATAGAACATCCCGCCGCGCCCCACGCCGTAAGTGCTCGTCAGCCCGGGAATTCCTGATTGCGCGCGGATCGCTTTGTATCCCAGTTCCACATAATGCGCGACCGCTTTGACGGTATCTTCCACGTCCGCGCCACTGGCATGTCCGTAAACCATGACCGCATCGCGTGAGGCCCCACCCAGCAATTGATAAAGAGGCACATTCAGCGACTTCGCCTTCAAGTCCCACAATGCCGTGTCCACAGCTGCAATTGCGCTCATGGTCACTGGCCCCCGCCGCCAGTACGCTCCTTTGTATAGGTACTGCCAAATGTCCTCTATTCGCCGGGCATCGCGGCCAATCAGCAGCGGCACCACATGGTCGGTAAGGTAACTGGCCACGGAGAGTTCGCGGCCATTCAGCGTCGCATCGCCCAGCCCATAAATGCCATCGGCAACAATTTTGAGCGTTACAAAATTCCGGGCAGGACCGCAAACAATCACCTTCACGTCGGTAATCTTCATGGATGTTCTGTCTTCCTTAAGTTCGTCTAACGAATTCTGTTCAGTCTTTTGCGCTCGTCGCAGTGCGGAAATGCAAGCCTTCCAGTGTAGCGGCAATGGGGCAAGATGTCTCTAGCTGTAAAATCAAAACGGCTGCCGCTGTGTAACTTGCGGCGAAGGCGCAGCTTGCATAAATTTGCTGGCTTACATTTTGAACGATAACGAATGAAGATTGTCTTTACAATCCTGCTGGCTTTCGGCCTTTCTTTCTCCGGCATCTTCGCTGTCTTTCGTGATGCGCTCGGCGCTTCCAATCCGGCGCTTTCTGCGGGACCATCCGCTCCGCAAACCATCACCGGCTTCCGCGATTCCGCCGCAGAGCGTGCCCTCGAATCGCGTTTTCTCGCGATTCCGAGTCCCCAAAAAGCTGAAGAATACCTTCGCGCGCTCACCCAGGCGCCGCACATGGCAGGCACGCCGGAAGACCGCGTCACCGCAGACTATGTAGCGAAGTTGTTCCGCGCCGCCGGTCTGCAAACTGAAATCGAAGAATATAAAGTCTGGATGAACTATCCCCGGGAGGTCAGCCTCGATATCAGTGCTCCCGGCGGATTCCACTCGCATGCGCCCACGCGCGAGCACGTCGAGGGTGATCCCTATCAAAACGACCCGCGCATTGTGATGCCTTTCAACAGCATGGCGCCGACTGGCGATGTGGAAGGCGAAGTGGTCTATGCCAACTACGGTACTCCCGACGATTTTAAAAAACTGGCGGAAATGAAAATTGATGTGCGCGGAAAAATTGTCCTTATGCGCTATGGGCAAAACTTCCGCGGCGTCAAAGTTCTTGACGCGCAAAGTAATGGCGCCGCTGGAGTGGTTCTTTATTCCGACCCTTACGATGACGGCTGGCGCAACGGCGATAAGTATCCGCAGGGCCCGTGGCGGCCGGATACCGGAGTGCAACGCGGCAGTGTCGGCTTCATGTTCGAATTTCCAGGCGATCCCACTACTCCGGGCATTGCTTCCGTTCCCAATCTTCCGCAAACGCAGCGGACCCCGCCCGCCCAGTCTGCCGCGTTGCCGAAAATTCCCAGCACGCCGATTTCTTATGCCGATGCCTGGCCCATTCTCGAGCGCCTGGCTGGTCCCGATTCTCCCCGAGAGTGGCAGGGATCGCTGCCATTTACCTATCACGTTGGCCCCGGCCCCGTTCGCGTCAAAATGCGCCTGAGGCAGGACTATGCCTATCGCAGCATCTGGAATGTGATCGGCCGCATAAAGGGCAGTGAATATCCCGATGAATGGGTTGTGGCTGGGAATCACCGCGATGCGTGGGTCTACGGCGCAGCAGACCCCGGCAGCGGAACTGCTGCCATGCTTGAAGCAGTGCGCGGCATTGGAGAGCTTTTGAAAAATGGATGGAGGCCAAAACGCACTATTGTTTTTGCCAGCTGGGATGCGGAAGAAGAAGGACTGATCGGTTCCACCGAGTGGGCCGAGCAACATTCCCATGAACTCGCTCACGCAGCCGCATACTTCAATATGGACGTGGGTGTTACCGGACCGAATTTCGAAGCCTCTTCAGTTCCAAGCCTCAGAACGTTTCTTGTAGAAGTTTCGCAAAGCGTTCCTAGCCCCAAGGGAAGCACAGTTTACGAGCAGTGGCAAAGGTCAGCCCGACGCTCGTCCGAACCGCCGCCGCTGCAGAATGCAGAAAATCAGGAACCCGCCGGCAAGACTCCCGTTTCCATAGCCAATCTGGGCAGTGGTTCCGATTACAGCGTGTTCTTACAACATCTCGGAGTTCCCGCCACCGACATTAGTTCGAGCGGGCCGTATGGCGTTTACCATTCTGCGTTCGACGATTTCCAATGGTTCACAAAATTTGCCGATCCGGATTTTGCTTACGAGCAGGAAATGGCCGGCTTCTTTGGCTTGCAGGCCATCCGCATGGCTGATGCCGACGTGCTCCCTTACAACTATGCAGAATACGGCAAAGCCATCCTTTCTTACCTGAAGGCGGCTCAGAAAAAAGCAGACGCTAGTTTCGGTGCGCAAACCCCCTCTTTTGCTGACGCATTCGCCGCGGCCAACCGTTTCGAGCAAGCAGGAGAGGCAATCCTGGAGCGCCAATCCGCTCTTCCGCCCAATCCGGCAACGCTCAACCGCACTCTGCTCGCGACCGAACGCGCGCTGCTTATAGCGCAGGGACTCCCGCACCGGCCCTGGTTTCACCATTCCATTTATGCGCCCGGAGAATATACCGGCTATGCGGCGGTCGTGATTCCGGGAATCAACGAAGCGATTGATGAAGATAAAAACGACAGATCTGGCGCGACGAAAGGCAATCACGATCTTGCGCCGCTACGGCAACAGTTAGCCGCGCTTACGACGGCGCTTACGCATGCCGCAGAAGTCCTGCAAAGCGCGCGTTAAAGCTTCGATTGGTATTCAAAAAATAATATTTTTCCTGCAAGTACAGGCAGGTTTGCAGCGGAAAATGGTGTACTTTTGCAGCCATTCCTGCGCTCCCCGGCAAACCACAACACGCCTTGCACCATCCAAAGTACCTGTGTTTGACGGCTTATTTTATTCAGGAATGCTGATCCAGTGGCTTACATGTTCGTTTACATGTTCAAAGACCGCTGAGCCCTAAAAGGGGGAATCGTCAGCGTTCGTGTTTTCGCGTCTATTTCAACGGAGGATCCATGGCATTGGTTCGTATTCTCAGTGATGATGCACAATATCGCGAGAACCTCAAACATGACCTCCAGGCCCGCGGTTTTGAAGTGGAAGCCGCAGATGCGGAAGGCGGAGAAGATGCCCCGCCGCAAATTTCCATCTCGGAATGCTCGTTTGAGGACCTGCCGAAACTAGCCGCCAGCCTTCAGCAGGGGACCGAAGCTGCAGGCCAAGTCTCCACCGACGCTATCGCATTTTTAGTTCCACAGCTTCTTTCCGGCAATACACGTTCACTCAAAGCTTTCGTGGTGCGTTCCAAACCAGAGCCTGAACTGGCGCAAGAAGCTCAAGCTACCCCCCAATCCGTTCCCAATGAACTACGCGACCGAGACGATGCCGCTTTGTCCGCGTCTGCTTCCGTCCCCCTCCAAGCTGGCGCGCAGCAAGCGAGAGAGGCGGCCGTAATACCAAAATTCAAGGCGCATTTCCGGAAGAAAAAGGAAGAAGAGTCCGAACTGGTCCCTCATGGATTGATCTGGCAGGCTATTTCCGAGGCCAGCGCAGTCTCTGCGCAACAGCCGTCATATGAGATTGCCGGCAGCCAGGAAAACATTTCTGCTCCAGCGTCTTTGAGACAGGAACCGCTGAAAAGAGAATCGCCCGAAACGGAGCCGCCGAAAAGAGAGTTTTCGCCGGCAAAGGACGCGCCTGCAAGGCCGCAAAGCTTCTCCACTCTTCCGTACCGTGCACTCCGCATCCGGCCAGCCAAGCTGCGTCTGCTTGTGCCTTTTCGCTCTAAAAGTGCCGGAGACCGCCGATTCAGGAATGTTGCCGCATTCGCTTTGGGAGCCGCGATTTTGGCCGTGCTTGCCCTTCCTCACGTGCACCGCCTCGCTCCGTTGCCCAGCAATGTGGAAGCGCACATCGCGCAGCCCGCCGAATCGGTTCCTGCTCATGTTTCCGATAAATCTTCGCCCACCGATGCGGAAAATGTTTCCCGCCATCCGGTGGCCGTGGCGCAACCAGTGAAGAACGTAGCGTCGAGTTCCCACGAAGAAAAATCCGGTCTGTTGGCCAAAGACACAGTAGTGCACTTCGCGCCGAAAACAACACAAAGCACCCACGATCTTGCGAGTAAGCAGCCGCAACGTAAAGACGGCGTGCGCTATATTTCCGATCTGGATTGAAGGGCAGCAGAAGTCTTAACAACTCTATAATTCCCCACCATAGCAGCCCGTACAATACTTTCATGCGCGTTCTCATCTCGGCGGGTGAAGCTTCGGGAGAAATGTATGGCGCTGGGCTAATCCGGGCGTTGCGCGGCCTGCAATCGTCCCAAGTTCAATCAGGCCGACTTCAATTAGCCCGACTTCAATCAGCCCAACCCGAGCCGTCCCAATACCAGCCAGAGATGGAGTTCTTCGGGGCTGGCGGCGAGCGGATGCGCGCTGCCGGATGCGAAATCGTGGTTGATTGCAAAGACTTGTCGGTTGTGGGTATCACGGAAATTATTGGACGCCTGTCGAAAATCTATAGGCTCTTTCATCATTTAATTGCGCAAGCAGACCAGCGCAAGCCCCATGCGGCAATCGTGATTGATTCTCCTGCTTTCAACTGGCGTGTTGCCCGGGCGATGAGCAAACGCGGAATTCCCGTGATTTATTATGTCGCGCCGCAGTTCTGGGCGTGGCGGCAGGGCCGGGTGAAGCTGCTGCGCAAATATGTAAAAAAAGCGCTGGTGATATTTCCGTTTGAAGAGAAGTTTTACCGTGATCGCGGAGTGAATGCGGAATTCATCGGCCATCCTCTGGCGGATTTACCTCAACCCCAAATTTCCCGGGATGACTACGCGGCACAAAACCATCTTGATCCGGCGAAACAGTGGGTCGCCATCATGCCGGGGAGCCGCCCCAAAGAGGTACGGATGAACCTGCCGGCAATAATTGAGTCGGTAGCAAATCTCGGTAATCGCTATGAATATCTGCTCCCGGTTGCGCCCACATTAAACCGGGACTTCCTGCGCGCCCTTTTGGCCCGATATAACATGGCGGCATCGGTTCATCTCGTTGCGGAAGCTTTGCCCGCTCTGCATCATTCGCGGGCGGGAATCATCGCCAGCGGCACGGCAACGGTCGAGGCCGCGATTATGCAACTGCCGTTCGTCATGGTCTACCGGGTTTCCCCATTGACATATTTGTTGGGCAAGCCGCGGGTCAAGGTGCCGCGCTTTTGCATGGTAAACCTCATCGCCGGGAAGGAAGTGGTCCCGGAACTGGTACAACAGCAATTTACCGCGGAAAACGTGATCGCAGAGCTGCGCAAAATCCTGCCGGATGGTCCTGCCCGGGAAAAGATGTTAAGTGACCTTAAGAATGTGAAAGCCAGCTTGCGCGGAGGGCTCGAAAATCAGACACCCCCGGCAGACCGAGCGGCACAAATCATCTGCAAAGGCCTCAAAAGCGGCGTTTTCCAGCCTTGAGCGATGTTATAAACGCAGAAGGCAGGATAAAAAACGCTAAGCCTTGTCCTTACAGCATCTTTTGGGCGACAATCTTCATCATAAATTTAAGTGGTATTTTCCAGAGTGGCATTTCCAGGAGACAGCTTTTAATGATCTTCCCACGACCGCGCCGTTGGGGCTTTCCGGTCTGCATGGCGCTTGTATTGTTTCTTAGCGTGCCTTTTTACGCACAAACTTCCAACAACCAAAACGCCAAGTTTCAGGTAGATGACTATCAGATAGACGCGCAGCTAATCCCCCACGAGCACAAAATCGTTGCCCGCGCCAAGGTGAAATTTACCGCGTTGGAAGATCTGAATTACGTGAATTTTGAGTTGCATAACGCGTTGCGGGTGAACAAAGTTCTGGATGCGAATAATAAGCCGCTCATGGCTGACCGTGTTCCCCAGGATTCTGTAGTCCGCGTGCAATTGCCGGAGACGATGACCAAGGGTACGTCGAGCACCATGACATTTGATTACGACGGAATTCTGGATTCCGCCGATGAAAGCCCGGTGCAAGGTTTAAAACTGGCGTTGATCGGGGATGACACGAGCTACCTGCTATATGCCGGACGCTGGTTTCCGGTGAATGCTTATGGCGTTAACCGCTTTACCTCGACCATCAACATCACTGTTCCGGCCCACATGCTCGTGATAGGCAGCGGCACCGAAACTGTTACCGGGGTGCAGCCCGCCAAGAAGGGCAGCGCAGAAGGACTTCCCACCAAAACTTTCACGTTTGTTTCCGATAAAGCCAGCTTTCCGGGAACAATCATCGCCGGAGTTTTCCAGGAATATAAGAGCGACCAGGCGGGCATGGACTTGCATGTGTTTTTCAAGCCCATGCATCAGACCCTTGCTGCCATGTATGGCGACACCTCATTAAAAGAATTCACCTATTTCGTTACCCTTTACGGCCCACTGCCCTCCACAACATTACGGGTAGTTGAATTACCGGACGACACAGTCCCAACCATCTGGGCGCCGCAGATTGCCGGAATGGCCAGCCGCGCCGTCACCTCCAAGGTGAATTATCAGTTGCTGGCGGATACGATCGCCCACCAATGGTGGGGAGTTTCGGTGAGCCCGGCTTCACGCGCGGACTGGTGGATCAGCGATGGTTTTTCGCGTTATTCGCAGGCCCGCTATGTTGAGCAGGCTGCCGGCCCTGCCGCTTTGCAGGAAGTCGTGAAAGATATGTCTGTGGGCGCGCTTGCTTACGACACTGTTCCGCTCGGCAGCGCTGCCAAACTCGATATGTTTTCCCCGGAGTTTCAATCGCTCGAGACGGACAAGGGCGGAATGGTTCTCCACATGCTGCGCTGGGTGCTGGGAGACCAGAAATACGATCAGGCAGTCCGGAATTTTGCCACAGAGTTTGCCGGGAAATCGGCGTCCCTGGCCGACTTCCAGAAGATTGCCGAGCAAGCTTATGGCGACCAACTGCAATGGTTCTTCACGCAGTGGTTTGATTCGACGGGCGCGCCTGAATTTAAGGCGAAATACACCATCTACCGTTTAGGAAACAATCAAGGGTTTCGCGTTGTCGGGCAAATCACGCAGGACCTTGATCTCTTCCGCATGCCGGTAGAGCTGAAAATTGATACTGATGGCAAGACCGAAGACAAGCGGATTGAAGTGATCGGCACGGCATCGCCATTCAGCATTGAAACCTATGGGCGGCCGCGAAAGATCAGCATTGATCCCGACAACCACGTGCTGAAAAATTCGGAAGACATAAAGTTGCGCGCTGCCATTGAACGCGGACAAGGACTGGTGCAGCAGAGCGACTTCGCCGGGGCGCTTTCTGAGTTCAACAAGGCGTTGCAGATCAATCAGAACAGCTCGTTGGCGCATTACCGCATCGCGGAAGTATTTTTCCTGCAACACAACTATCAGGCTTCAGCCAATGCCTACCGCGACTCATTGAATGGGGACGGCGAGCCGCGCTGGACCGAAGTCTGGAGCCATATCCAACTTGGCAAGATTTTCGATGTGACCGGTCAGCGTGAGCGTGCAACCAGCGAGTACCGCCAGGCGCTACAGACCAACGACAATACACAGGGCGCCCTCGATGAAGCCCGGCGTTATATGCAGAAGCCCTACACGCAGCCTCCGCAACAGAGCGGCGGATAAGCTTTCCAGCAAGGGCAATGTCTCTGGACTATTCGTAGCGTAGCGCTTCAATGGGATCGAGATTGGCCGCGCGCATGGCGGGGATCATACCGCTGCAGATTCCCACAAGCGTGAGAATCACGGTTGCGATGAGCAAAGTTTGAGGCGCCACGACCAGGCGAATATCTGCTGCCTCCGCGTGTTTAGCCAGCGCGCTATAGAACGTCAATCTCCCCACGCTCAAAGAAACGGCATAGGAAAGCAGTATTCCGAGGATGCCGCCGATCCCGGTAATGACCATCGCTTCGGCCAGAAACTGAAACAAGATATCTTTCTTGCGCGCGCCCAGCGCTTTTTCCACGCCGATTTCCCGCGTACGTTGGGTCACGGAAACCAGCATAATATTCATCAGCCCTATGCCGCCGATGCCGAGCGTGATGGTGCCAACGAAGCCCAAAAGAATTTTCAGGCCAAGCGTAATAATGCCAAACTGCGAGAGTTGCTTTTGCGCGTCGAAAATGAACACCGCGCGCTGGTCCTCTACTTTGAAGCCATGTTCCATGGCCAGCGACGTGCGGATGGTTTTGGTGAGCTGATCGTGGTCCAGGCCGGAAAAGTCCAGCCAGATGCCACCGAGATAGTAGTTGTCCTGCAAAACATCCATCGCGCTGTAGGGGATATAGACGACCCGGTTGTTGTCATTGTCAGCCTCCTGCATGCGGGGATGCAGGACTCCCACAATCTGAAACGAGACGCCGTTGACGCGAATGCTTTCTCCCAGTGGAGACACTCCCGAAAACAGCTTCTCCTGCGCTTCCGAACCGAGGACGGCGTAGTGTCCGTGGGAATTATCGTCTTCTTCATTCAGAAAACGCCCCTGGTCCACCTGAAGGTTCCAAATATCAAGAATGCTGGGATCAATGCCCACAATCGGAAAACTGAAGGAGCGAGGCCCATATAGGACAGTTGCCTGCATGTCGGACTCACGCGAGATGTGCTGAATCAGCGGAGCGACATTGCGCAGCAGTTCCACATCGCGCTTGGTGAAGCGGACCGCGACGCCGGCTTTGTTTCCTCCATCTTGTTGCGAGGTGCGCCCCGGAAACACTCCTACCGCTTTCGATCCAAAGCTGTCGAAAATGGCGTGGATGGCATTCCCAAAACCGCTGCCGTAGGCGAGCAGAAGAACGACAGTGGCAATGCCCCATGCCATGCCAAGAATGGTGAGAACGGTCCTGCGCATATCGTGGCGCATGGCAGCGTAAGCTTGCTGAAGTAAGTCTTTTTTCATGCGCTACTCCCTGCGTAAGGCTTCTACGGGCTGTAATTGCGCCGCTTTATGCGCGGGATACAGCCCCGCCGCGACTCCGGCGACTGCGAGGCAGCCGATGGCCATCACCGCTGTCCATGCGACCAGCTTCGGCGGATCGAATCCGGGTGGGGAAGGCAATGTTCCCAGGGCGGCCATGAGCGCGGCCGCGCCGCCCATTCCAATGCCGCCGCTCAACAATGTAAGGAACGCGCCTTCGAGAAAAAATTGAAACATAATGCTGCGGTTGGTCGCGCCCAGAGCTTTGCGCAAACCAATTTCGCGGGTGCGGTCCGCCACAGCCACCAGCATGATGTTGATAATGCCAATTGCGCCGAGGGCCAGCGTCACCAGCCCTACGCTGCCCAAAAACATATTCATAGCGTCGAAGATTTTGCCAATCTGGTCCACACTGCGGATGGTGTCCCACTCATCAAACGCCTCGGGATTGCTGTAATCAAAGCCATGGTTCCGGGCGATAATCTTGTGCACTTCCAGCTTCGCTGTTTCGTGCAGTTCGCGTGTTCTTGGCTGGTAGTTTAAATAGTTGATGGCATCCGTCAACTCACCGACATTCAGCGGCGGGAAGTATTGGCGCATGACGGTAAAAGGAACGAACATGCGCAGGTTGACCGTGCTATTGTCGCCATGCCCAATGCGCTGCAATGTGCCCACGACCTGAAAACGAATTCCGTTCATCAGCACGGTCGCACCAATGGCTGGACGGCCCGGGAACAATAACCGCCGCGCTTCATCGCCCAAAACAACCACCGCTCGCTTATCTGCCTCATCGGAGGGATTGAGCCAGCGCCCTTCCGCCATGGGCAAGTAGCGGATCTGATTGATTGCAGGAGGAGAGCCAATCAGCTGTCCGCTGCTTTGAAAAAAATCGCTGACCGCGCGGACGTCGTTCCGTTGGATTACAGGTTCTACCAGCTTCACGTCTTTTGCTTGGGTGGCAATGTCCTGGTAATCGCGATAGGTCAAGTAGTACCAGCGCAGGCTGGTGAAGCTGGAGTTCAGGGCCGGAGCGCGTCCCCCCCAGATGAACATCACGTTTTCGCCTAATTCATCGAATTGCTTGCGATTGCCGGAGCGGAAACCTTCGCCCAGGCCGACCAGCAGCAGCAATGATCCCACGCCCCAGGCAATGCCGAACATGGTGAGAAAAGAACGCAGTTTATGCGCCCACAGGCTCCGCAATGTCTGGGAGATGATTTCGACGACTAGATTCAAGAAAAAAACCTCGGCTGCCTTGCTCCTTCTTGCCTCGCTGCTTTAATGATACGTGAGATGCGTCCGGCAAGTTCCAGCGGCTGTTTTTATTTTTCCGCCGGAGGCGCATCTTGGGTATTTTGTTCCGGCCGAAGTAGCGGGAAAAGGATCACATCGCGAATGGTTGGCGAATTCGTGAGTAACATGCAAAGGCGATCCACCCCCACCCCTACGCCCCCGGCAGGAGGCATGCCATAGGAGAGCGCCCGGACGTAGTCCTCGTCGAGCTGGTGCGCTTCGTCGTCCCCGCGTTCGCGCTCCTGCAACTGTTGTTCGAACCTGCGCCGCTGTTCTTCTGGATCATTCAATTCGCTGAAGCCGTTGGAAATTTCCATCTGTCCAGCATAGATTTCAAACCGTTCCACCCAATCCGGTTCTTCCGGCTTGTTTTTCGATAGCGGAGAAATGGCAGCCGGGAATTCGTAAATAATTGTAGGTTGCGTGAGGTGCTCTTCGGCTGCGGTCTCGAAGAGCGCGGCAATGGTTTTTCCGGCAGGTTCCTGCGGATTGTAGGCCACGTGCGAATGCCCGGAGTTGAACCGCTTCACCAGCTTGGCGACTAAATCGTGCGTGGCGAAGTCCGCCATCTCCGGCCTGGCCCCGGCTTTTTCCGGCCAATAATGAATGATGGCTTCGCGCATGGTCATGCGTTTCCAGTTGCTCGCCGCCCAATCTATTTCTGTTTCGCCCCATTTGGTTTTCGTCGTACCATTCACATCGGTGGCGGCCTGCTCGATGAGCCTTTGCGTCAAATCCATCACCAGGCTCATATCGGCATAAGCCTGGTAAAACTCAAGCATGGTGAATTCGGGATTGTGCCGGGTGGAAATTCCTTCATTGCGGAAGTTGCGGTTAATTTCGTACACACGGTCCAGCCCGCCCACCATGAGCCGCTTGAGGTACAGCTCGGGCGCGATGCGCATGTAAAGATCAATATCGAGCGTATTGTGGTGCGTGATGAACGGCCGCGCCGCCGCTCCTCCGGCAATGGATTGGAGCATGGGAGTTTCCACTTCGATATATCCGTGGCCATCCAATGTGCGCCGCAGCGATTGCACCAGTTTGCTGCGCTTGAGGAATACCTCACGCACCTCCGGATTCATGACCATATCCACGTACCGCTGGCGGTAGCGCAGTTCAACGTCAGTCAGTCCGTGCCATTTTTCCGGCAAAGGCAGCAGGTCCTTGGCAAGGAAGGTGATTTCCTCGACATGGATGGTTAATTCGCCGGTGCGGGTGCGGAAGAGATACCCACTGACGCCAATGTGGTCGCCGAGGTCGAGCAATTTGTAAAGCTCGAACCCCTTTTCCCCCACAGCATCTTTCTTCACGTAGATTTGCAGGCGCTCGCCGCCTTGTTGCAGGTGCGCGAATCCGGCTTTGCCCATCAGGCGGATGGCCATAATTCGCCCGGCGGCGCGGACGTTGACGCGTTCTTTCTCCAACTCTTCGCCGCTTTGGCCGGAAAAACTGGCCAGAACTTGCGGCACAGTATGGGTAAACTCGTACCGGCGCGGATAAGGCTCCTGGCCGAGCGCCGCAATTTGCTTCAGCTTTTCCCGCCGCAGATCATAGATTTTTTCGTCGAGGGCCAAG
>JAICKN010000294.1 GCA_025927855.1 Terriglobales bacterium
GCACCAATTGAAAAAAGGCATGAATCAGTTGCAGGCCGATTTCGCAGTCGGCGTGGGATATCCCGAGGACTCAGGCGATTCCAATGTAAGGGTTGTGAACTATCCCAATGGCAGCCATCCGCTCACCGTGACCTTCACGCACAAGAGGATCACAGAAATCAAACCGGGCAGCGCTTCCTGACGCTGCCCGGCTAAGAACAACTTGCTCCACCATTCCACTGATCTACTTCACAACCGGGGAACTCGCGTCCGCCGGCTTGGTGTCATCCCCGTGAATTACGCCGTCTTCATTCGCGAAGAACGAGCGGTGTTGCTCATCCATAGCTTGCGGCGTGAGCAACAGCTCAAAGCCGTCTTTATGGGCGCGGAAACCAACCGTGTAATCCCCACGGTTCGGGTTCACCATGCGCCTTGTGAATGAACCTGTATGCACCAACTGGGAAAGAGAAGTTGCGTAGTGATTGTTTTTCTCTTTATAGAGTTTCTGGGCGCGCAAGGTGGTGCGCATATATCCCAGCGCAATTGCCTCTGAATCCGAGTGCGCTGGGTCTCCTTTAAATTTAGGTTCATATTTGGCCTGTGCTGCCGCGAAAGAAAATCCCGCCAATACAAAAATGACCACCCACCGCTTCATTCCCACGAAAGATTTCACGCTGCTCCCCCTCAGTTTCCCGATGTCGCCATGACTCAGCAGTCGTGAGTTATGGCTACTAGCTTTGAACCCGCAAAATGCAAAAGCGTTGGCTGAGCAGCGCGGATTGCCGCTTCCGCCGCCCTTTTCATGTTGCGCTTCTATGTTACCCCCGTAATGAGATATGCATTACCGATTCTTTTCAATACAACCGATTATGGCTATGCTAGCCGAAGTCTACTGGAGCAGGAGAACCTATGAAGTCTGCAACCGCCGCAAAACCGGCCATGTCCAAGAAGGCGCCTATTCGCATTGCTGTGGTAGAAAGCGATCCGCTGCGTTTCGTGGGTTTCCGCACTCTTTTTGATTCCGAGACCGACTTCGAGTTGGTCTCTGCTTCGCTCTCCGACATCAGCACTTTGCAGGATATTGATCTTATTCTCCTGGGTAACCGCAACGGCCAGAATCTGTTTGACCTTATGGCCAGCCTCAAAGCTTCAAGGCCCGATCTTCGCATCATTGTGACTGGTTCGGGAATGGATGAGGAAACGATCCTCAAGGCCATTGCCTCCGGCGCAAAAGGCTATGTGGATGAAGCCGCCTCCGCCGCAGAATTTGTGCAGGCCATCCGCGTGGTCAATCAGGGATCGGTGTGGGCGCCGCGCCACGTGCTTTCCATGTTCATCGAGCGCGTCACCTCCGCTCCCGGACGCATCTTCCCCGCTGGCCGGGTCACATTTACCGACCGCGAGAAAGAAGTCCTGGAGATGCTCGTAGCCGGCCGTTCCAACAAGGAAATCGGCTCAGCCCTGGGCATCGAGGAACGTACCGTTAAGGCGCACGTTGCCAAACTCATGCGCAAGGTCGGCGTTCAGAACCGTATTGCACTCTCGGTCCATGCCATCACGCATTCGTTGGTAACCGCGAAATAAGCGGGATACCCCCCTTTTCTCTGCGACGATTTTCGCTTAATATCCGCGCTCAAAATGTCTCGAAAATTTATGTGGAGATATTTGTGCATTTTCGTCTTGCTTGGATGTAGCTTGGGGGCTGCGGAAAATAAAGGTCTTTGTCCGCCCACTCCTCCGGTTTCTATCAAAAAATCCGAGTCAGTCCCAAATTTTAAAGAGAGTGGTACGGTTGAATTGTTGGTCGTGATCAGCACCACTGGCTATGTGTGTAGTGCACATGTGGTACCGAAAATAAATAAACAGATTGATCGCAAAATGGAAACGGCCCTACGGCAACAGGTAACATTTCAACCCGCGGTGAAAGATGGAAAAGCAGTAGCTGTCGTGGTCGTTATGAATACGACTTACCATACGAATGGCCAAGGTGAGTTTGTGATTGAAAAGACGAAGCGTGATCAGTATCCCCCGCCCCTAATGCCGGATTTTCCCTATAAAGTAGAAAACCAGCGTCAGCACCACGCTCACTAAAATGCATGTCGTCAGCGGAAAATAAAAGCTTGTATGTTTGCCCCGGTAAATAATGTCTCCGGGCAAGCGGCCAATCGGCAGGTTCGTCCGGCCAAGCAACATCAATCCCAGACCAACGGCGACAATCACCAGCCCGGCGAAAACCAGCAGTTTCCCCACATTCAGCATTTGTTCAAGATTAAATGAAAATGGATCCTCCCTGTCACCATTCGAGAAAGTGACGCCGACACGAGGTGTCGGCCTGACCACCTTAGTAAATACAGCCTGTTGGGCGGCAATATACAAGGATTCCTGTATAGAACGCTGGGCTCAGGTGAGCGATGGTTAAGCATTTGCTAGTTGCTCCTCTCATTCGCGGTCAGCTTAGCCCAACGGAAAATGACCTTACATATCCCAGATAATCATTTCCTTCAGCTTTCCCCGACTTGTTTCACATTCATATTCATTATTTTCTTGTTTTCCCTTCCTCTAAAATCCTGGGCTTCGCCGCCGTCAGACCAGTTGAAGGGAATGACTCTCGAACAATTGGCAAACATTGAGGTCACCACGGTTTCCAAGGAGCCGGAGGAGGTCTGGAATACGCCTGCCGCCATTTACGTCATCACCCAGGACGATATCCGCCGCTCCGGCGCGACCAGCTTGCCCGAAGTGTTGCGCCTCGCACCCGGCGTGGAAGTTTCACGGGTGGATTCCGATCATTGGGCAGTCGGCATCCGCGGCTTTGGTAGCGGATTTTCCCGCGCCGTGCTGGTGCTTATGGATGGCCGCAGCCTCTACACCCCGCTGTTCGAAGGTGTGTACTGGGAAGTCCAGGATTACGTTCTCGAAGATATTGACCGCATCGAAGTCATCCGCGGTCCCGGCGGCACCATCTGGGGCGCAAATGCGGTGAACGGCGTGATCAACATTATTACCAAGAACGCCAAAGACACCCGTGGCTCGCTCGCCGCTATCGGTGGTGGGAACATTGACACCGGCATGGCTGAGGCGCGTTACGGCGGCCATCATGGCTCCAGCCTCGACTACCGCATATTCGCAAAAGGCTTCCTCCGTGGTCCCGAGCATCATCTGGATGGCATTAACTATGACGAATGGCGGAGAATCCACGGCGGCTTCCGAGTGGACGCCGGAACCGGCAATAACGCGTTCACGCTGGAAGGGGACGCTTACAAGGAAGGCGAGGGCGAGATTAGCAACATCGCATTTTTCAATCCTCCTTCCAC
>JAICKN010000094.1 GCA_025927855.1 Terriglobales bacterium
TCAGGCAAGGGACCTGGCACTAACCACAGACTTCCGCACCGTGTTGGGAGAAGCGGTCTCCCGCCATCTGGGAAATAAAGATTTGGCGCAGGTATTTCCGGGGTTCGAGTCCAAGCCAGCAGAGTTCTTGAAGTATTTAGGATAGCCTGAGACGTTTAACTAATTATTGCTTAAGGAATACAACTACCCTTTTTGAATATAAGGGTTATTTGTGAAGCTGATAAGTCTTTATTCGCTGTCACTGCATTCGTCTGAATACTGCCTTTTCCAATTTTGCACCATGCCTCTCCATAGATCACATAGCTTGCATCGAGAAGTAGCTTCATTGTGTATCTATTTTCCCCGACACGGGTTTGGGATGGGTCTAAACCCCAACTTGGATGCACATTGATGTATGGTGAAAAATATTCCTGAGGATCATTTTTGCCCCAGAGCAGCCGAACAATGAGGTTGCGAGACTGAGCAATCGGTTTTCCTAGATGAATATCTGCATTTGTAATCTGCTGTCCATCTTCAAGGTGAATAATTTGAGCAGTGTTGAAATTAGGAGCATTTGGATAGAAAGTGATCGCAAACGGAGCGTCTGGATTCAGCAGGTTGAGTCTATTGAAAACGAGCACATAGTCCCCGGATGGAAGATTTTTAAAATAGTAGGATTCTGAACCGCCCTGGTGGCTTAACCTGCCCGACTTGCTTTGCATATATTCATTAGCTCGGAAAAGTTCGAGTCCTAGGGGGACAATTGGATTTCCGTCGGAATTAAACACATGCCCGCCAATGCGGCCTGTGGGTAGAGCAGTAAGTTCGTCATCAAAACACGAATTGGGTGGAAGCTCGAAGGGAGGAAAAGGATCCCCGGCAATCAGCTGGGAAAGTTCTAAGTGCGGAGGCATGTCGACAGCAGAAACCTGGTAAGTGCCACGAGGCAGTCTGTCAAAAGAATAAACTCCGTCTTTGTCGGTTTTAGCTTCGAAGATTTTCCCCCCAGAATTCAGCTTAATCGTGACATTTGGTAGCGGATGATTGTAATCGTTATCTAAAATTCCGATATCTGTGGCTTGCCGTAGCATTCCGTAAACAGAGGCATTTCGCTTTCCGTTCTTCTCAGCTCGCAGCTGTTGCAGCAGGGCTTTGGCATATTTGGCCTGATAGTTGGGCATACACCACGATGCAACCTCGGTATTGCCATCCACAACTGTGACGAATACTAGGTATTGTTCGCCGACTTGGAATAATGATGGTTCTGGGAAAGGAAAAAGATCTATATATTTTCGGTGTTTACCTTTTATGAGCTCATCTATCCGAAAATGGTCTAAATCGTGATTTTTACTAATTAACGTACCTACGAAAACTGTGGACACATTCTTTAAAAAATGGCACGAACCTGGCGAAGGAGGAGCACAATCCACGGCATCAGCAGGAGGCGCAGCAATCAAATAGCATAGGAAAAGGACTACCCAATATTTGAAATGAACTTGATTAATAATCAAGAGCAGCCTCTTAAAGTCAAATCAGACCTGATTCTGATGCTTGCTGAATTGATCTCACCGGATTTCCCTACGCATGCACTCCCGCCGCTGTCAGCTCACGTACAATATTGCTTACAAATCCTTTGGCATCGCCGAAAAGCATCAACGTCTGGTCCATGTAATACAGCGGATTATCAATGCCGGCGAAGCCCGGATTCATGCTGCGCTTAATCACCATTACGGTGTGCGCCTTATCCACGTCGAGAATGGGCATGCCATAAATTGGACTGCTCTTATCGGTGCGGGCGGCGGGATTGGTGACGTCGTTCGCGCCGATGATAAGAGCAACATCGGTCTGCGGGAAGTCGCCGTTGATTTCATCCATTTCAATTAGCCTGTCATAAGGAATATCCGCTTCAGCGAGCAGAACATTCATGTGGCCGGGCATGCGTCCGGCGACGGGATGGATGGCAAAACGCACGTCCACGCCGCGCTTGGTGAGCGTGTCATACAATTCGCGGACTTTGTGCTGTGCCTGCGCGACCGCCATGCCATAGCCGGGGACAACGACTACGCGGCTGGCGGCTTCCAGAATGGAGGCAGCTTCTTCCGGAGTGGCGCTACGAACCACGCGGTCTTCCTGCACAGCGCTGCTGGACGCTTGGACCTGACCAAAGGCACCGAACATGACATTGGCAAATGACCGGTTCATGGCTTTGCACATGATGACGGAGAGGACGAAGCCCGAGGAGCCGTCGAGCGCGCCCGCAACGACCAGCACTTTACTGTTGAGCACGAAGCCGAGCAGCGCGGCGGAAAATCCCGCGTAGGAATTGAGAAGTGAAATCACCGTGGGCATATCCGCGCCGCCGATGGGCGTGACCAGCAATATTCCGAAGAACAGCGCGACCACCACCATAGCCGGAAACAGGTAAGCCTGGTTCGGATTGACTACGAGTATCACTGCTAAAACCAGGGCCGCGCTGAGGACTGAAAGGCTTACGATGTTCTGGCCTCTGTAGGTGATAGGCCGCTGCGGCAGAATTTCCTGCAGCTTGCCCGCAGCGATTAGGCTTCCTGTAAACGTGAGCGACCCGATAATTACTTCGAGCGCAATTTCGCCCATTTCAAAACGGGTGACGCGCGGAACGCCGACGTAATACTCAGCGATGCCGATGATGGCGGCGGAGAGCGCGCCGAAAGCGTGACTAAGAGCGGTCCGCTGTGGGACCGCCGTCATTTTGACCATTCCCAGTGGAATGCCGATGGCCGCTCCAATGATGAGCGTGATGATGATCCACTTGAACTGCACCAATTCGGGATTGCAGAGCGTGGCCGCAACCGCCAGGGCAGCGGCAATTTCACCGGCAAGAACGCCGCGGCGGGCCGTCGCCGGCGAACTCAGCCATTTGATCGCCAGAATGAAAAGCACGACGGCGATAATGAAGGCGAAGTCCAGATATTGCTGTAGCTCGACGAGGTTCATGATTTTTTCGCCTTGCCGCTTTTGAACATGCGCAACATGCGGTCTGTAATGAAGAAGCCGCCCACCATATTGCTGAAGGAAGCAGCCACGGCAATCGCGCCCAGCGTCGTTGAGAGCACGGTTTCATGCCGTCCCGCGATGATGATGGCGGCCACGACCACGATGGCGTCGAGCGCGTTGGTCAGCGACATCAATGGCGTATGCAGCAGCGGCGAAACGCGCTTAATCAGTTCAAAGCCGACGAATCCCGCCAGGATGAAAACGTATAAGTTAGAAATAAAATCTGCGGGCACAAATTCTCCTTTACTTTGGGGTGGCTGCTAACGCCGGGAAAAACTCCCGTACACGCTGGTTGACAACTTCGCCGCCGCGGGTCAGCAGAGTTTCGCGGATAATATCGTCTTCGGTTTCCGGTCGGATCTTGCCGTCTTTTACGAGGTTCAATAAAAACGAAGCCAGGTTTTTCGCATACACCTGGCTGGCATGGTAGGGAACCCCATTTGCCGTATTGATGGGGCCGACCAGCAGAACGCCATGCTCGACTACAGTCTTTCCGGGTTGCGTGAGTTCGCAATTCCCGCCGCGTTCTGCCGCCAAATCCACGATCACGGACCCAGGTTGCATTCCGCGCACCATGGCCGCGGTCACAAGTACGGGTGCCTTCTTGCCGGGAACCACCGCAGTGGTGATGACTACGTCGTGCTCGGCAATGACTTTGCCCATCAGTTCGCGCTGTTTGGCATAGAAGGCCTCGTCCTGGGCGCGGGCGTAGCCGCGAGCGTCCTGTGCGTCGCCGGTTTCCAGCGGCAATTCCACGAAGCGGGCGCCCAGGCTCTGCACTTGTTCCTTCACCGCAGGCCGTACGTCATAAGCGGAAACCACTGCGCCTAACCTTCGCGCGGTGGCGATGGCCTGTAGCCCGGCAACGCCAACGCCGATGATCAGCACGCGTGCCGGAGTGATGGTTCCGGCGGCGGTAGTCATCATAGGAAGGATTCTCGGCAAATGGTCGGCGGCAATGAGCACCGCTTTGTATCCAGCAAGATTGGCCATGGCGGAAAGCGCATCCATGCTTTGCGCGCGAGTGGTTCGGGGGATCAACTCCACCGCGAATGCAGTGACTCCGGTGGCGGCAATCTGCTGAATCACATCGGCTTGCCCAAGCGGGCGTAAGAATCCAATCAATACCTGGCCGGGCCGCAGCAAGCGTAAATCTTCGCCGCCATTCACATCATTTGCGCCATAGCAGAGCACTTGCAGGATAATTTCCGCCGTATTGAAGACGCTGGCGCGGTCCGGCAGAATCTTCGCGCCCTTTTCCGCATAATGCGCGTCGGGATATCCGGCGCTTTCTCCCGCCCCGGACTGCACCGCGACTTCAAAGCCAGCCTTCAACAAATTGGGGACAACGAGCGGGACCAGCGCGACTCTCCGCTCGCCCGGATAGATTTCCTTCGGAATGCCTATGATCACGCGATTGCTGTCCTTTCCGGCTTTGCGAACCGATTACTCAATGCCCGCTCGAACCGGTGAAGTCAGAAACAGAGTATTGTAGCTGGCCCCGGCGGAAAGTACACTAGGCGGCCCATCATAAACTCAGCGTTCAAGAAACACGCCCAACCCCCCGTCCTTTTTAGAAAGTTGTGGCGACTGTAAAGCGGAACGTTTTGCGCGGTTCACGCAGCATAAATGGAGGTGAAAAAGTGGAAGTGGCCTGTTTGAAAGTAAAGTCTCCCGCAGCCCCGGGAGGGAACATGCTGCGCAAAATCTGCTCTTGCGACGGAGGCTGGCTGGTAGTGTCCATGCGCAACGGGTTGTACGCGTAGTAAACGCGGAACGGGGCATTCACAATGGGCAACAGGATCTTGAATTCAATCCCCGTAGACATCCGTGGAATCCAATTGGTGCCGGGAGCCGGAGTAAGGGTTTGCGACAGGTTCTGTAGTTGAGCCTGACCTGTGCAATTTAACCCTACATCCAAGCCGGGGCAGCCAAACATAGTGTTCTGCAACGTGCTGAATTGCTGGTCAGTTATTTTCAACTGAGAACTGCGGAGCACGGGGTCAAAGCCGATATCCATGAATGGGCCGATGCTGGCCTGGCCAAACAAAGTGATCCGGTATTCCAGGTTGCCTACGATGCTGGCATCGCCGCCCGGGAAAACAATTTGGGAGACCGGAATCGGAACCGTGTAATTTCCCTGCAAAGGATTGGCCGGGTTTTTGGGAACGGGCGATCCATCAGGATTGGTGAGGGCAATGAACGTCAGGCTTGGCAAGTATGCTACCGGAGAAATCGAGCGGATATCAAAACCGCGGAGATCGTCTTCGCCGCCCATATAAAAGCGCTCGAATGGCGGGGCGACAACTCCTCCGTAGCCGGTAATGAACGAGGCCTGCACCCGCATGCCAATCGTGTTGCGATTGTTTTGGACGGGAATAAAATGCGTGAAGTTCACTAAGGGGCGGATTGTTTTTACGGTGCCGCCGAGTCCCGCGAGCTCCGCTCCCACGGTAAACTGGCTGCCTTTGTGGGGAAATAGGGAGTTGTTCAGGGTATTGAATGAGAACGTCGGTAGTATTTTGCTGGTCGTGATGCCGTTTAGCGAGTTAGGACCGCTGATTCCCTGGAATTGCAAAGCGTTGAACAGGTTCTTGGACGCGTCGCTTAGAGCTACCAATGAAGAGACGTCAAACGAGTACGTGATATTGGCGGAATACTTCGAGCGGTGCAGCCGGTGTCCGAGGGTGAGCGTAAACCCTTTGCTCGATTGCGTGTAGTTCTGCAAATTTTGCAGGTCGGCCTGCGGAATGTTGAGTTGCGTCCCGGTGAGAATGGCTTGTTGCTGCGCCTCGTCAAAATTAAATTTACGTCCGTAGACTGTGAAGCCCAGCTGGAGCGGCCGGTTCAAGAAGTAAGGATCGCTAAATCCGAACGTGAGATCGCGCTCCAGGTTGCCGACATCCCCCTGAATGGTGAGCGTCTCTCCCAATCCAAGGAAATTGTTTGTGCTGTAATTGAGGCCAATAAAAGATCCAGACAACCCACTGACACCGCCAGTTAGCCCGATACTGTTTTTGCCCTTTTCTTTCACCTTTAAAGTCAAATCTACGGTGCCTTCCTGCTCGTTCAGGTGCCGTTCGGTGACGTCGGGATCGTCCGGCTTCATTTCATCAAAGTATCCAAGCTGATTTAGACGCATCAGGCTCAGTTCCCATAACTGCTGGTTGTATATCTGGCCCTCTTCCAGAAGGATTTCGCGGCGGATGACTTTATCCCGCGTAGTGGTGTTGCCTCTGAATTCAATGCGGCGCACCCGGAATTGCTTGCCTTCATCTATGTCCATCTTCAGATAAATCAGCTTTTTGGCTTCATCAAATGTGGTGTCGGGCACAGCTGTAAAGTTGATGTAGCCTTGCTGCCCATAGGCTTTACGCAGGGCTTCCAGGCCTTTGGCAATCTTGCCGCGGCTGAAGACATCGCCATCTTTAATAGCGAACATGGCGCGCAGGGCCTTTGTATTGGTTACGGCCTTATTTCCCTCAAAGGTGATTCCTCCCAGCCGGTAACGGTCGCCTTCTTCGATGGGAATAGTGATGTCCACCGCTTTGCCGTGAGCTTTTTGAATGAAAGGAATGTGAAATGCGCCGTGGCCGGTGTCCCGGATCTTTGTCGTGGGGTCCTGCACCACCACTTTGAAGTAACCGCGGTCCTGGTATTCTTCGCGCACCCGCTCGGTGTCATCTTCCAGCTTGGTCGCGTCGTAGGTTTTGGCAAGAATATTTTCCAGAAAAATTGAGTGGGGAATTCCTATGGGCCGCAAAGCCTTCATGGAACTTCGCAATACCCGGCTGGAAACATGCTGATTTCCGATGAAGCGGATTTTGCCGACTTTGACCTTTGGCCCTTCTTTCACTACGAAAGTGACTCCCACCGACGAGGGCGGAATAGGGCGCACCTCTGTACGAACGGTCGCGAATTGCCTTCCGTGCTCCGCCAAAAGTTCCTTGATGATCACCTCAGCCTTTTTGACTTTAGTGGGATCGTACTGGCTTTCTGGCGTGAGGCTGAGTTTTTCCTGCTTAAACCGGTCCAGCACATCGCTGTTCGTCACGGAACTCAATCCGGAATAGGCGATTTCACGAATGGTGGGCCGCTCTTTGACATAAATATGGAGAATCCAGCCCTTTGGCGTCTGCTCCCGCTCAAACCGTATGTCTTCGAAGTAGTTGGTGTTCCAAAGGGAGTTGAAATCGCGCTCAATGGCGTTCTGGTCGTAGATGTCGCCTTCTTTGGTGAAAATGTGTGCGCGAATAGTGTCGGCAGGGATGCGGTGGTTGCCATGGATTTCGATGTGCGAAATGATATTTTCCTGGGCGCTTGCAGGAGCGCAAATCAGCAAGGAGAAAGCCGCCATCAAAAGCAGGGCCAGCCCACGCGCGCGATAACCCTTTGTAAAAAAAGGCGATTGCTTCGCAGCGGGGCGGAGATTGCCACACTCGTGCCTTGCGACAGAACTTTCCTGATGAGCGAGAAGAATCGCCACAACCTCAAGATATGGGAGTACGAAAACGGCAATTATACGGTAATCAGCAGGGCCCGTCCAAGGATGAGATCGCCGTTGCCCTCGACAAACTCCATCCGGAAAATCCCCACCCCTGACAAGACGGAATAAAAGATGCCAAGGTTGCCCACGAACGCAAGATTTTCAGGCTAGGGTACTTTTCGTTCATGGTTCGCCGTAAATGGGCGTGGGCGACGGAAGGCACAGAGTTTTTGTGGTGATGGTTTTGCCGGTGCTACTGGATGAAATACTGCTTTTGCAGCCACAGTTGTAAATTGCGATACGCCGGACGCGGGACATCCACAAACTGTACTCCCGCGTTTCCGTTGCGGTCGGCCCATGCAACATTTGCCCGGAGAACGAATTCTTTTGAAGTTTGCGGTAATTTGAATGCCATTTGGATATTGCCGCGAAATTCCTGATCGAAATCTCCCTTAATACGCGCTCCCCCCTGGCTTAGGTTAATCATGCGGGCTGGGACTTTTTTGTCCTCGGCCGACAACGAAATCTGCGTGTCCACCGATACGCGGTGATAATGCAGCCTTCGCTCCAGGATCATGTTGCGCGCGGAGGAAAGGATATGGACGGCCTGCTCTACAGAGATGGGCTTTTGAAACAGGAAAGATGCAGATTCGGGAGGAGGGGACATTGCGTTTCGTGGGCCATTCAAAATCACCAGCGGAACGGAGTCCTGCGTCTTAAGGTTCTGGAAGTCCTGCAAAAATTGCCAACTGCCCTCTACTTCAGAATCTACAATCAGCGCATCCACCCGGGACTTGGATAGTTTTGCGCAAACCCTCCCGGGTTCGGCCTCTACATCCACCCCAATGTGCAATCCTCCCAGAATGCACTCCAAAACACTGATCTCTTGTGAGTCGCGCGAGAGCACAATGGAGGAAAGCGTCATAACAGATGGCTCACACTGTATCTCGCCCGGCGTGGAGAGCCGAGATAACCAAGGTAATCCTCGGGCGAATTAAGACCATATCGGGAATGCAGAAGCCACAAGGTTTTGTCGTCAAGGCGCGGGGATGCCGGATCCGCAAATAGTCAGCTATTCGAGCTTACGATCTCAGGAATCTTGGAAGTCTGACTTGCTTTTGGAATGGACGCATTTCCCCGATACCATTCCAAGGTCAGACGCAATCCTTCCTCAAATTGCACCGTAGGTGCATATCCGAGGCACTCGCGGGCGCGAGTAATATCGGCCAAAGAATGCTTCACGTCCCCAGCGCGCTCCGGACCATATTCCGCATTTCCAGAGAATCCGGTAAGCCGCTTGAGAATTTGGAATGCTTCGTTCAAGTCAGTCCGTTTTCCAGTTGCGATGTTAAAAACTCCGCCAACGACCAAATTGGCGGGAGCGTGGCAGGCAAGCAGATTGGCGGCAACTGCATTTTCAATGTAGGTAAAATCGCGGCTCTGTTTCCCGTCACCAAATATCGTCGGCGTTTCTCCGCGAAGCATCTGCGTAATAAATTTCGCCAAAACTCCTGAATACGGAGAAGAAGGATCCTGACGCGGCCCAAAGATATTGAAGTACCGCAAACAGACAGTTTCCAATCCATAACAACGGTAAAACGAGGTCATGTAATATTCGCTGGCCAATTTCGCTACCGCGTAAGGAGAGACCGGCCTTGGCGGCATGTCTTCTCTTTTCGGAAGGACGGGTGTATCGCCATAAACGGAGGAAGAAGCGGCAAACACAACGCGCTTTACCCCGGCGTCCCGCGCAGCCAGCAGCAAGGTCAGGGTTCCATCAAGATTGGAACGGTTATTCTCCATGGGATCTAACACCGAGCGGGGCACTGAAGGGACCGCAGCCTGATGAAGCACATAGTCAACGCCTCTGCATGCCGTTTGCATGGCGGCGAGGTCAAGTATGTCTGCCCGCTGGAAGTCAATGCGTCCGGAAATATCATCGAGATTTTCCAGCTTGCCGGTGGAAAGATTGTCCACTCCTCGGACCTGATCGCCCTGCGCGAGAACCGCGCGAGCCAGAGAGGACCCAATAAAGCCCGCAATACCCGTAATGAGATATTTAGCCATTCGTCAACTATCATAACCCGCTCTGACGAAAGGCACTACTCGGGGCGCTCGGGAGGGAACACACCTAATTTCTGGTCGTCAACGGCGCCGAACTTAAGCGCATTCTATAGTTCTTCGGCTATATAGCCTGTCAGGCGATGCTTCCGCCAGGCTATCGTTCGGTAGATGGAACGGCAGAGATTGCCGCGCCGAAATTGTGCGCGATTTCCCTGATATCTTTCCAGAGCTCCAGCCTCCCCGTCCCAGTTCTTGCGGAGAAGGGAAGGACGCGGATTCCCTGATATCGGTCCTGTAGAGTTTTCAGCGAAGCTCGCAGCTGATTATTTGAGATACGGTCGCTCTTGGTAGCGATAATGCAAGTGGAGCGCCCGGTGGCAGTCAGGAAATCTACAAGCTGACGGTCACTTTCCTGCGGAGGAATGCTGATATCTATGAGCGCAAGGCAAAGCGCAAGGCTTGGCCGCTGCCGTAAATACGGCTCGATGAATCCGGACCACTGTTGTGAGATTTCCCGCGGAACACGAGCATAGCCATAGCCGGGCAGGTCTGCGAACAGAAGTTCTGGCTTTGGTTTTCCGGGCCAGCGAATTTCAAAAAAGTTAATGGATTGCGTGCGTCCCGGCGTGGAACTGGTGCGTGCAATTTTTGCGCCCACCAGTGAGTTAATAACGCTGGATTTCCCCACATTCGAGCGCCCTAGAAATGCAATCTCGGGCAGTTCTGGAGCAGGGAAGTGGGCCACATTGGTTGCCGCCAACAAAAATCGTGATAAGACACGCATAATCTAGTGTGCTGATTCGGGGCCAAACTTGCAACCGGGCATTTGCCCTTCGTTTTCCGCCCTCATGGAGCACAAGAACATTAGGGCAAAATGATGGAGTCGGCAGCCTTGCCAGCGTCTATCACTGAGGAGGGTTGTTCAGGAAAGCCGCCGAGAACAAAATCCGCAAATGCCCGTGATTTGGCCCGTCCAGAAGATCGCGATAACCCCATCCGTAATAGAAATACCAGCCCGCGCAGAACCTCCGAATCGTGCAGGCGCGCGTAGCCAATGTGCTTTTGCTCCGTCTCGCGGTATTCCCGGATAATCTGCTGAATCTCGCTTGCCATGGCCTGCTGACCTAAGCCGGCCAGAGGCGCGTCATAGTGCAATCCCGAATTGACCAATGTTTCATAGCTTTCTGCCAGCGCTGAGAGCGCCGCAAAAATCTGATTGTCGGTCAAGGCGCGATCTGTGCGGATGGTTTTCGCCATTGCGAAAGTTAATCCCGCAATCAAATGTTCATGCTCGTAAATGAACCGTTCGGAAATTTGCAGATGCGGAAAAACGAGAGCAGGATCCAAATCTTCGATTCGGCGCGGTTTTTGATGCTCTCGCGCCTGTAGCAAATAAGCACAGGCGCCGGGACAATCCAGAGTAACTTCGCGTTGTTCTCCGCAACATTGCGGACAAATACGTCCGTGGACTGCAGGGCAGAAGCGTTTTTCCTTGCGCTTTTCGCAGATGGAACAACTCATATTTTGATTATGCCATGCTTGCAGATTCGCTCTAATCGGGGGAAGAACGGCGTTCCCAAAGCGAAAAAACGCGATTTTAGTGACTTTTTGAGATCACCAGTACAAAAAACCGCATAAAGTGCGGGGAAAGCGTTGTTTTTCCACAGGACTTGTAGTGTAAGATTCGCCCATCGTTGCAAATTCAAACGTTTCAAGAGGAGGATTCATGGCATCAGGTATGACCAAAACCCAACTGGTTCGCCATTTGGCGGAGAAGCTGGGAACCAACAATAAGACAGCGGCGGCATTCCTGGAGAACCTGGCCGACACAGCGGTAAAAGAAACGAAGAAGAATGGCGTGTTTGTTGTGCCCGGACTTGGTCGCCTGGTAAAGGCGCATCGTAAGGCCCGCATGGGACGCAATCCGCAGACTGGCGAACCCATTCAGATCAAGGCGAAGACCGTCGTGAAGTTCCGCGTGGCGAAGTCCACGAAAGACGCGATCGCCCCCAAAAAGGCCTAA
>JAICKN010000243.1 GCA_025927855.1 Terriglobales bacterium
CGTCATTGCTAAAATTTTGGCACTTGTACCGCATACGGTACAATTCTCCCCTACCTTTATTAGGATTCCAGGCAGGAAAGTGGGAGGGCTATCCCTTGGTTCATCAGTCTGAAGGCCCGGCAGTGGGCCTTAATTTGTTGAATGATGATTCGTCCAGCGGTGACTTGCCGAATCGTGACTGGCAGAGCCACGCTTCCGCGCCGCCGCAGCATCCCTCCTGGTGGGCGGCGGTTATCGCGGTGGCTTTGCTGGTTGTTATGACGGTGTTGGCCGGAGGAGCTGCGCGCCATGAATCGGTGGTCATTGACGAAGTCGCCCACATTGGAGCGGGATTGAGTTATGTGCAGAAACTCGATCTCCGTTTGAATCCCGAGCACCCTCCTTTGCTTAAGGTGTTGTCTGGCATTTCACTCGCGCTGCATGGAGCCAAGGCTGACTACTCGCATGTTTCCTGGAAGGTCAGCGACAAGTTTTTTCCGGCATACATTGGGCAATGGGTGTTTGGCCAATGGGCAGTGGGGAATTGGAACAATGCCGCCTCGGTTTTGTGGTGGGCGCGGCTGCCCATGCTGGGATTGACTCTGCTCTTCGGCTGGGTCATTTTCCGGCTTGGCGTCCGCCTGGGCGGCAACTGGGGTGGCCTGCTGGCGCTTGTTGCTTATGTGACCACGCCCATGCTTTTGGTTTTTGGCCCGCTCGTTCTTACCGATGTAGGCGTCACGTTATTCGCCGTGCTCACGCTGTGGAGCATGGGAGAAATGTGGCGCAATCCCTCTCGCAAAAATATTGGGATTTTTGCTCTTTGTTTTGCCGGGGCATTGCTTTCCAAATTTTCTGCGCTCGTTATATTTGTGATTCTGCCGATTTTCGGCTGGAGCTTGCGCTGGCGCGCTGTTGCCGGGATGCCTGCGGATGTGAGTGAGCTAAAGGCATGGAGAAAACTGCGGGCGCGAAGCGCGAGGCGTGGAATCCTCTGGGCGCTAGGCATCGTTTATGTTTTTTATTTTGTCTTTTCCATCCGGCAGCCTACGAATGCCCTATATTTTTTAGGCGGCAATATCGTCTCATTATTTTTCCGGCGCTTGCTGTTGCCGTTTGCAATCTTTTTCCGTGGATTGTTCTGGGTGGTGATCACCGGAAAGCGGCCTACTTTTATTCTGGGCCACCACTACACACATGGAGTGTGGTTTTATTTTCCGGTTGATTTCGTTTTGAAATCGGTTCCGGGATTTCTGCTTTTGCTGCTGCTTGCCCTTTGCTTGTGGGCGTGGAAGAAGAGCGCAAATCGAGCGTCGATTGTTCCCGCCGATCTTGCCTTTCGCTGGCGTGCGTTGTGGGTGGGCTTCTGGACATTTACCGTAGTTTGCCTGGTCAGCAGATTGACCATCAGCATACGCCATTTCAGTTTTTCTATCGTGCTTTTGACATTATTTCTCGCCGTGCTCCCGCGCATGATCGCTTCCGTGCGTTCTTCGTTGCTGGCCGTGGGCCTGAAAGCTGCCGCCGTTATCCTGGCCATTTCGTGTCTATACACCGCCGTTCAGGCATATCCGTATTACTTTCCTTACATCAATGCGCTCGGCTTCGGGCACCCTGCCTACGAGCTTCTCAGCGATTCCAACGTGGATTGGAACCAGGCCCTGCCCCAGGCGGAAGCGTGGGTGCGGCAGCATGGAATTCAGCGAATCGGCATAGACGAATATGGTTTTTTTGACCCGGCGATCACCGTGCCGCAGGCGCATCTGTGGGATTGCCAGCGGCCTGCTCCGGGCGATGCTGGCAACTGGGAAATTATTTCCGCGGACATGATTCTCGATTCCCACAATTGCGCCTGGATTTTGCAATATGAGCATGAGCCGATTGCCAAAGGTTCCATGTATGCTGTGCACCTTCCTGACCCCATACCTCCGGCGGGAACTGCGGGCGGCCCGCCTTCGCCCAAAGATGCCTATGATTTTCTCGGCTTCAGCCCCGATATTCGTGTTTTGTTCATCAGAATGTCTCAACATCCGGATGAACTCATAAATGCAGCGGCCACGTTCCAGGCGCAATACGACAATGCTAAGGCGAAGAGGAAGGCACCGAGCGCAGGCCGGTAAGCTTTGACATAATTTAAGAGGTGGGTGGCCTGTGTTCGACCAGTTCCTGCGGTGGGCACTGGAGTTCGCGCGCAGCCCAACGTCATTGGATGCAGCCGGATGATGGAAGAGCGCAGCCTGCTAAAATATTCCATCGGAGAGATGGCCGAGTGGTTGAAGGCACCGCACTCGAAATGCGGCATACCTGAAAGGGTATCGGGGGTTCGAATCCCTCTCTCTCCGCCATATTTTCAATTACTTACGGATTGCACGATCCGTCCTGCAATCCGTTAAGCGCAAGTCCCGCGATTTTTGAATTGGCCTGCGCCATTTCGTTCGTAACCACGTCACCGTAGATGTTGAGCGTGGTACGAATGTCAGAATGCCGCATGAGCTTTTGCTGCACGGCGATTCCGGTGCCTACCGCATCCAGCCAAGAGCGATAGCTATGCCGCAGGGCATGAGTGCCCAGCTTCCCAATCGCTGATCTGGTAGAGGCTTGCTGAAAACTCTTCCATACCCAAGGATAGGAAATGGGCAAGCGTCCGAGTTTTAGAGGGCTGGCGAATATCCAATCTTCATCGGACGAAAATTGAGTTGCCTGCCTCCACACATAAAAGCGCTCAAGGATCATCGGGTCGAGAGACAATGTGCGCTTTGAGTAGATGGTTTTCACCGCATCCACATGCTGATGCACGATGGCGCGTTCTACCTTCAGCTTTCCCTCCAGCCAGTTTATGTCTTTCCATTTGAGGGCAAGACATTCACTGATCCGCAGACCCAGGCATACACAAAGCAGAGCAATAGTGCGGAGTGGCTCCGCAAGCTCTTGCACGAATTTACGGAACTCCTCGACCGTTAGATTGCGTGGCTCGCGTGTGCGCTTCGTGGCTCCTTTGACCGTTACCAGTTCAATAGGATTGCGTTGCGTGGTCACGTCGCCGCGCCACATGGCGTAATCCCAAAGCACTCGTAACATTCTCCGAACATGCGCCTTGCTTTTGGGAGCAAGATTCAAAGATTGCAGCCATAATTCTACGGGCCGTGCCTGCATCTCGGTAACGGGTTGTTCACCCCATCGTGGCAGAATGTAGTTCCTCAGCCAGCGTTCATAGCCTCGTCGAGTGCTATAACGCTGTGGCATCTTTTCTGCCCGATAGAATGCTGTCAGGGAGTTCACGTTAATTGCTCTAGCGTCATTCACCACCTGACATTGCATGGCCGTGACGAAAGGCTGTGCCGCCTTCCATGCCAGGGTCTTGGTAGGAAAATCATGGCGCGAGCCGATCCGCTTGGACCGTCTCTTTCCGTTTTCCCACCAGATGAAATGCCAGGTCTTACTGCGTTTGTCGAACACTACACTTCCAAACTGCTGTCGTACTCGCTTTCTCATTGTGCCCCTTTCGTGCAGGGCACGGATGGCTGAGCAGAGGTTACCACAGGTGGGTTGTGGGAAATGAAGGCTTCCAGATCAGACAAGGAAAAGCGCCATACATGGCGTTTAGTTCCGGTGAGCGCGCAGGCGGGAATGCGGCCTTGCCGCGCCCAGAGTAGTAGAGTGCGTGGTTTAATGCCGAGATAGTGGGCTGCTTCAGCGGCACCCACCGGGAACCTTCCATAAACTTGACGGACTTTCGCAGTATAACGGCTACACAATTTGGCTCCGACTTGATGATTGGAGAGGCGAATGGAAAGGACTAGGCAGTTCCTTCATTACAACGTTTTCGTTGTCGAAAGCTGGCCAGGTGAATAGTTACGGACTAGGCACGCTGCTACACGAAGCCCTGCACAAGCAAAGCATCGGCGGTGGTTTTTCACACACGGATATGGAGCAAGCCTTGGGTATTTCATCTTGCAGCGGAACGGTTCACAACGCGTGTAGCGATTTGATTGGACAAAAATGTTTTCTTCAATAAATATTGCCGCAACAAAGGATTAAGAGGAGGGTGACTGATGAATTGGAAGCGTCGTCTAAGGCGTAATCTCTTATTCGCGGTGCTCGGCGGGTTAGTTGCAAACATTGTATATTTCTGTTTCGAATTTAGCAGGTCACTTCAAAGGGTGACCATAATAGCATTGGGTCCCGCAATCAACATTGTCAACCGATACCTGGACCCTAATTACGCGGCAGGAGTATATCTTCGCTATCTTGAAGAATTCGGGGTGAACATACTTCTGTATGCATTCTGGATTTTTGTCATTCTGCTAACCATTGACCTCCTGCGGCAACTGAAGCGACGACTGACAAGATAATTGCATCCGAACTGTAAACACGATATGAGGACAAACAGTTGGAGCGTCGCATGGTGCAAAGCGTGACTCCCCGCTGGCCTCCGGTCTGACAGGTGTATTTTACAATCCATTTACAATCCGTTAACGCTGTCTTCGTAGTACTTTCTGTATCCAAATATGCCATTCGTAGCCCCGCAAATCATTGAATTTCCGTTAAAGAGTGGGTTCGAATCCCTCTCTCTCCGCCATTCCTTTGTTTTTGCTCGCGCGAAGATTAGGTCGAAAGGTTCTCTGTAAGTAGGAAAAAGGTTTACGCCATTGATACGGCAGTTCGAAAGCGCCGTTTTGAGTAGTTGCGAACAGCAG
>JAICKN010000286.1 GCA_025927855.1 Terriglobales bacterium
CTTGCTTACCAGCTACGAGCAAAGCGCGCAGCGGCTCGAACAGCAGAGTGTGCAGCAGGAACAACTGCTCAAGGATTTTGAAGCTTCTGAGAGCAAATATCTGCTGTATGTGAACAAACGGGAAGAGGCACGGATTGCCGATGCCCTGGACAAAAGAGCAATCCTGAATGTGGCAATTGCCGAGTCCCCTGCGGTTCCTGCGCTACCGGCGCGTTCGGAACTGTCATTTGCGCTCTTCGGAATAGCGGCAGCAGCCGTGTGCAGCACCGGCTTGTCATTCGCGGCGGATTATCTTAGCCCTGCATTCCGCACACCGGATGAGGTCAAAGCGTATTTGAACATGCCGGTCTTGGCGTCGTTGCCTCAACCACGGACGTGAGGAGCAGATGTTCGCGCTAGAGAGGTGTTCGGGAAAAGTATGAGTACATCAGAGATATTGCATGCAAATATCGAGCGGAAGGCCGGCGCAGCGGACCGTGCCGCCACTCTCTACCCGGACGCGCGCAAGACTTACCCTGCTTCAATCATTGATGAGCAGATTTGCCGCCTGGTGAGGCAGTTGTTTTTTTCTTCTGCGAGCCGCCCGCCCAAACAGATTGTGTTCAGCGCAGTGGAAGAAGGCACCGATGTGGGCGGGATCTGCATGCAGACAGCCGAGGCCCTATCGCTGATGGTCCCGGCCAGTGTGGCCACCGTGGATGCCAGCTCATTCTCGCGTCACGCTAAAAATATCGAACTGGAAGAAGACCGGTTGGGCTTGCCGGGAAAAGCTACCGCTTTTAGAGAAACATCCAATCAGCTCTCGCTGAACTTGTGGTCGGTGCCCGGTCCGGCATTCTGGGCCAGTGATGCATTCGCTGGCTCGCCCGGGTGGGTGCACCGACGGCTCGGAGAATTGCGCCTCGACTTCGATTACACCATCCTGCATGCGCCTCCAGCCGGAGTGTACAGCGGCGGTGTTCTGCTGGGCCACGCCAGCGACGGGATGGTGCTGGTACTGGAGGCGAACATTACCCGGCGCGCTGCGGCCTTGAAAACCATAGAGATATTGCGTAATGGAAATGTGAAGTTACTGGGGACAGTGTTGAGCGGACGCACCTTCCCAATTCCGGAGAGCATTTACCAAAGGATCTGATTCTTCAGCATTGACCGACCATGGCGACACAAGCAGTTTCCAAAATCTCGGGGTACAAATCCCGGTGGCCTTTGGCTAAAGAGACGCCGGAACTGGATTGCGCCCGGCTTGCGAAAAATTCATGCGCTTCGGAAAACGCCGCGAAAGTCAATGCCCGCGCACCCCTGCTGCACGGCTTTTTACAATCTCTACTGCCACGGTTTTTCTTCGAACGCTCTTCCATGATCGTTACTGACATTCTGGTCATATTTCTGAATGTTGTGCTTTTGCTGCAACTCGCCAAACTTCCAGCCATCTCCGGTTTGTTCCAGTACTCCGGTATTTTATTTCCAGCCCCGGGGGGCGCGCAGCCTTTCATGGCATTGAGTTTTCTGTTCGCGATCATCTTTGCATTGCTGGGAGCGGCAGAGAGAATTGACGCTCCGCATTCAACATTCGCCGATCCGAACACTATTGTTTTGGCTCGGTGTACTGGCTGGGCGGCGATATCCGCTGCGGGCACCGCCTATTTTTTACATCAATCGAATCTGTTTCCTTACGTCGTTGTGCTCGCCATCGCCAGCTTTATTTCCTGTCTGGCCTGGCGAGGCTTTTTTCAATCTGCAATCTGCACGCCAAGACCCCGGCGGGTGGTAATTGCTGGAACAGGCGCGCTGGGGCGAGCGCTTTCATTACGGATAAGAAATCAGGCTTCTTATAAATTCCTGGGGTTCGCCGACTGCGCAGCGCTCCCCGCAAGAAACATGCTTGGGAAAATTGATGATCTGCCAGCCATCGCACTCCAGACTTTCGCCGATGAAATCATTGTGGCATTTCCTCAGCAGCCGGAAGTCACCGCGAAAGTAATCGAGATCGCTCGCCGCCTTAATGTAAATGTGAAAGTTGCGATTGAAACCTTCGGTTGCGATGTTTGCGAAACGGGATTGGAGCAGCTCAGCGATATCGTGCTTTTACCTGTTCTTGAGAAGCGGGAGCCCCTTATTCAGGCATGCTTAAAAAGGAGCGCAGACATCCTGCTTTCGATTTTTGCATTGCTAGTAACCGCCCCCCTCATGTCCCTCATTGCTGCAATCGTTAAGCTCGATTCGCCGGGGCCAGTCCTTTATCACTCGCTTCGCGCCGGTCGCAGGGGCGACCTCTTCACCTGTTACAAATTCCGCACAATGGCGTGCGATGCCGACCAGCGCAAAGACGAGCTACGAACTTCAAACGAACGTTCGGGCCCTTTTTTCAAGCTCACGAATGATCCTCGCATCACGCGCTCAGGAAAATTTCTGCGGCGCTACAGCCTGGACGAACTGCCGCAATTTTGGAATGTTCTGCGCGGCGAAATGAGCCTTGTAGGCCCCAGGCCTCATCCCGTAGACGATTTCCAGAGGTACGAAGTGGAACATTTGCGCAGGTTAGAAGCAGTTCCCGGAATGACAGGATTGTGGCAGGTCACAGCCCGCCGCGATCCTTCATTCCAGCGCAACATGGCGCTGGACCTTGAATACATTGAGCACGGAACTTTATGGATGGATGTGAAGGTCTTATTCAAGACACTGTCGGTAATTCTACAGGGCAATGGCGTATAAGAGAGAGATCCTCCCCGGCGGGTGCGCGCCATTCCTCATGGTTTGCAAGCTGCGCCCGTCCTCTCTTTTGCGCCTTGCACGCGCTGATCGCCGCGCCGGTGCCGCTGTTTATTCTGGCATTGGCGGTAATGCTCTTCCGCCCTCCTGACCTTAACTTCTACGACCTTGACCGCGTTGCCTTTGCGTTGCTCGTATTGGTGACGCTGTTGCGGATCTTTCTCCGGCGCGACCCCATTCACTTTTCGCGTCCTGTGTTCTTACCCATGTTTGCACTCACGTTATTGGCATTTGCTGCTGCCATTTCCAGACCCTACGAGCCGCAGGTCTGGAGCGTCTTTGCCGCAAAATGGCTGGTGCCGCTCACAATGTTTTGGCTGGCTGGATATATTTTTCAAAACAAGAGTTCTCAGAAGAAGCTGGAAATCTTTTTTTGGATGGTGCTTGCTTATCTGAGTATCATCGCGGTTCTATTTCTATTCAATGAGCGGGCATTTATCTTCCCCCGCTATATATTGAATGAAAGTTTAGGCATTCACGTAAACCGGGCGCGTGGCCCGTTCTTGCAGGCAGTCGCCAACGGCGTCGCTATAAACTTGCTGGCCCTGCTGGCCCTCGATTCCTTCCGCAGACGGCGACTTCCAAAATGGCTGGCTTTATTGTTCTTCATTGCAGTGCCCATTGCCATACTCGCGACCAAAACCCGGGCCATATGGCTTTCGTTCGCGCTTTCGGTGGTCATCCTGATGTTCGCCGCAAATCGCCGTACCAGGATGGTTTGCTGGCTGCTTATGGCCTCCACTGTAGCCATCGCCTGCATCGCCTTCAGCAATAGCGACCAGAATAAATCCTCATCC
>JAICKN010000199.1 GCA_025927855.1 Terriglobales bacterium
AAAGATGAGCGTCACTTTCTGCTCACCAAGGAACGTCCGGCCGTGACGGAAGTGGTGACGTGGGCCGCCGGCAATGGCGATCGCAGTGAAAACGCCGACTATCAGTACGGCAAGCGGCGGCTGCGGCAGATTGATGGGCGGATTCGCTTTCTCACCAAGCGAATTGAAGCCGCGGAAGTGGTGGACCCGGAAGCTCCGCGATCGGGACAAGCGAAGGCGAGAGCATTCTTCGGAGCGACCGTGCGCTATGCCAATGCTGCGGGTGCAGAGCGGGTGGTGAGCATCGTGGGCACCGACGAGGTTGACCTCGAGCGCAACCACATCAGTTGGGTGTCACCTTTGGGGCGCGCGTTGATGAAGTCGGCAGCCGACGACGAAGTCGTTCTCCAGGCGCCGGGCGGCACAGAAGAACTCACCGTGCTGGAAGTACGTTACGAGCGCATTTCTATGGAACCGTTCCGGGAACCGCCTGGATCCGAGGCTTCCGGAAAGAAACTCCCCCCACGCAGACGCTAATCCATCTTCGCTTGGTCCAGCCAAAACGCGGCTAGAGAAACGCGCTTACCATTAGAACAACTCCAATGCCGCTGCTGACGAAGGAAAGCCGCCAATAGGAGGCCGCGTCCGTCAGCAAGGTGATGGAGCACAACACGATTGCGATCTCGAGGAAAATCTCAGCCCCATCAAAGCGCCCAGCATGGCGGCTGATTTTGGCCACATCCTGCTCCAAATCTTCTGCTTTTACACGGATAGCTTCGGCATCCTGTTTCTGCTCTTCGGATTTTTTCTTGAAGCCGTCCGCTGCCGGAGAGTCTTTCTGAATGATCTGCGCCATTTCAAAATTCGCTTCGTACATGTGCGAACGGATATTTTTCGCCTGGTAATAAGCCCACTGGTCGTTGGCCTTGGTCTGGACCAGGACTTCGTCGGTGTGAGAGCGGTGCCCCAGCATCGTGGCGAGCGCCAGCAGCACGGCCACAATCGCCATGGTGAGGCCGATTTTCTTCTCGCCCGACTCCCGGACCTTTTCGGATATTTCCTGCACCTCTGCTGCTTCCATGGATCGCCCTCTCCGCGTGGAAATGTTCCATATTGTATACGGGGAGGGATATAAAATTCCTCGAGCAAGGTTGTGGAATTTAGCGGATCAGAACTTTAGAGGTTATTTCTCATTAGGGAAAAGTGTAGACGAGTTACTCGAACTTACTTCTTCTCGCTTTCCAGCTTCCTGGCAATTTCTTCCATGAGTTTGGGTTTAAGCTCGGCGAGGACGCTATCCACGATGCTGGCAATGGCGGTCGGATTTGCCGGCTTGGCCGTGGAAGTGTCCGCCTTGGTTTCCGCTCCGGCGGGGTGCTCCTTTTGCGCTTCTTTTAGGGTCTCAGAGGCTGCCTCCGTGATTTGCGAAGCCAGTTGCGAGCCTAAGATGGATTCGCGCACGGTTTGCCAATTTTCCCACGCGGCTGCCAATTGGGATTCGCGCTGGCGGTCTGCCACGGCTGTGGGCTTCTCTGTGGAAACGGCGTCCGAGGAAGGCTGCGCGGAGGCTGCGGCAGCCAGGGCCGCTGGTTCCCTGGGCGCGCCGGATGCCGCAGTAACTTCCGGAGTTGAAGCAGAAGGAGCGGCAGCTTCGGTCGACGTATTTTTTGCTTCTCCTGCGGAAGCGATCTCGGACTCTGGAGCTTTTTCACTTGCTGAGGCAGAAGCAGGCGCGGCGGACTCAGGTTCAGTTTGGACTGGAGAAGGCAAAGCATTTTCGGTTACAGCGCTGGAGGTAGCGGCAGCCGTAACCGGGGCTTTGCCCTGCGCCGATTTTTCCATCTCTTGTTCCAGCGAAGAGGAGGAGTCTTGACCGGAAACCGGAATTTCCTCGGCAATCCACCGCGGTCCGGTGGGCACGCTCGCGCCAATTGCGACCGCCTGGGCAAAGGCGCCCACGGGGATTTCTTCCCTTTCTTTGACGGATTCTTTGCTCTCGGCCGGGGTGAGCGAAGCCAGCACGGCGGCCACTTCCGATTCGGCGGGTTCAGGAGCAGATGCAGGCTCGGCATTCGCCGATGGTGAAGCCGCATCCGCATCTTTCTTTTCGTCCTTCTTGTCTTCCTCTTTCTGTTGTGAAACCTTTTCTGATGTGTTGGACGCGCCTTTTTCTGAAGAAGTGCTTACGGCAACTTCGCTGGCGGCATTGGTGGCAGGTTCGGGCTTTGTTTCTGTTTCTGCCTTCGCAGGCTCCGTGGGCCTGCTGGCCGCTTCCGGAGTGGAAGCTTGCGCAGGAACAACGGGCGAAGATGCTGGCGCACTCCCCTTTTCCCGGACCACCGCAGCAGCTGAAGCAAGCGCGGCGATTTCTTCCGGAGTAATATCGGCAGGCAGTTTTTGCGCCGGGGATGTGGCAGTATCGGGCTTGTTTTCTTTCTTTGGAACGCTGGCGTCTTCCGCTTTTGCGGCTGGCTTTGCCGGCTCCGCAGCTTTTGCGCTCTCTTTTGCGGCATCTTCTGCCGCTTCTTCTTCAGCGGTATTTGCCTTGCGTGTAGGCGGAATATTCAGCCGGTTCTTCCATCCGGTTTCGGTATCGCCGAACTTCTCGCCTTTCACTGAATCGAAATTTTTATTTTTGCCTTTTGGCGCAGCGCCTTCCGGGACGATTCTGTCCTCAAGCTTGGTCAACGCCGCCAATAATTCGCTGGCCTCAAATGGCTTGATGACATAAGCATCCGCGCGCACCCGCTTCGCTTCCTCGGGTTTAAAGGGTTCCAGTTTTCCAACCGTTAACAGCACCGGAATGCGCGCAGTATCCTGCGTTTCGCGCAGACGCTGGCAGACTTCAAGGCCGCCATAGCCGGGCATATATACGTCGAGGACAATGAGGTCGGGCTTCTGCTCGGTGGCTTTTTTGAGCGCGGCGGAACCGTTATTGACAGTAATGACGTCGTATCCGGCATCCGTAAGAATGCGCCGGCCCATGTTCTGGGCAGTCACACTATCGTCGGCAAGCAGTATTTTCCGCGCCAAGAAGGTTTTCCTTTGGGGAGGAAGAGATAGCGCGAAGTTACCGTGTATTGCCCTTTAAGTCAATGAGGAGTGAGGACATTGCAGGTTACTCTCGTTCTATACCTACCGGGAAGTGCTGGAAAATCAAACAGAAAATTTCAACTTGAGTAACCATTTGGTTCCAGTCTTCAAGCCAAATCAGGTTAAAACAACGAAGAATGGAATCTTACCGCCTTCGCTATTTCAAAATGGAATGATTTTCTTTAACCCCTTCTTTTTCTTGTGCTTGCTTGAGGACATGGAATCGTCATCGTCCTGCGGTGCCTTGGAAGCATTGGCGGAGGCATCAGCCGTTTGTCCATTTGCTTGTTTCTGCTGAATTTCATTGACCTGCTGTGGCGGCGCTTGTGGCTGGTTCGTTGCATTGCTTCCCGCTACATTGGGTTTCAATTCATTCGGATCACTGGCGGCTGGCTCAGGCGAGACGTTGGGCTTTAATTCATTAGCATCCGATTGAGGCGTAGTAGCGCCGGGAAGGCCCGCATCGGTATTCGTGGAAGTGGTAGACGCCGGCAAGGCATCGCCTGGCGTGGCCCCTCCCGCGCCCACAATTTCAACGGAGGATTTCTCCGTATCCGAAGATGGGCCTTTTACCGAGTGCTCCATTTCACCTTCGATATCGGCAACATCGGTTTGCTTCGGATCAACTAGCGTGGGCTCACCCACTTGGGCCGCGCCGGAAACATCGGGGTGATGGCTAAAATTTTTCAGCAGCTTAGCCATCATGCCGTCTTCATGGCGGCTGGCCTCTTCCGCCCGGTTCTGCGCCAGAGCTGCTTTGGTGGGCTTAGGGACGGGTTGATGCAGGGCCATGAGCCGGTCCTTCGCATAAGCGGCGCGGTCCATGGCGGGGTAGCGGGTAATTACATGGGAGTACGCCTGGCCGGCATTTTTTTCCATCGCCTGGATCATATTGGCTTTTATGGTTTCCGGGAACCTGGGATTCTGGCGTATCAGGTTTGCTTCCGCCTCGTATGACTGTCCCAGCAAATACCAGGCCTCATCCGCCTTGCTGTACAGCGGATAGCTATCATTCAGGGACTTAAAGCGCGCAATGGCGGCAGGATAATTGGCGTGCATGTAATAAAAATCGGCCACGCGAAATTCGCGTTCCGCAATCACTTCCTGGACCTGTAGAAGGCGTTGCTTGGCCAGGGTGACAATCTTGGTGTTGTCAGGATATTGCAGGATTACTTTCCTGTATTCCTCTTCCGCGCGCACAGCATGCGTGTAATCGCGGTCCGGCTTTTCCATCTCGTTATATTGAATGTTGGCGATCTTCAGTTGCGCTTCCGCCGCCTCGGGCATATTGGGGAAGAAGGTAATGAAGTCGTTGTATTCAGCTTCAGCTTGGGCCATTGCGCTGGCGCCGCCCTCCACATACCACGAGTCTGCCACCGATAACTTGGCGCGGGCCAAAAATTCCGAATCCGGATAAGTGTTGATGAGCGTCTGCAGCGTTATTCGCGCCTCATCGTACCGATTATGCTTCAGGGCATCCATCGCCCGGTCAAACAAGACTTTGTCCGGTTGTTTGGAATCTATATTGGCGATTGGATTTTTTACTTTTTTATTCGTGCAGGCGGCGGTAAGGCATACAACTACCGCCAGAAAAAGCGCCGGTAAACGACGTAACATAAAACTCCCTTAAATCTTTGAATGGACGAGGGCTTACGCTCGCCTCCGGATCGGACCGATACTACACTTTCAGCAGCATGGCTTCCGCTGCAGTCTTCAATAATTGACGCGCATTACTTTTTGGATCGCCATGACCGAACACGGCGTTGCCTGCGACCAGAATTTCTGCTCCCGCGCGCACCACATTTGCGGCTGTATCGTGGGCAATACCGCCATCCACCTCAATGCGGAAGTTGAGCCCGCGCTGATTTCGCACCGCAGCCAACCGGCGTATCTTATTCAGAGAGTTGGGGATGAATTCCTGCGCCCCAAATCCCGGATTGACCGACATCACCAGCACATAATCCACAATGTCCAGCACTTCGCTTAAGGTCTCCACCGGAGTCGCAGGATTAATGACTACTCCGGCTCGGCATCCATGCTGTTTGATTAAGTGAAGCGTGCGGTCGAGGTTGCGGCATGCTTCCTGATGAACGGAGATCCAGTTCGCGCCCGCCTCGGCAAATTCGGGAATGAATTTGTCCGGGTCTTCGATCATTAAATGGCAATCAAGCGGAAGATCGGTGGCTTTCCGCAACGAACGAACGACCGGAGGGCCAACCGTAAGGTTCGGAACGAAGTGGCCATCCATTACATCCACGTGGATGAGGGCCGCGCCACCCTCGGCCGCAGCCTGTATCTGCTCTGCCAGACGGGAAAAGTCGGCCGCTAAAATCGAAGGGGCTAGTTCAACCACCCGGGGCTCCATCACAAAGGGAAACTTTCCTCAGATTTTAACATGCGTACACCCTGCGGCACACCTTGGGAAAGCCATGTTGCGGCAGGGTTCGCGTCGGGAGGAAGGGTGCCTCAGGGCAAAGCCGCCCGGGATTATTACCCTCAGCGATATGGCTAAAGCCATATTCTGATACGAAAATGTATTTTCGTTCCGGCGGGTGCTCTGCAAACCCAATCTTAATGGCGGCCGTTAAGACTTCGCCATGACCGACCTGCTGTCGTCTCGATGAACGACTCATCAAGGACCCCATCACAGCGTCCTTGAACGCTGGTGCAAGATAAAACGGCCCGCAAGCTTTTTGCCTGCGGGCCGCCGGTGCACTGTTTGGGATTGACCAGAAGGTGGTCACTCTAAAGTGGCCCTCTTCAGCGAACTCCGGGTCTACTCATTGATGCTCCGGCACGACCTGATGCCGGACGATCAACCCTACTCACCGGTCGAGTTGCGAAAGTCCTTAGAGCAACCGCCCTAAGTCTCAGCCACCTCACCTGGTCTTTTGAAGCACCTACCACTACAGTCTGAATTCGTCATCGGACCACCTCCTTTCCGGTGTAATTGCAGAATAGTACGCAAGCTACTTAGGATCAAGAGGCAG
>JAICKN010000311.1 GCA_025927855.1 Terriglobales bacterium
ATCTCGACGCTCACAGCATAACTGTATCGGGGCGAGAGGTTCGACTCACGCCGAAGGAGTTCGATCTTCTCGTCTATCTCGCGCAACACCCGCGGAAGGTCATCACCACGCGAAAGTTGCTCGCAGCGGTGTGGGGCGCGAACAGCATTGAGCAGCCAGAATACGTGCGGGTGTTTGTAAATCATTTGCGCAAGAAACTGGAGCGCGATCCCGAAAATCCACGCTATATTCTCAACGATCCGTGGATCGGGTACCGCTTTGACCCTGGCGAATAGTTCCGCGTTTACGAACTTTTAACGTACTTTCTATCCGCATTTTAGTCGCCGTGCCTTCCAATGGCTTGTATGGAAGCGTTCACGCGATTCCTCCTGGTTACCGCAATTCGGATCCTAAAAGAGATCTTCGTCTTCGGGACTCTTGCTTCGGCACTCGTCATTATTCTTGCTGGAGTTAAGGCCCCCCGCGAAATTGTTGGGAAGCACATACCAGGCAAAGCGGAGGCGGAGTGACTATGCAGGACCTGATCTTTATCGCGCTTACCGTTGCTTTTTTCACGCTGGCCATCGGATACGTTCGCTTCTGTGATCGCATGAGGTAACTATGACCTTCGAATCCATCCTCATTCTTTTTGCCAGCGCCTGTCTGACCCTGTATCTGCTTTACGCATTGTTGCGGCCGGAGAAGCTCTAGATGACGGCAAATGGCTGGTTTCAAATCGCTCTGTTTCTGGCACTAATTCTTGCCGTGACGAAGCCGCTAGGCGTGTTCATGGCCCGGGTTTTCAGCCGGGAGCAGACCTTTCTAGACCCCATTGCGCGACCGGTCGAGCGTCTCATTTACCGGCTGACTGGTGTGGACGAGCAGCACGAGATGCGATGGACGGAGTACGCCGTCGCGATGCTGCTGTTCAGCGCTGTTTCCATGCTCGTGCTGTACGGCATGCAACGGCTCCAGGGCGTGCTTCCACTAAATCCCCAGAAATTGCCCGGCGTTTCACCCGCTCACCTTGCATTCAATACCGCCGCGTCGTTTACGACCAATACCAACTGGCAGGCTTATTCCGGCGAAACGACGATGAGCTACTTCACCCAGATGGCGGGACTTGCTTATCACAACTTTGTATCAGCGGCAGTGGGCATTGCGCTGGCGATCGCATTCATCCGGGGTGTCGCCCGGCGTCAAATGCAGACCATTGGCAATTTCTGGGTCGACATGGTGCGGGCTTCATTGTGGGTCCTGCTGCCTTTCTGCGTCATTGGTACGTTGTTTCTCGTGTCCCAAGGAGTAGTGCAGAACCTCAGGCCTTATGACACGGTAAAACTGGTCGAACCGCAGCATGCGCAAGTAACCGGTCCTGACGGCAAAATAGCGGTCGAAACCATCAGTGAACAATCCATTGCGCAAGGTCCGGTTGCCTCGCAGGAAATCATCAAGGAGTGGGGCACGAACGGTGGTGGTTTCTTCAATGCCAACAGCGCTCACCCATTTGAAAATCCGACGCCGCTGTCGAACTTGATCGAACTGTTCTCGATCTTTGCAGTGTCCTCCGGCCTAACGTACACGTTGGGCCGCATGACGGGCTCACAAAAACATGGCTGGGCGGTTTGGGCGGCCATGGCCGTGCTGTTCGCGGTGGGTGTGAGCACCGTCTACTGGGCAGAAGGGAAGGGCAATCCATTGCTCGCCGGTGCTGATCAGCGTCCCACGTCAATGCAGTCGGGCGGCAACATGGAAGGCAAGGAAGTCCGCTTCGGGATCGCCAACTCTGCATTGTGGGCGACCGCGACCACTGACGCGAGTTGTGGCGCAATTAATGGCTGGCACGATTCCTTCACGCCTCTGGGTGGGATGGTTTTGCTTGTCAACATCATGCTGAGCGAAGTCATTTTCGGCGGCGTTGGCGCAGGCATGTACGGAATGCTGATTTACATCGTGCTGACGGTATTCATAGCCGGCCTGATGGTCGGCCGCACACCCGAGTACCTGGGTAAGAAGATTGAAGCCTACGACGTAAAAATGGCAATGCTGGTTGCGCTGATATTCCCACTTGTAATCCTCGTGTTCAGCGCCATTTCGTCGGTCAAGGGATTTGGTACGTCGGCCATCCTGAACCCCGGACCGCACGGGCTGAGTGAGATTCTCTACGCGTACACGTCAGGTGCGGGAAACAACGGCTCGGCTTTCGGGGGACTCGCAGTGAATTCTCCGTGGTACGACACCACCATCGGTTTAACGATGCTCGCCGGGCGATTTCTGATGATCATTCCCATGCTGGCAATCGCTGGAAATCTCGCACAAAAGAAATACGTTCCACCTTCGCTC
>JAICKN010000245.1 GCA_025927855.1 Terriglobales bacterium
CGCCCCGCTGTCGTTCTGGTAACCCTGGTAGTACTGGCCATTCTGGGATTTTCCTTGGTGCGGCATCTGGTGAACCGCTTCGGCGAACAGCGCAAGGCATTGTCCCGCCATTTATACCAACGCAGTCTCACCGAGCAACGCAGAGGCGATTCGAAGGGCGCAATTGCGGATTTACGCTCAGCGCTCGACTACGATCCCGATAATTTTCAGTATCAACTGAGTCTGGCGCGTCTATTGCGCGATTCGGGAAACATTCCAGAGGCTGAGACATATCTTGTTAATCTGTGGGAGCGCGACCCGCAAAATGGCGCGGTTAATTTGGCCCTCGCCCGCTTATTCGCCCGGCAGCACTTAACGCAAAAGGCAATCCAGTATTACCACAATGCAATGTATGGAGTTTGGGGGCAAGATTCGGACGGCGAGAGAGAGAACATACGGTTGGAAACGGTGCATTATCTGATCGGCGAGAAAGCTTTTCCCGATGCGCAGGCTGAACTGATCAGTTGGACGGCAGTTTTGCCTGCAAACTCAGAGTTGCGCCTTACGTTAGCAGAGCTATTCGCAGAAGCCCAGGACTATGAACATGCCCTGGAGGAATATAAACAGGTTCTGCGACACGGAAAGAAAGCTGCGGTGCTGGCTGGCGCAGGTAAAGCCGCATATCGGCTGGAGCACTACCGTACGGCGCAGAATTATTTGACCGAGGCAGCCCGGGCAGAACCGCAAAATAAAGAAATAAAACAGATGCTGGATACAAGCTCTGCTGTACTGGATGCGGACCCTTTCATGCGGCGGATATCTTCCAAAGAACGAAATCGAAGGGCGGAGTCGGCGCTTGCAGTTTCCGGTAAGCGACTGCAGGATTGTGCCTCGACCCACAAAATTGATTTGAGCGCGGCGTCGAACACGGCAGGGCTGACTCCGCTCTACCAACGATGGCTCGCGCTCAAAAGTAAAGAACGGAAAATAACGTCTGCCAATGCCGCTGATGCGCGGGATTCCATGATGGACCTGGTCTTCGATATTGAGCAGCAGACGCAGTCCATTTGCGGAGCGCCGGTTGGCAAGGATGAAGCGCTTTTGTTGCTGTCGCAGAACCCGCTGGGAGTAGACCGGTGATCCCTCCCGAAGCCACAAAACGCGAAGTCCAGTCTCCAGGCAAGAGTGGGGATCCTGTAACTGTACCCGCCAATCACACTCACCGCATTGCCTGGTTTTCTCTGGTCACTACTTTCCGGGAAGAGCGATTTTTTTTACTCCTGGCAGTGTTTATCGGTATTTTCTCCGGCTTGGCTGTCATCTGCTTCCGGCTCTCGATTGATTGGACCCGGGTCGCGTTGCTGGGGCCTGCGCCTCGCGGTCACGACATTCGATTGTTAATTGCGCCCGCCCTTGTGAGTTTGCTGGTTTCCGTGCTCGTGATTCATATATTCCCGCTGGTGCGCGGCAGTGGCGTAAATCAGACGAAGGCCGCGCTCTACATCTACAACGGATTTATTCCATTCCGTACGGCCATCGGAAAATTCATTACGGCAGCGTTGGCGATTGGCGCGGGGCATTCTCTGGGGCCGGAAGATCCCTCCTTGCAAATTGGGGCCGCTCTGGCTTCGGCGCTTGGCCGCAGGCTGGACCTCTCGCGGGAAAAACTTCGCTTATTGGCTCCGGTGGGCGCGGCTGCCGGTCTGGCAGCAGCTTTTAACGCTCCTATTTCCGCCGTGTTGTTTGTTATTGAAGAAGTCATTGGCCGGTGGAGCGCCGGGATTCTGGGTTCGGTTGTGCTCTCCGCCATCTCCAGCGTGGTTGTGGTCCGATGGTTTTTAGGATCGGAGCCTTTATTCCATATTCCAGCCGTGGGATTTGTCCGGCCAACGGAACTGATTGCCTATGTTGTGCTCGGGGTTGTGGGCGGGTTCGCCGCCGTGGTCTTTTCGAAATCAATCGGCTATTTACGGCCGTTGCTGCGGGCGCAACCGCGCTGGACACATTATTTTCAGTCTGCCGCCGCGGGCCTGATTATCGGCGGGATTGGATATTTGGGCGCACCTCAGATCATGGGCGCCGGCTACAACTATATAGACCAGGCGATGCACAACCAGTTCACATGGGAGGTGCTGGGTATTCTGGCGGGGCTGAAGATTCTTGCGACCACTCTTTCCTTCGTAAGCGGAACCCCTGGAGGCATGTTTGCCCCTACGCTGTTCGTTGGAGCAATGCTGGGCGGCGCGGTTGGCGGCGCAGAGCACGCCTTATATCCGCATTTGACGGTTTCAACCGGAACTTACGCGCTGGTGGGCATGGGCGTCTTGTTTGCCGGATTCTTGCGCGCTCCCATGACTTCCGTATTTATGGTGCTGGAGGTGAGCGGAAATTATTCCATCATTATTCCTGTGATTGTTGCGAACACATTTGCCTATGTGATTGCGCGCAACCTGCAGCCCACGCCTATTTTCGATATGTTGACTCGCCAGGATGGCCTTGTGCTGCCGTCGCTGGAAGAGGAACGCGAGCAGCGCGTCCTGTTGGTGGAAGATGCCATGGAGCCAGCGAATACGCCGTTGCTGAATGGCAACGAACCGGTGGAACAGGCTTTGCGCGTGGCCCAGGCGATGAACATTGAACAACTTTTGGTTCGCGTTGAACCAAGCGGGTGGAGCTGCATCAGCAAAGATGCGCTCCAGAATCTTGCGGCAGAGGGAAAAGAAAAGGAGGCTCTTGCATCGGCGCTTACCGTGAAACGTCTGCCCTGGCTTTACCCCGACCTTCCTCTGGATGCAGCTCTGAGATTTATCTACCGCTATCCAATTGTTCCCGTGGTGCACCGGGCTGACCGGCGGCGTCTTTTGGGAGTGATCTCAAGCCAGGATGTCCTGAACAAATATCAGACCCTCGGAACGGAAGAAGAAACAGTCGAGATATGAACATCCGCCGCGAAACGCTTAATTCACTGATACAAGTATCGCCGGGCACGATGCGGCACGATTTTGATGAGGATGCTTCCGGCAATAAATCCTCCTACATGCGCCCAGAATGCGATCCCTCCGCCCTGGGTGGTGTACGCCACCGCGGTAGCGGCCCCGCTAAAAAACTGCAATGCAAACCAGTAGCCCAGCACGATCCATGCGGGGAGCCACCAGAAGGTGAAGAAAATAATGAGCGGCACTAGCGTAAGAACTTTGGCGCGGGGATAAAGCAAAAAATAAGCGCCCATGATTCCGGCGATTGCGCCGCTTGCTCCGACGGTGGGCACAGTTGACGCCACATTCAAAACAATGTGAGCGATGGCGGCAGCGAAACCGCAAACCAGATAAAAGACGAGATAGGTAAAATGGCCAAGATAATCCTCGATGTTATCGCCGAAAATCCATAACACCCACATGTTGCCGATGATGTGCAGCCAGCCGCCGTGCAGGAACATGGACGTAAGAATGGGAAGAAACGCAATGGTCAAATGCGGATGCGGTGGCCCGGAAAGCGCGCGCACAAAGTTCGCAGGGACAATTCCGAAGTGATAGACCAAGGTGTTCAAGGCGCGCTGGCTTTGCGTTCCCACCGAGAGTTCAAAGAAAAAGACAACGACGTTCAGCGCAATGATGAAGTAGTTGACGAATGGGGTGATGGACCGGGGTTGATCATCGCGAATTGGAATCATAATGAATAGCGGCCAAGCGTGATCTGGTAAGTTAGCTACTGGCTACAAATTACCAAATTCTCATGAACGCTGTTTTTGTTATTGATAAGCCTGCGGGGGTGACTTCGCATGATGTTGTGCACGGCGCCCGCCGGATTCTGCAACAACGCGATATAGGCCACCTCGGCACGCTGGATCCGCTGGCTACGGGAGTTCTCGTGCTGGTTACAGGGAATCTTACGAGGCTGGCGCAGTTTTATTTGGGTTCTGCAAAATCGTATGAAGGCGTGGTCCGCTTCGGGTTCGCTACGGACACGTATGACGCGGAAGGGGAAGCTACGACTCCGCAAAGCCCGGTGGACCTTTCCTTGCTTCAAATCCAAGAGTTGGCTGCGAAATTTACCGGGGTGATTGAACAGATGCCGCCGCCATTTTCCGCCAAAAAAATCCGTGGCGTACCCGCTTATAAATTGGCGCGCAAGCATAAAGAAGTTCCATTGAAGGCTGTACAGGTGGAAGTGAAAAGCTTCGAAGTTTTGAGCGTGGAACTCGCCAGGGCCGGCTTCCGGGCACAGGTCAGCGCTGGAACTTATATACGGTCCATTGCCCACGAAATGGGGCAAGCGCTCGGTTGTGGGGCGCATTTGGAGTCATTGCGCCGGATCTCGCAAGCGGAATTCGACCTCGCCCAGGCGCATACGCTTGAGGAACTTGCCAGCGCGGCCGATAACGGTGCGGTGGAAGATATAGCAATACATCCGCGTGAACTTCTTCCGCAATTTCCCAGTGTTACCGCAAATGATGAAATCATCTCTCATATACGCTGCGGCCGCGCGGTAAATCTGCCCAACCTCTCCCAGGCGAAATATGTGAAAGTGTTTCGCGGACAAAGAGATCTGATTGCGATTGCCACCCGGGTGGCCGGAACCCTCTTTCATCCAAAGGTGGTGCTGATTTCCGGCCAGCCCGCCGAAGCTCGCCTATAGCTCGAGTGGAGGGGAATGCGCGCCCTGGTACG
>JAICKN010000198.1 GCA_025927855.1 Terriglobales bacterium
ATTGTTCTGCGCAAAAAGCGCAGCAGAAAAAAGAAAAGTAAAAAAAATCGCAGCAGAAAAGAGGCAAGTGAATTTTTTTAATTTCATAAGTGATTTGGAAGCCCGCGATGTTTGTATCAGAAAAAGGGTCTTCCGCGCCAACCTAAATTCGGGACAGACGCGCCATTCCTGTCAAACAGCACGCCCGGCGCTGGCCCCCGAGGCCCACGCCCACTGAAAGTGAGCGACAAATTGCAAAAATATTCAAATAAGTTGCGTTATTACGGTCGCTCATAATCTCATAGAGCGTAGCACTGCACTATGCACGAAAGAAGGGGCGGCATCTCTTAGACAGCAACAACTTTCCACTTCATTCGTTGAATCAATTTGTTCCTTGTGGCTTCTCTGGGTTCCCATCGAAGGACGCTATAAATGCGTTCATTGCATTAGCGAATCGTTGAAGGCGTTCGGGATTTGAGAATTGGAACTGTTCCCAAAGGCCCGTGTCACTTTTTAGCGTCCATGAGCCGTAGAGCGCAATCGGAATCTGATAGTTGTTTACAAATCTCTTATCCCGGCTCCCGTCCTTGTTGCACTTCGCCCAAGTCTGCCCGATCACCTGTGAGTCAGGAGGTACACCTTGTTCCTCGAAAAATTTAACTAAGATGACACTCCCGTTAAGGTCATGAAAATCAATTACCGAAAATGCAGTCTTTGCGGCTCGGTAAAGAATAAAACCTGGATAAAAGAATATCTCACCGCCATTTGCATTTTGCATATAAGGCACCTTCTGCTCCCATTGAATGAGATCAGAACTGGAAATCGAAAAAGTAACTTTTTGGCGGTCAAGACGCGAGTCTGCCGTTGTGCGTTCACGAAATTTGTCCGTCGCCATCTGGGACTTCACGTCCCAAATGGCCGCGCATCCTAATAGTCTTATAAATTCGTCACGCATCTTGAAGTAAGGTTCAGCTTGTTCGCGATTAATCTCTATGTGCGTAGCTATGGTCGTTTGTTTTAGTTGTTCTTGCAACTCCGCGACCTTCGCTTCTGCCGTATCTAAAGCCGTTCTCCGCTGTCCGAACGTTTTCTTGAAAACTCGTCGAAGGAGGAAGCCGTTTGCCCATGACAAATATCTCTGGGACGCGATGCCTTTCTCGTATTGGCTCGCATTCAACTGGGCGCTGATGTCTTCGTGCTCTTCGTATGCTGCGTGAATTAACTGTTTCAGCTCCTTCAAGCTCGCACTAGTCATCAGTTCTGTGCTGGCACTCTGGATTTCTTCTATTCTAGCCGCGCTGAATGTCGCATCATGCGGGGCCGGATGACCGTCATGAGGCGCGACCAAAGAAGGAGTTACTGAGGGAGGAAGAGGAATCACGTTGCTGTCTTGATGTGATTGCTCCAACGTGTTCCCGAAATGCCGACGAAAAGAAATACCTGAACCAGGCAATGACGCTGTGCCATAAACTCCACGTGGGCCGACATTGAGCGTGAGTGGAGCGCCGCCAATGCTACAGCTCAAACCACTTTTTGAGAGATTCAGCCGAACTCCCGGAATGACTTTGAATGAACGACGGAAACGCCATCCCATAACGAAGACCTCTAAGTTTAAGATCAGGGGAGAGTACAGCAGATCATACTTTAAGAATTGTGATTTAGTGCCTGGCTACTTACGAAACCCTGTACTTGCGTAATTGGATTGATGCCGATATTTCGGTACCCCAGCCCTACAGTAGTAGGAGATTCAGTAAAAGAGCATGCCAGATGGTGATGATAAACTTGCTCCGCACAATAGCGTCAAAGTAACCTTATACTTCGTCACGTCTTCCTCTCTTCAGCATTCTCGCGGCGCTTTGCCACTTTTTCGTGCATTATCTCCCCATTTCCAGGCGCATTCATACTAAACAGCACGCCCGGCGCTGGCCCCCGAGGCCCACGCCCACTGAAAGTTGAATCCGCCGAGGTGGCCGGTAACATCCACAACTTCGCCAATAAAAAAAAGGCCGGGGACATTTTTGCTCTCCATAGTTTTGGCGGAAAGCTCATTAGTGTCCACTCCTCCAGCAGTGACTTCAGCTTTGGCGTAACCCTCGGTCCCGGCGGGGATGATGGTCCATGCATGCGCCACACCCTCCAGTCCAGCGAGATCGTGGTTGGCGAATGAAGCGGGAGCATGCAGGTCAAGCCAGCGGTCAGCAAAACGCGCAGGAAGAACTTTGCGGAATTCGGATTTCACGCTGGCAATTGTGCGAGGAAGTTTAGGATCGCGAAATGACGCCGTGAGTTCTACGTCAGGCGCAAGATCGAGAACAAGCGGCTCGCCAGGGTTCCAGTAAGAAGAAATTTGCAGGATGGCCGGCCCGCTGAGACCGCGATGCGTGAATAGCATTTTTTCGCGGAAGCGTGGCGCCGGATTCCGGGAAGCGCTGGCTTGGGCGGAATCCACGCAGGCGGCTTCCACTGCCGCAGAAACTCCGGTGAGATCAGCATAATTCGTATGGTCTTCTTTACTAAAAATCAGTGGGACGAGCGCGGGACGAGGCGGCTGGATCGAGAGTCCGAATTGTCGCGCAATGTCGTACCCTAAGCTGGTGGCGCCCATCTTTGGAATGGAAAGGCCGCCAGTGGCGACGACCAGAGCGGTAGCGCGAAAGTCATTGTCTTTCGATCTGCCACCGCCTTCGGAATTGCACGTCGTGCGGACGAGGAATTCGCTGGATTTGGAGACCGATTCAATCTTTTTGTTTAGAAAGACGCGCACGTCGGCTGCGTGGCATTCGGCCTCGAGCATGGCCACAATGTCGCGCGAAGAACGGTCGCAAAAAAGCTGGCCGGAAGTTTTTTCATGGTAAGGAATGCGATGCTTCTCCACCAGCGCGACGAAGTCAGACGGCGAGTAGCGGGCCAGCGCTGACTTGGCAAAGTGGGAATTGGAGGAAAGAAAATTTTCCGGCCGGCAATGAAGGTTGGTAAAGTTGCAGCGGCCCCCGCCTGAGATGAGTATCTTTTTCCCTGCCCGGTCAGCGCGCTCCAGCACAGCGACACGGCGTCCGCGTCTCCCAGCCTCAATGGCGCACATAACGCCAGCGGCCCCCGCACCGAGAATGAGGACGTCGAAGTTGTGGTTCATGAAACAAGAGTAAATCAGAAAACTTTCGGCAAAGATTTCGGATCATCCGCCGAATTGTAGACTGAGCGGCAATTCTGCCCCTCTTCCACGCTCCGTTCCAATACCCCCAGCTACGAATCGCAAATTCTGCCGGGATTCCAGCCACAACATGTGCAATCACCGGCTACCAAAGCCGCTAAAGCGAATGACCATTTGGCAAAGCAATTAGGTTCATCTAAATTGCCAGGCAGCGTAGACTTTTAACGCCCATGCCTGAAAATATACAGAGACCAAGCCTTTTACATTCCTGTGGAGATTGCCCTGCGGAAAGTTGTGGGCCGTCAAGTGAGCTCGGAATCCGCGCTATTATTAATCTTGGTCTTAGGGAACGGGTAGGGAGGCGCGATGATCTCTTTCGATCCGGAACATAGAGCAGTCCATTATCCGGCTGACCGCCGTTTTCGTATATGGGTCCGGCCTTCCATCCTGATCGGGATCGGCGTTGCCATCCTCGCGGTGATTGCCGCCTCATGGATTGAGGTCGCCGTCGCCGGCCTGCCTCCTGTTCCATCCGTTCCCCAGATATATCCCGACAATTTCGCGGGGCCGCACGGGTTCCCCGTCTGGGTCCGTTATTGCCACTTCTTCAATTTCCTTTTTGTGATGATGCTGATCCGCAGCGGCCTATCCATTTTGATGGACCATCCCCGTTTGTATTTCAATAACGGCTGCACACCGGGGAGCGAATGGATCCGATTTACGCCTTTGAAGGTCCCGCGCGACCGCCTGTGGACCGCAAAGGACGACGCCCGCTACATTTCGCCTCTGGTGGGCACTCCGGGTTACCGTCATACCATTGGCATCGCGCGGGTCTGGCACTTTATTGACGTCCACGGTTTCATCATCACCGGAATTTTGTTTGTGATTATGCTTTTCGATACCGAGCAGTGGCGGCGGATTGTGCCCACTTCACCGCTCGTCCTCTTGCAAGGATGGAACACCTGGGTACATTACGCGACCTTTCATTTACCGCCGGAGCCCAACGGTTTTTACGGATACAACGCGCTCCAGCAGATCGCCTATTTCACCGTCGTGTTTGTCTTCGGGCCTTTGGCCATTGCGACCGGCATCGCCATGTCCCCCGCGGTCGTGAACCGCTTCCCCTGGTACGCCCGCATCTTTGGCGGCCGGCAGTCGGCAAGGTCCATTCACTTCCTTACGATGCTCAGCTTTTTCGCCTTCATCATCGTGCACGTCACGTTGATCGCGATGACCGGGTTCGCCCGCAACATGAACCACATCGTCATGGGAACGGACGATTTGAATCCTGCCGGCATGTACTGGGGATTTGTCGGCATAGGCGTCGTCGTTCTCTCGTGGGTGGCCGCGCATTACATCTCCTGGTACCATCCGCGCGGCGTGCAACACGCCCTCAAGTCGGTCACGTATCCCATGCAGCTCATTACGCTAAACCGGCTCCATCCAGCACAAAACTATTCTGAAGCGCAGATTTCACCCTACTTCTGGCCCAATGGAAAAATGCCGGTACGGGACGACTGGAAGCGCATGGGGGAAAATGGCTTCAAGGATTTCCGCCTTAAAGTGGGCGGTCTGGTCGAAAATCCCATCGAGCTTTCTCTTGCCGATCTGGAGCGCATGGGCGAAACCGAACACATCACCATGCACCATTGCATTCAGGGATGGACCGGAATCGCGAAATGGGGAGGCATTCCCATGAAGACGCTTATTGAATTAGTGCGGCCAAAACCGCAAGCGAAGGTCGCCGCATTTTATTCCTTTGGCGAGGCCCTTTACGGCGGGCATTATTACGACACGCAACGCCTGGAGAATTTGTTGAAACCGCAATGCCTGCTGGCCTCACGCATGAACGGAGAGCCGCTGCCCCTGGTGTATGGAGCGCCCCTGCGCCTGCGGGTGGAAAACCAGCTTGGCTACAAGATGGTGAAGTGGATCGAGCGCATTGAATTTGTCGAATCGGAAAAGTTGCTGGGCAAAGGAGAAGGCGGCACAAATGAGGACGACGAATTTTTCGACCTGCTGCCCAACATCTGATGCGCAAGCCCGACTGGTTCGGCCAGGGGCATGCCGGCTCCGATCACATCCTCCCTTTGCTGCGGCGGCTCCGGCTGGATTCGCTGCTCCAGCATTTTCCGCCCCGCCTCGTGCGCTCCGTCTATGTGTTCGTGAATGGCTTCGTAACGATTGCAGTGCTCGCGCTGCTGGCGCTCGTGAGCCGCAATCCATTTGTATTCCCGTCGCTCGGCCCTACGGCATATCTCCTGTTCTTTTCGCCGCTGGCCAAAAGCTCCAGCCCGCGGAATACGATCCTTGGGCATGCGGTAGGGCTCATCTGCGGATATGGCGCGTTTGTTATCACGGGCGCTGGAGCAATTCCATTCGGTGTGCACCCCGGGATATTCTGGCCGAGGATTCTGGCTGCCGCCCTCTCCCTTTCCGTCACGGGAGCCGTCATGGTCTTGCTCGGGGTCAGCCATCCGCCGGCTGGCGCAACCACGCTGATTGTTTCTTTGGGAATTATTTCCAAGCCCGGCGAGCTGGTTGTGATTGAAGTGGCCGTGTTCCTGCTGGTCGCCCAGGCCCTGCTCATCAACCGCCTCGCCGGATTGCCGTATCCTTTGTGGCGGGCGGCAACGGTTGAAGGGTCATCGGAATAGGTTCAATTGGAAACGCAAAAAGTCCCTTTCAATGGGAAAAGATGAACAGTTTGGGGCATGCAAATATTTCTTATGCGAATTTGATATTTTTGATGTCAACTTATGCAGGATGAATCCGATGAGACTGATCGCTCTCTGCGCCTTTGCCCTTTCTTTGCTTCTAATCTCCGACCCCGCAGCAGGTCAGTCCACACCCATTCACGAGCAAATTGAACAGACCTACAACTTCCAGCCACACTTATTGAACAGTAGGGAGATCGCGCAAAAATCTTCTGTTCTTTCTGTGCAGCCTAATTTCAAAGGGTTCATACCGCAATATGCGTTGACTCTGGGCAAGATTACGTATTGATCTACCTTCTACTGCCGACCAATCAGGATTATGGTTTCAGCCCGAGATTCGCAAGGGGTCGGCGATGGGAATTACCGGAAGCGGGCGCGGTG
>JAICKN010000179.1 GCA_025927855.1 Terriglobales bacterium
CGGTTATCCTTGAGGAGAGGATCTTCGGTTCCGCAGGCAATCCACAAAAGTCGTATGCGCGAATTATCATTTGTATTCAAATGCTGGAAATCCGCGCTAAGATCCTCCGGAAGACCGCCGGCGCTGAACGAACCAATCCAGGCAAATTGATCGAGATGATTTAAGCCTGTCAGAAGAGATTCCGACCCTCCCATGGAGAGGCCGGCGATGGCACGAGAATCGCGGTCGGTAATAACACGATATTGCAATTCCACTTGCGGCAGGACTTCGCTCAGCAGTGCATCAGTAAATTTGCTGAAATTTTTGTCGCGCAGCGGATGGTCTCGATCCATAGCCCCAAAACCACCAGCAAGAATTTCTGGCGCACCATAGCCGAGCGGCATAACAACAATCATTGGCTTGGCCTTCCCCTGCGCTATCAGGTTGTCTAGGATCACGTTGGCACGGCCAACGGAGGTCCATCCGCTGGCGTCATCACTGAAGCCATGCAGAAGATAGAGCACTGGATACGATTGCTTTGTATCCGCATCGTAACCAGGCGGAGTGTACACATAATAATCGCGGTCGTCCCCGACAATTTTGGAATGGTAAAAGTGGTGATGAATAATTCCGTGGGGCACGTTGTTCAATTCCCACGGAAGCGAGGCGGGCCCAGGGACATGGAGTTCGCTCTGAACGCTCAGCAAGTTCGGCTTTAATGCCGAGTTATTCGGGTCTATGAGATCAACGCCGTCGGCTTGAAACAGATAGCCATAAAATTCAGGCGCCAGCGGAGCAGTGGTGATTGTCCAAATACCATCGTGCCCCTTTTTCATGGCGGCAGGCTGCGCGCCGGCAAGCACGAGCAAAACTTTTTTTGCATGAGGATCGCGAAAGCGGAAAGTTACAGTGCGGTCGGCGTGTACTTCCGGAGAGACCAACTTTACCGAGGGCGGAGAAAAAGCCCTTGTTTGCGTTGCAGTTTGGGCATCGCAGTAGGCGGCCAGCAACATGCCGAGAAATAGTAACGTTAAAACATTCCGCATTGTGTTCCTCAATTAAGGACATTCCTGTTAGCGCAACATCAACGGCGCAGCAATAAATCTCCCGCGATAAAGAAAAAGAAAACCACCGAAATCACGCCGTTCATCGTGAAGAACGCTGCGTTGAGTTTGGAAAGGTCATTTGCGCCTACAAGAGAGTGCTCATAGATCAGCAGCATGAGAACGGCAACTACTCCGGCAATGGCCAGCACTCCCATGCTGAAAGCCCACACGAATGCCACCAGAAAGCCAAGCATTACCAGGTGAAAGAACCGCGCAATCCACAGCGAGTATTTGATGCCGCAATACCGCGGGATGGAATGCAATCCTGCACTAAGGTCGAAATCATAATCCTGGCAGGCATAGAGAACGTCAAACCCGCCCACCCAAAAGGTGACCGCGGCAGTCAGCAGCAAAATGCGAGGGTCGAGCGAACCGCGAACGGCGATCCACGCTGCCGCCGGGGCAATTCCTAAGGCGAAGCCGAGCACCAGGTGCGACCAGCGCGTAAAACGCTTGCTGTAGGAATAGGAAAGCAACACAGCCAGCGCCAGGGGCGATAGATAAAAGGACAGACGATTTAGTTCCCATGCCGAAAGAATGAAAAGGCCGCAGGAAACCAGGACAAACGTTGTGACAAACGAAGAGGAAAGCAATCCGGCAGGAAGCGCCCGCATTTTGGTCCGCGGATTAGCGCCATCAATCGAGACATCGGCCAGCCGATTGAAGGCCATGGCTGCGGAACGCGCAGCCACCATGGCAACAACGATCCAAATGAGCTGATGCGCAGAAGGTATGCCGCGCGCGGCAAGCATCGCTCCGCACAAAGCAAACGGGAGTGCAAAAATGGAGTGCTCCCACTTGATCATTTCCAGGGTGGTTTTCAGGCTGTGAAGAAAAGGCACGCAATGATTTTAATACGTAAGTAGGTTAAGCGAAGGATGATCGGACGAGGGATGCAGGAGCTAAGGCACTCTGCCAGCTCCTGGTCCTGTCCATCAAATGCCTACTTCCCTTCCGGAAAGTTGTAGCGCAATCCAATCCGTACCAATATAGGCGGGCCGATATTGGGCGTGGGCGTCCGGGCAATTTCATACCGCTGGTTTAGCAGATTTTCTGCCGCGCCGAAAATCTGAACTCCGTGGGTCAGCGAACGTCCTATGGTGAGGTCCATCGTGTAGTAGCGGGCAAGAGGCAGCTGGTTTTGATCGTCGTCAAACTGCACGCCAACGAATCGTCCTTGCACACTCGCCATCCACGAGGAAGGGTTCCAATAACGCGCAGTCCATGTGAACTGATTGCGTGGGACCTGCGGAATCTCCAGCCCTTCTAAACCTGTATTTGCGGGGAAATTCAAGACGGTTGCGCCGGTAAAATCGTACCCAGCGGAAAATTCCATGCGCGAATTCAGATGCGCCACGCCTTCCAGTTCCACTCCGCGCGAACGCGTGCGCCCAAGGTTTTGCCGCTGACGGGTAATCAGCGTGGGAGTTGTGCTCAAAGTGACGTTCGAAACCGGATCCACAATGTCGCTCCAGAAAAACGTGCCGCGCAAGTCGAGCTTATGGTCGAAGCCGGAGGCGTTCAACCCTGCTTCGGCGCCCGTGAGCCGTTCGGCAACTAATGCTGAATTGGCCAGAGTGGAAACATTGCCCAGCCGGAATCCGCGATAAAGCTCGTTCAATGTGGGAGCGCGAAAAGCGCGATAGACGGAGGCGGTAGCAGACACATTATTGGTGATGGGCCGCAAGACGGAAAGGCGCGGATTGAATGCGGTTTCAGTCTGGTCCGGAAAAATATTCGCGCTGGTTGGTCCCGCAGTCGAAATGGGCGTGCGGAAAGAAGCTGCATCAAAGTTCTGCCAATGATCTATGCGGGCGCCGAGGATGACGGTCCACCGATCGATGCGAAAAATATCTTCGCCAAAAACACCGAGCGTACGCTGACGCCCCCCGGCAATAGTATTGGCCAGGTGTGTGCCCGAATTGAACGTCTGCTCGTCGCTCCAGCCTAACGTCTCATTAAGTTCGGCTCCGGCGAGCAAAGTTTGCCGGCTGCCGAGGGCACGCGTCCATTGCACGTTGCCGCCTGTTTTCTGGGCTGGAACATGTTGCAGATTTACAAGGGATTCACTGTTGCGATCTGCGGCAACCGAAGAAAAAGTCTGGTTGTAGGACTGCACATCCTGAAACACGAGCGCGCTGAATGAACCGGCGCTCCCTATCTGCTTTTCGAATCCCGCGGCACCTTCGGCGATGTGCGTGTCATTCGTTTGTAGAAATGTTCCGTTATGGCGCGCTTCATCAAAAAGGTTTCCGCGTATAAAAATCCGCCCGTCACTGCCCAGTTGATGGCCCCCGCCAAAATCCAGCGTTCCATGCCGTTCGTTGGCGGGGGTATCCACACTGCCGCGGATGCCGGACGGCACAATAATGTAGCCATCGCTGCGGAACATATCCGTGGCGGCGTACATATCCCAAGGCCCGATTTTTGTGCCCGCCCACGCGGAAAGACTCGGAGTTTGCTCGTTTCCGTAGGACATTTCGAGCGTGAAGGCGGGAACGGAAGGCTGGCGCGATAAGAGTTGAATTACGCCACCCAGAGCGCTGCTGCCATATAAATCCGAAGCTCCGCCGCGAAAAATTTCCGCGCTGGCCAACTCAGCCCGCGGGATCCGGTCCCAATAGACCCATGAACCGAATGGGTCAGTCATTGGAATACCATCATCCAGCACTAAAGCGCGGCTGGGGCCACTGGCGCCCAATCCGCGCAAGGAAACTCCGAGAGAGGTTGGGTTGGCGGTGCGGCTGCCTGAACGGCGGAAAAGCGAAAAACCCGGGACCTGGCGAAGCGCATCATCCACGGTGAGAGCAGGAGTAGAAGCTAGGTCAGACTGAGAAAGTAGAACCGTGCTGCCGGGCGCTTCGGAAAGGCGCATTTCAGTTTTTGTGGCGGAAACAATAACTCGTTCGTTGGCAGTTGGAAGTGTAAGCGAAAAGTCCGCAACCGCGACGCCGGATGAATTCACGCTCCACGATTGATTGGCCTTGTCGAACCCATCGGCAGATACTTCCAAGGTCCCCGATGCGCCGGGTACATCGCGGAACTGAAATCTTCCAGTCGCGTCGGTTTCAGTAGATGCCTGGAATGTGCCGCTATGAATGAATACGTGGGCCCCGTTGATGACCGCGCCGGTTGAATCATGAACTCTGCCTTCCACCACCCGGAACGCCTGCGCCACGACCACACCAGGAATAACGATGAGCAGGAGAAGCAGGGCGATTCTTACAAAGACTTTCATTTTTTAAAATCGGCTAACAACACCGGGGCCTCAAGGAACTCTCATTCTTACATATTTGACCCCAGCTTATGTGAGAGAACAGCGGACTTCAGGACTTGGTAAATTGCCGCAGGTCGTGCCCGGTCATATCTTTTGGTTCGTCCACGCCCAGCATTCCAAGGATTGTGGGAGAGATGTCACGCAGAGAGCCGCCCGGCTTCAAAGTAAATCTATTTCCGTTTTCCGAAACAACAATGAACGGCACCGGATTGGTGGTGTGCGCCGTGTGCGGACCGCCCGTCACAGGATCAACCATCTGCTCGGCGTTGCCATGGTCAGCAGTGATGAGCATGGCGCCGCCCCTGGCGCGGACAGCAAGCTCAATGCGGCCGAGACATGCGTCCACAGTTTCTACGGCCTTGACTGTGGGCTCCAATTTTCCTGAGTGGCCGACCATATCTGCATTGGCGAAGTTCACGATCATCACGTCGAATGTGCCTTCTTCCGTCGCTTTGATCACAGCATCCGCGATGCCGGCAGCGCTCATCTCCGGCTTCAAATCGTATGTTGCGACTTTTTGCGATGGCACGAGGGCGCGGTCTTCTCCGGGGAACGGCTGCTCCACCCCGCCGTTAAAGAAATACGTTACGTGAGCATATTTTTCGGTCTCGGCCACGCGTAGATTGCGCAAATTCAATCCGCCCATGACATTCGCCAGAATATTTGCCATGGATTCCGGATGGATGACCATGGGCAGGGAAAAATTCTTGTCGTATTGCGTCATGCAAACGTAGTGCAGATTTTTGGGGACGGAGTCGCGCGGAATCGTGTTGTCAAGGTCTTCTGCGCCTTGCAGATCGCGCCCGCCCTGGGCATTAAGGCCGCTGTTGCGGGCCAGCGCGCGGGTGATTTGACGCACCCGGTCCGCGCGGAAGTTGAAGCAGATGCAAGAATCTTCATCGCGGATGGTGCCTTCGCCTTTGTCGCCAGTACAGACAAAAGGAATGATGAATTCATCGGTTACGCCTTTGTTGTATGACTCTTTCACGCCTTGCACGGGGTCGGCATACTTGCCGCCTTCTGCCTGCCCGAAAACCATAGCGTTGTAGGCCTTGGCAATACGCTCCCATCGGCGGTCGCGATCCATGGCATAGTAGCGGCCACTTACGCTGGCAATTTTTCCGACGTTGTATTCGCGGATCGCTTTTTGCAACTGTTCGAGATATCCAGCGCCATTTGTGGGCAAAGTATCGCGGCCATCCATAAAAGCATGGATGAAAACGCGTTCCAATCCGTTCTGCTTTGCCATTTTGAGCAGGGCATGAAGGTGCGTCTGGTAGGAATGCACGCCACCATCGGAAACCAATCCGAACAGATGCAGCCTGCGGCCGCCGCTCTGCGCATTTTTCATGGCTGCAAGTAATTCGGGATTCTTGAAGAAGTCGCCGTTCTGAATCATCACCTCAATGCGAGTGCTATCCATGCGGACGATACGGCCCGCGCCGATATTGAGATGGCCGACTTCGCTGTTGCCCATCTGACCGTCAGGAAGCCCGACGTAGGGGCCGCTGGTTTGGATCAACGTGTTGGGATATTCGCGCAGCAGGCGGTCATAGGTAGGCTTGTGCGCAAGGGCAATAGCATTGGCGTCCGTCTTGGGGCTGTAACCCCATCCGTCGAGAATGATGAGAACGAGTGGCTTGGGACGAGACATTTAGCTCCTAGCTTTCAGTTTCTCGCCTCAGGCGTAGTGCGCCTCAGGCTGTGCAAATGAAATGGAATCAAAGCAGGCTAGAACAGAAATGCTTATGCGAAAAAATTGTGAACCGAAAATAGCAGCTTTGATATCTGATTATAACGCGAGCGTGCCGGCCTTTGGCACTCTCGTATTTGCAGTATCCGTTTCGAACGTCTCGCCGATTAAATATCTTAGGAGGTTTCATGTCGGTCAAAGAACTATTGTTGCCGGAATTCGATGAGGAGATGAAAAAGACACGCACTACGCTGGAGCGAGTGCCTTCTGATAACAAGGATTTTGTGCCGCATCCGAAATCCATGCCGCTGCACAAACTTGCTCCCCATGTGGTGCAGCTGGCGGGATTTGGATTGACCGTTTTAACCACTCCGGAATTCGATTTCGCCAAGAGCAGTATTAAGCCGTTGCCGTTCGAGTCGCCCGCCCAACTTGTAAAGGCCTTTGACGAAGGCGCGGCCAAAGTGCGTGCGGCTTTGCAAAGCACTCCTGATGAAGCCTGGACACAACCGTGGAAACTAAGTTTTCAGGGGAAGGCAATTTTTGAAGGACCGCGTTTTCTCGCCTATCGGCAAATGTTTTTGAATCACCTGGTGCATCATCGCGCCCAGCTTGGAATCTATTTGCGGCTAACTGGGAAGCCAGTACCGGCAACTTATGGACCTTCGGCAGACGACACGATGGGGTTCTAATTCGCAATCAGAGCGTTTTACCAAATTACTTTTAGAGATGA
>JAICKN010000129.1 GCA_025927855.1 Terriglobales bacterium
CGACGGCGCCAACTCGTTCAAGCTCTCTGTCTCTTCCGGTAGCGGCGGAGCGCATCCATCTTCCGGAACTATATCGGGCGGAGCCAATGGCATTCTCGCCATTGCCGCAGCCGCGTTGGCCTCCACACTGATGCTTTCCATGCCAAACTGCAATCTCTGCGTAACCGGCGGCAGAGTCTGTGGCTGCAAGGAAAATTCTTCCGCGCCACGATGCTCTCCGAAACCATGGGCCAAGGACACTGAAGTCTTTGGATCTCCGAACTGCCCGCCGGGAGTAAGCGACGGGCTGGCTGTGGGATGCGCGGCGATCTCGCGGGCAAACTGCGGCACCGGCCGCGCCTTCATCAAAGCCGCGCGGACGGAGTCACGCACGAAGTCGTGGACTATCGTCCGTTGGCGAAAGCGCACTTCCGTCTTCGAAGGATGGACATTCACGTCCACCTCCGCGCTGGGCAGTTCCAGGAACAACAGGACCACAGGATAGACAGTTGGCGGAATAATATTGCGATAAGCTTCGGTGAGCGCGTGCTGAATCAGCCGGTCGCGAATCAACCGTCCATTCACAAAAAGATAAATTGAGTTCCGATTGAGCTTTTGAATTTCCGGCTTGGAAACGAATCCATGAATACGCAATTCGCCCGACTCCTGCACGGGCAGCTCTTCGCCTTCCTCCTGCAATTGGGCAATTTTCCATGGCGGAGGCTGCGGTAATCCAATCCGCTCCAGCGGCTGCACCGCAACCACTGGTATGAGCTGGTCCAGAACTTCCTTGCCGAATACCTGGTACACGCGCTCGCTGGCTCCCGCCACAGGCGGCGCAATCAGCACGGCGTTGGTGGCGGAATGCAGCTCAAAATGCTTTTCCGGATGCGCCAGCGCGTAGTGCGTGACCAGCGAAGCGATGTGTGAAAGCTCAGTGGATTCAGCTTTCAGGAATTTTTTTCGCGCGGGCACATTGAAAAATAAATCGCGAATGGTGATGGAGGTCCCGGCCGGCAGCCCGGCTTCCTCGACCTTCAGAATTTTACCGCCATTGATTTCAACGATGGAGCCGGAACCCTCCTCGGGCGCTCGCGTTTCCAGGTGCAGCCGCGAAACCGAAGCAATGGAAGGCAGGGCCTCGCCGCGAAATCCCAGCGTGGCCACGCTCAGCAGGTCTTCCGCATTTTTGATTTTGGAAGTCGCATGGCGTTCAAAGGCCAGCAGAGCGTCATCGCGGACCATCCCGCAGCCATTGTCGGTGATCTGTATCAGCTTTTTGCCGCCGGCCTCGATCTGAATTTTGATCCGCGTGGACCCGGCATCGAGCGAATTTTCCAGCAGCTCTTTGACCACCGAGGCAGGACGCTCCACCACCTCGCCCGCAGCGATCTTGTTGGCCACCTGCTCGGAAAGAACGTGAATGCGCCCCATGGTCGGTTATCAACGATTGAATAGCCTTGTCAGTTTCGCAGAAGAGAACAGAAGAAGGAAGAGGCGATGACGTACAGATAGCTTCATTGAATGTGGAAACTTTCGAATAATCGCCACCTATGTTCCACACGGAACATCAAAGGAATCGTAAACACATGATTGATAAACACTTGCTGGCGTTCATAAACGCTCGTTATAATCTGCCCCACTCATGCCAGTTTCCTCTCTGAATCCGGTATCCTTCGGCGTTCAACTTTTTTCCGCCGCAACTCACTTATGAACATTCGACGCGCAGGACAGGTGCTGCTGGAAGTTGCCTTACCTCTGTATGGCATAGCTTCAACGCCCGAACGCAGGCATTACTGGAAAAATCTTTCTCTTTGGCGCAGCGCCAAATTGTTGAGCGCGGTATTTTTTATCCTTTCCAGCGTCGCGTTTATTATGGACCTTTTCGCGGCCAAAGACCCTTTCCCGCTTGGGGCAGTGCTGGTGATGGCGGCCGTATTTGGCGGCCTGAACGTTCTCTTCGTGTTGGCGGAGTTGCGCCACCCCGCCCTGCTTTTCCCGGTGCTGATCGTTATTCTTGGGGCAATTTTTGTGTTTCTCAAACTTCCGCGGAAGCGCCATCCCTCGCGGGAAGAGATTGTACAGCGCACGATTTTCGACACTAGCTGCCTGATTACGGTAATCCTGCTCAGCTATCGCCTGTTTTTGAGCTTTACCACCACCGAAGGCGTGACGCACGTGCAGTTACAAACTGAGTTGTCCTTTGCCCACGCCATTCAAAACACGCTGGTGCCGCCTATCGCCCATAAGGACTCTCTGTTGGAGATATACGGCCGCACCCTGCCCAGCGAAATGGTAGGCGGTGATCTGGTGGATGTTGTCATCATGCAAGACAGCACGATGGCGTATCTGGCGGATGTCTCCGGCCATGGAATTCCCGCCGGAGTGCTCATGGGCATGGTGAAAACTGCGATGCGGCAGGGGGCAAGCATGCGCCAATCGCTGCCCGATCTGCTCGACGGGGTGAACGGCGTGCTGCCTGCGGTGAAGGAACCCCACATGTATGCCACTCTCGCCGGGTTGAAGTTCGAGCGGAATTCCGGAGGCGAAACAAAGGCGGAATACATTTTGGCGGGACACTTTCCACTGCTCCATTATCGAAAATCAGCCAATGACGTAATGCGGTGCGGCATGGAACAGTTTCCGCTGGGGCTGTTGCCAGGCGTTTCATACAATAGCAATTGCAGGATGTGTGGACCCGGCGACTTGTTCGCGATTATGTCAGATGGTTTGACCGAAACAGAGGACGCCAAAGGAGAAGAGTTCGGGCTGGCGCGAGTAGAAGAATTGCTTTTGCGCCTTGCGGACAAACCGCTGCCTGAAATCTTTGAATCTGTAATAGCAGCGGTCGCCCATCATGGAAAGCAGCAGGATGACCGGACACTTTTGCTGCTGAGAATCCTTCCCCGAGCCTAGCGGGACTTTTTCCGTGGAACTTTGGCGCCCTTCTTCCGCGCCTCCGAAAGCCCGATGGCGATGGCCTGTTTGCGGCTCTTTACCTTTCCGCCTTTGCCGCCCTTGCCCGATTTGAGTGTGCCGCGCTTCTTGCGGTGCATTGCGCTCTTCACGCTTTTGCTGGCGGCTTTTCCGTACTTTCGTCCGCTGGATTTTCTACCGCTCGATTTTTTGCCACTGGATTTCTTTTTGGCTGCCATGTAAATCTCCTGCGTCTTAGAGGAAAAACTTTCCTCGCGGGTTGCGTAGGAAAGCGTAGCGGCGGCGGCAGCATTTTTGGAGATGAGAACTCGATCTAGCTATCAAAACTAATTCTTAAACGCGCTCCGCAAAAAGGACGCCAGATGCCAGGCGTCCATATATTTGTAGGGCGTTTCGCCTGTGGTGTAGTGGCCGCATGGAAGCACAACAACTTTATGGTCAAGTTTGTGCCGGGCAAACTCCGCCACCACTTCCCGCGACAACTCCGGCGGAAACGTCAGATCATACCGCGCATAAACGATGAGCGACTTGCGCGGCCAGCGCGCAAATTGACGAAAGTACGACATCGGGCTAATGGCCAGCCACAACGCGCGTGTCCGCTCCAGATCCAGATGAGGTTCCAGTCCCAGCCGAATATGGCGCGTGGACTGTCCCTGCCAAACCACGTCTCCGAAGTATGTGGATGCATGATTGAATGCGGCCACTCGAATGCGCGGATCGTGCGCCGCAGCGAGAAATGCATAACAGGAGCCAAGGCTGGTGCCGACAATTCCGAGCTGGTCATATCCTTGCTGCTCAAGCCAATCGAAACAGCAGCGAATATCAATCACTCCCTGTCGTCCGGCGTCGAGCGTGCGGCCAACGTTGGCGGAGACGGCATAGTCGGCGCGGTGAATCTCCGCTGGCCGGCGAATGTCGTGGTAGGGCATGCTCAGTCGCAGCACGGCAATCCCCAGCCGGGTCAAAAGTTGGCAGAGCGCAGTGTAAGCGAGCGCATCAGAGTTCCAGTGCGGAAGCAGGACCACGGCCCTGCGGCCTGCCCTGGGAAACCAGCGGGCGTTCACCAGATTATTTTCCGCGTGAGGACTATTTACAGGTGAGGTGAAGCGGAGAAATTCTGCGTAAGTACCTCGGACTTTTTGTTCCAGCCGCGGATCGGGGACCTCGCGCGTGCTGAAGACCTGCACCTCGCGCCGTTCCAGGCGGAAATCCGTCGGGGTTGCGTATGAAAAAAATTCGTCGCTCGCGGCGACAATGCGGCGGTTATATTCCCGCAGATACTCCTCGCAGGACTGATCCGCAAGTGAACGATCTGCTGGTGAATGACCTTCGCGCAATGTCTCCGCTGTTCCGGGAGGATGCCCGTTGCGGCATGGCCATTTCTGCGACCACTCCAGCCCCCACTCCAGCGGGCGGACCACACGATTGTTGTCCACCGAAGTCAGCCGGTTTTCCCAGTTGTACATCCAGCGGGCGTAGAGAGAAGGCATGGTTTTTAGGATAGCAAAAGGACTGAAGCGCTTTCTTACCTTCCGTACCGCCTCGGCACACGCTTGGAAATATTGCAGAGAATCTCGTAGGGATTCGTATGCGCGAGCTGCGCATGTTCGCGCGCATCCATGTTTAAGCCATCCATGTGCGGGTCGGAAAGGATCAGTTCCCGGCTCAAATAGTCGCCCGGCTTATTTTTTTCTTCAGCTTCCATCTCCTCGGCGCTGACGGAGCCAAGAAGAATCACTTCATCGCCCACGGCAATACCGGTGAGTCCGGTCACATCCACCAAAGTGAGATCCATCGAAATTCGTCCGACGATGGGCGCATAGTTTTGCTTCACGATAACGCGTCCGCCGGAAGAGAGCTGGCGGTTCAGGCCGTCCGCATAGCCTACCGGAAGCACGGCAATTCGCGCCGGTGCTTTGGTGATATAGGTCCCGCCATAGCCGAGCGCCTGATGCGCCGGAACATCCCGCAGAGAAAGAATGCGGGTCCTCCATGTGAGCACAGGTTTTACCGGAAGGCGGAGACCTGCGCCACTGACCTCGCGCCCAGCACGTTCGAACGGCAAATAATATCCGTAGAGAGCGATACCGGGCCGCACCATGTTGTGCCAGGACTCGCGCCGGGAGATCACCGCGCCCGTGTTGGCTGCGTGAATCAGTGGAGGATCAAAACCAGCTTCATGCACAATGCGAATAGCTGCGCCGAAGCGTTTTAATTGTTCTTCGGAAGATGGCGCATCGAGGACCTCCGAAGAAGCAAGGTGCGTAGAAAATCCTTCCAGAAAAATATTTTTGGCGGATTTCAAAACAGAGCAAATAGTGGGCAGTTCAGCCATGCTCACACCCAGACGGCCCATGCCGGTATCAACTTTCAAATGCACCGGTTGATGCGAAACTCCCAGGCGCGCGGCGGCCTTATCCACGCGTTCAATCTGCCAGTGCTCCCAAACCGTGGGCGTAAGGTTTAGATGGACAAGCTCTTCTTCCTCACCGCGCCAGAAACCCGTCATCAGGAGGATGCGGCTGCGAATGCCGGATTCACGCAGCGGGATCGCCTCATCGAGCGAGGTCACGCCAAACCACTGCGCGCCTTCTTCCTGTAAAGCGCGGGCGCATTCAATCGCTCCGTGCCCGTAGGCGTCCGCTTTTACCACCGCGCATACGGTGACATTCTTGCCTACATGCCGATGGACAGCCTGAAAGTTGTGGCGCAGATTCGCCAGCGAAATATCCGCCCACGTGGGGCGCGTTGCAGTGCGATGAATGACGTCAGCTGTGGCCACGTTGCGATTATATCGGGGCATTATTCTGCATTGCGCGAGAATTCCGCGCCGGAGGTTACGCTTGTGCTACGCGAACCGCACCCGCAGTTCAATGGCATCCGGCTACCTCCCCAGCAAAAAATTCACTGTGATCTGCGTCTGCACCTCCACGGGTTCTCCATTCAGCTCGTAAGGGCGGTAGAGCCACTGTCTTACCGCCGCCACGGCGGCCCGCGCGAGAATAGGGTTCCCGTCTACGATAGCGATCTCTTCCACTCTCCCTTGGCGGCTGATGGTGGCTTGCAAAACCACCTCGCCTTGCAATCCGGCCAGCTTCGCGGCGGCGGGATATGCAGGTTGAACCCGGTGCATTAAATTGCCCTCCATCACATGAGAAATCCGCAGCGGACGCGCCAGCGCGGGTTGTCCCGCCGCTGGAAATGCACTGAGCACGTCCGCCATTGGATTTCCCGGTCCTGAACCTGATTCTGGCCGATTTCCTTCCGGAGCGGCGGGGCCGACGGCTGGAGGCGCAGACGGCCCTTCATCGTTGCGGATGATGCTCGGAATACTTCGGGGCATAACAATGACATTCGGGATCTCTGCAATATTCCCGCGAGTTGGAATTTGGGCGGTGGACACAGGCACAATGCGGGGCGGCGCGTTGAACGGAAGAAGCAGTTCCGAGGTCAAATGTACGCCGGGAATTTTCTCCGTAAGGAACAAAGGAAGAATAACCATAGCGGCGGCGGCAACGGCTTGCGCGCCAAACGAAACAAAAGCAGTCCAGGTGCGCCGGCGCGAAGCGCTATAGGAAGAATCAAGAAGCGAGTCTGCGAACATGGCGTCCTCCTGCTACTAAGGACACCGCGAAGACGAATTTTTCAGCGGCGATGAAAAGAAAAAGGCTGCGCTCCTGCGCAGCCTTCATGGAACTTTCCGCCGGCTCCGGTGTCGCTACTTGGTTGATGTCGTGCCGGAATGCGTAGCGGGACGGGTGCTTGTCGGCCGGGTGGAAGCGGGCTTTGCCGGTGCCGCGGGCGCAGCTACTCCCGATTTTGCGTTGTAAGCCTCCACCACAGGTTTGGTAATGTCTACAGCCGGTCCTGCGAAAAGCACCGGCCCCTGCGGCCACGGGTTCGAGGTATCAATAATGATTCCGAAATCATGGTCGGCGGCATACTTCATGATCACGGGCGCCATCTTCTGCAGGATTTTCTGCGCGACGTCATTGTTCTGCGACTGGAAATCATCCCGCGCATCTTGCATCTCGCGATCAAAAGTTTTTTGCTTCTGCTCAATCTCTTTTGCCAGGTCGCCGCGGGCCATATCGCTCAGCTTGCTGCCTTGCGTATTGAGCTGTTTCTTCAGGCCGTCCAGCTCGTCGCTCATCTTCTTGAGTTCGGTCTGCTTCGGCTGCATCTTGGTGTTGAGCGCCTCGAACGCACGCTGGCCTTCGTTGGTGGCATAGATGGCCTGTTCAATGTTGATGGTCCCCAACTTGGTGCCGTTGCTGACCGCGTCCGTCGCTTCGGAGCGGGCCGCGCTGGGTGCATCCGGCGCAGAGCTGCTGCTGCTTTGGGCAAAGGCCGGGACTGAAAGCGTGACTGCCACGGCCATTAGAAATCGGACAAGCGTGCTCTTCATAATGTTGCTTTGAACTCCTTGGAAAATTATTCCGGGACTGAGATCCTATACACCGGCATACCGGTTCATGCCCCAATCATGGAACAGGCTGACGGCTTCAGAAATGCGTGCTCTCTTCCACGAGATCGCACGCGCAACGCCAACGTGATACGCCGCCCTCAGCTTTCAGATAGAGGATGCGAATCATTATAGGGATAGCAGGAAGCCAGCGTCAAACTTGGCCATAACGTCCCTTTTATGTGAGATGCAGATTGGACCCGCGAACCCATACAATTATTTTATGCCTGTTTTTGACGAAAAACGTGAAGACCTGGAGCGCTTTGAAACCATGATGGGCGTCCCTCGCGGCCGGCTGGCGGTTACGCTTGACGCTATCACAGACGCAATGGCCTTTGTGGGCCAGCATGGCGTCTACTGCCAGAGCCAGCGTTCCTTGGGTAGACCGGCCATGGACATTCAAATCATCCTGAAAAATCTCTCCGACGCCAAGGAGTTGATCCAGAGCGTGATGGAAGAGCTGAAGCCCAAAAGCTGAAACAAAAGATTTGAAACGAAAGAGCTGACGCAAATGTCTGATTACTCCCGCTCAGACATTCGCGCCGGATTCCATTGGATCAGATTGTGATGGCCGGATTGCGGCGCCAAATTACATCTCTCCAAAGACCGCTATCCCCGTTTGCGTTCCTACGAATACCTTCCCATTCACAATCAAGGGCGTGATGAATTTATTCCCTGCGCCAAAGTGGTCGCGCCCCCCAGAGGCCTGATTGCTGTTGTAAAGCTCGTTGGCAAGGTTGGTTGCGTCATAGGCGTGCAAAACGGCGGTGCCTGCATTCTCCACTGCCCATAGAATTCCATTGCTCGTGCCATTCGCGGAAATGCCCGGCGTGGCCCCGGGATACACGAAATTTGCGGTAGTTTTGCTGCTGGGAGCTACTGCCAGCTTGGCATTCGAAATTGGAAAGGCCTTAATCGCATCGCCCACCGGCCCGAAATAAACCGTGTTGTTGAAATACGCAGGCATGGAAAAGACTTGGCCGGAAAGTACGCCCTGAATTTCCTGATAGATATTATTCCCGCTGGGACTGAACTTGCCCATGGAATCGCGATTAACTACATAAATGATCTGGTCCTTGCCCGCACCCACGGCGAGATGATGCACATTGCCGCCGCTGTCCATCATGTCCGGCAATACCAGCGCGCCGCCGGATCCCAGGTCCTGGTCTACGTCCGATTCAGCCACCGTGTTTGACATGGCGAAATAATCGGCTACGGTAAGCCCGCCGGATGTGGACAGCTTCATAAACGAGTTGCCGAAGTCGCCCTGGCTGGGAAATCCGTTGGCATCGAGCCTGGTATCAAACGTTCCATTGGCCTGCAAAAAATAAATATTCCCATTCGAGTCAGCCGCCGGTCCGGCCCCGCTCATCCAGATAGAACCCTCGTTTCCATTCGGAGTCACATTCAGCACCTGTGATTGCGCAAGGGTCGTAGCGTTATAGGCAATGATCCATCCGGTGTAGGGACGAATATCGCAATGCGAGGTCCACGTCGTGTAGACATTCCCGTTGAGCAGCAACAACGCGGCGCGCTCTTCATACTGCTTCGGATCAAAGACAACCTTGCCGCCGGAGCTGTTATCGCCGCTTCCGGGAAATGAAGCCTGAATCGTTACCGGGCTCCCGGCCAGTTCATTGCCCGTGGTCAGGTCGAGCGCGTGCAAGCGCTGGATATACGTACTGCTTCCGCTCTTCGACATGGCAACCACGTAAATTACATTGTGCGCGCGGTCAATCACTGGCGTGGAAGTAACGCCGATCTGCGGCGAAACCTGCGAGCAGCCATTTACCGCCTCGCTTGTGGTCTCGCTCGCCGCGAGCATGGACTTCTGCCAAAGCGTCGCGCCATTATCGGCGTCAAAGGCATAAACGGTATCACCTTCGGTCGCGACGTAGAGCACATTCCGC
>JAICKN010000047.1 GCA_025927855.1 Terriglobales bacterium
CATGACTTATACTACTTGCAAAACTGGACTTTTGGCCTTGATTTACGAATCATACTCATGACGATTTCTTCTGTCTTGGTAGGAAAGAATGCGTATTAAGCTTACTGCATGGCAATTCTGGTTGTAGGTGGAGCGGGTTACATTGGGAGTCATGCGGCGCGGGTGTTGCGGCGGCATGGCTACGAAGTGTTCATTTATGACAATCTTTCTACCGGGTACCGTTTTTTAGCGGATGGGTTTGATCTTGTTGTAGGCGATATTGCCGACAGTGACCGGTTGGCGCCGGTCATGCGCCGGGTGGAAGCCGTGATGCACTTTGCGGCGTTTGCCTATGTGGGCGAGTCGGTCGAGAACCCGCGAAAATATTTTCAGAACAACGTGAATGCCGCACTCAACCTGCTGAATACCGCGCAGGAATGTGGAGTGCGGCATTTTGTTTTTTCTTCCACGTGCGCCGTTTACGGGGTTCCGGCGAAGGTCCCGATTGATGAAGCGACGCCTCGCGAGCCGGTGAATCCTTATGGGGCTTCGAAGCTGTTTTTTGAATACGCGCTTGAGGCGTACAGCCGGGCCTATGGAATGAACTATGCCAGCCTGCGTTATTTCAACGCGGCCGGTGCCGATGAAAGCGGAGACATTGGCGAGCTGCACAATCCGGAAACGCACTTAATTCCGTTGGCTTTGGCTGCTGCTACCGAAGGTGGCCTGCCATTGCGCATCTTTGGCAACGATTATCCCACTCCCGATGGAACCTGCATCCGCGATTACATCCATGTAAATGACTTGGCGGAGGCCCACGTGCTCGCGCTGAAAAAGCTCATGGCGGACGGGGATTCTTTCGCCGTTAATCTTGGCACGGGCACAGGATATTCTGTGCGCGAAGTGATGATGGCGGTAGAACAGGTAACTGGCAATAAGGCCGCTTATGAAGTTGCGCCGCGACGGGCCGGCGATCCTCCGGCTTTGGTTGCGGATGCGTCCCGGGCCCGCGATTTACTGGGTTGGAAAGCAACGCGTAATTTGCAAAATATTGTCGCGACCGCCTGGAATTGGAAGCAGCGCCAAATAGCGAAACAGGCGGAGGCTGCGGCTCTCCCTAAAAACTAGCGCTGGCCCTCTCGCCCTCCTTTCCGCAAGCTGAATTCCGCATCCAATCGATTCATGACTATAAAGCGCAAACTCGCGGCGGCTTACCGCGTTGAAAGCGGAAAAGGGTTCCGGCTGAAGAAATATGATCCGGGCGACACCGCAGGCTTGCGTGAAGAAGATGCGCAGGAGCATCTACAGCACAGTATTTCGCAAATGGAAGAGATGCAGAACAAACTATATGCCCAGGACCGGTGGTCGCTGCTTTTGATTTTTCAGGCAATGGATGCGGCGGGGAAAGATGGCGCCATCAAGCATGTTTTATCGGGCGTGAATCCGCAGGGCTGCGATGTGCATTCTTTTAAAGTCCCATCCGAAGAAGAGCTTGACCATGATTATTTGTGGCGCAGTGTGAAGCGCCTGCCGGAGCGCGGCAAGATTGGCATTTTCAACCGGTCTTATTATGAAGAGGTGCTGGTGGTCCGCGTGCACCCTGAGGTTTTGAGCCGGGAGAAGATGCCGCCGCAGCTTATAGGCAAAGATTTGTGGCAGGAGCGGTTTCAAGATATCCGCCACTTTGAAAAATATCTGGCGCACAACGGAACAGTCATACGGAAATTCTTTCTTCACCTTTCCAAGGGCGAACAGAAGCAGCGTTTTCTGGCGCGGCTGGATGAGCCGGAGAAGAACTGGAAATTCTCCGCCGCCGATGTCCGGGAGCGGGAATACTGGGACGAATATATGACCGCCTACGAAGATTTGATCCGCAATACGGCGACGAAGCATTCTCCCTGGTATGTGATCCCTGCAGATCACAAGTGGTTCACGCGGCTGGTGGTTGCTTCCGTGATCGTGGAAACTTTAGAAAGCCTGAAGTTGCAATATCCGCGCGTTTCCGCAGAACAACGGAAGGCTTTGCAAGCCGCCCGCAAGGAACTAGACCGCAAGTCCGCTTAAATTCCTCTTAAATGACTTATCCTTCCCATTAATTTCCTACCCTGGTAATCTCCGAATTATTTCCGAAAGCTGAGTTCTAAACCTGCCCAGGTGAGCAGGAAGGACGAAGGTGTGAGGACGGTTTGCAGTCTGCAATGTGAGCTCTGCGACGCTTTTAGAAAGGAAATCCGCCCGCGAACCATTATCTTCGACGCGCATTCAACTGCAAGGAAATCGCCAGAAGAGCGCTCCCGAGGCTTTTTGAGGTTTGCACGCCGGAATCCCTCTCGCGTAGCCTAATGGCTTGCATCATAATGAAGAGATCAGCGGCACATTACAGTTTCCTAAAAAATGTTTTCGTATAAACACGGTCAAATTGCGTAAAAGTTTGTAAAACATGCCTGCCGGTCTTGATCGTGTATTGAGCGGGGCCGATGCTCGGGATATGGTCTGTAGAGACCATATTTGTTAAACAAGGCCGCCCGTCGTTGGAGGAATTCCAGCATCCCTGATGCGTTGAAGTTCGTCTAATGTTATGCGGTATTCCACTTCGTAGCATATACGTACAATATGAAATTTCACCATTGTCATGAACGGGAAGGAACTGGCTTGACCGCTGCGGATGCGCCGCACTCTGCGAGTGAGCCATTGCGGCTTCTTCGCAATCGGGTATTGCGGAATAGCGGTATCTCAGCCATTGCGGTGATTTGCATTTTTTCTCTTGCCTGCGGAAAGAGTCCGTCCAATCCGCGCTCGGCGCGCGCCAACATTGCGCAGTCCACTCCAGTTTCCGTCGCAACGGCGCAGCGGAAGGATATGCCCGTCTATCTGACGGGCCTGGGATCGGTGACTGCATACAACACGGTAAGCGTGAAGAGCCGCGTGGATGGCCAATTGGTGCGGATCGCCTATAAAGAAGGGCAGGTAGTCAAGAAGGGCGATTTGCTGGCGGTCATCGATCCGCGTCCGTACCAGGTGGCGCTGGAGCAGGCCCAGGCCAGCCTTTTTAGAGATCAGGCGCAATTGCGCGACGCACAATTGAACTACCAGCGGTACAAAGACCTATTGCACGATTCAGGCGCAGTTTCGCAACAGCAGGTGGATACACAGCACGCGACCGTGGACCAGTTGGAGGGCACGGTGCGTACGGACCAGGCGAACATAGACAATGCAAAGTTGAATTTGTTCTATTGCCACATCACTGCTCCGGTGAGCGGACGGATCGGTTTGCGGCTGGTGGACCCCGGCAACATGGTGCACGCTTCTGATGCGAACCCGCTGCTGGTCATTACCCAATTGCAGCCGGTGGCGGTGATCTTCACCCTGCCGGAAGACCAGCTTCCCGAAGTGGCGCACCACATGGCGCAGCATGCATTGCAAGTGGATGCCTACAGCCGTGATGACAGGTCGTTATTGGCCTCCGGAACATTGCTTACCATTGATAACCAGATTGACCAGACCACAGGCACAGGAAGGTTGAAGGCAGTTTTCCGGAATGAAAAAGCCACGCTCTGGCCCAATCAATTCGTCAACGTCCACATGTTGCTGCAAACGCTTAAAAACAGCACAGTGATTCCCTCGGCGGCCATTCAACGCGGTCCCGAAGGAAATTTTGTGTATGTGGTGAAGCCCGATGATACGGTACGGGTGCAGCAGGTGAACATTGCGCAAACCCAGGATAACTCTTCGGCCATTTCGAACGGAATTTCTCCCGGCGATATCGTGGTCACAGACGGACAGGACAAATTGCAGGCGGGCAGTAAAGTGGAACCGCGCACAACAGGGCGCCAGGCACCAAAAATCCAAGGTCAGCAAGGCGCTGCAGGAACAGCTTCGCAATGAGTCCGTCGCGCTTATTTATTCTCCGGCCGGTTGCCACATCATTATTGATGATCGGTGTGATGCTGGCTGGTATGGTTGCATACCGCGCGCTGCCGGTCTCCGCGCTGCCGGAAGTGGACTACCCCACCATTCAGGTGGCCACGTTCTATCCGGGGGCGAATCCGGATGTGATGGCCTCTTCCGTGACTGCTCCCCTGGAGCGCCAGTTCGGGCAGGTGCCGGGCTTGAGCCAGATGACTTCTACCAGCTCATTTGGAAGCTCGATCATCACGCTGCAGTTCAATCTGGATCAGGACATTGATATTGAAGAGCAGCAGGTGCAGGCTGCCATCAATGCCGGTGGGACGTACCTTCCCCGCGATTTACCCAATCCGCCGATCTACAGCAAAGTGAATCCGGCAGACGCGCCGATTCTCACCCTGGCCCTTACTTCCGATACGCTTCCCCTTTCCAAAGTTGAGGACCTTGCCGATACGGCGCTGGCACAAAAAATTTCGCAGCTTTCGGGCGTCGGGCTGGTTTCCATCAGCGGCGGCCAGAAACCAGCGGTCCGCATTCAGGCCAATCCTACAACGCTGGCGTCATACGGCTTGGGGCTCGAAGACGTGCGCAGCGCGATTGCAGCACAGAACGTAGACCAAGCCAAGGGAGTGTTGGACGGCCCCCGCCAGGCCTTCACCATTGGGGCCAATGACCAGTTGCTCTCCAGCAATCAGTACCGCGGGCTTGTGATTGCTTACCGGAATGGCGCCCCCGTAATTCTCTCCAACGTGGCTACAGTGACCGATGGCGCGGAGAACACGATGCAGGCTGCCTGGATGAACAAGACTCCGGCAGTGATCGTGAATATTCAGCGGCAGCCCGGCGCAAACATTATCAGCGTGGCGGATAGCGTGAAGAAGCTGTTGCCCATGCTGCAATCATCGCTTCCGCCCTCGGTGAAGGTATCTATTCTTACCGACCGCACACAGACCATCCGCGCATCGGTCAAAGATGTTCAATTTGAACTGATGCTTACCATCGCGCTGGTCGTGATGGTGATCTTCCTTTTCCTGCGGAACCTTTCCGCCACCGTGATTCCGAGCATTGCGGTGCCGCTTTCAATTGTAGGCACATTTGGGGTGATGTACCTGATCGGCTACAGCCTCAACAATCTCACGCTCATGGCGCTGACCATTTCCACCGGCTTTGTTGTGGATGACGCCATTGTGATGATCGAAAATATTGACCGCTTTTTAGAGGAAGGCCTGTCTCCGCTGGATGCCGCCCTGAAGGGAGCAGGGCAAATAGGCTTCACCATTGTTTCACTGACGGTTTCGCTGATCGCAGTCTTAATTCCGCTGTTGTTTATGGGAGACATTGTAGGCCGGCTCTTCCGCGAGTTCGCCATTACGCTGGCGGTCACAATCCTGGTTTCCGCCGTTGTCTCGCTCACCTTGACGCCGATGATGTGCGCCAAACTTCTCCGCCAGAAGACCGCTCATCAACAAAGCCGCTTTTATAACGTTTCCGAAAAATTCTATAACCGCGTCATTGATTACTATGGCGAGACTTTGAAGTGGGTGTTGAAGCACCAGACGGCAACGTTGCTGGTGACCGCGGCCACTCTGGTACTCACGTTGCTCTTATATGTATACGTTCCCAAAGGGTTTTTCCCGGTTCAGGATACGGGAGTGATTCTCGGGATCTCCGAAGGGCCGGGGAATATTTCTTTTCAGGCATTGGCGAAGCGGCAGCAACAACTCGTAGATGTCATTTTGAAAAATCCCAATGTAGATAGCCTTTCTTCTTTTATTGGCGTGGATGGAACCAACACCACGCCGAATGCGGGGCGTATTCAAATCAACCTGAAACCGCGGGACGAGCGCAACGAGACAGCCTCCCAGATCATTCGCGACCTCGTGCCGCAGGTGGCGCAGGTGCAAGGCATCAACCTCTACATGCAGCCCGTGCAGGACTTGACCGTGGAAGACCGCGTGAGCCGCACGCAATACCAGTACTCCATGGAAAGCGCGAATGCAGATGATCTTGCAGTGTGGGCGCCGCGACTTCTGAATAAACTTCAGCAGTCGCCAGAATTGACTGATGTTGCCAGCGACCAGGAGAACAGCGGCATGCAGGCGGACCTGGTGATTGACCGCGATACGGCCTCCCGGTTGGGCATCCTTCCCTCCGATATCGATAACACGCTGTATGATGCCTTCGGCCAGCGGCAAGTCTCAACGATGTTTACTCAGCTCAATCAGTATCACGTCATCCTGGAAGTTGGCCCGCAATTTCAGCAGAATCCTGAGGACCTCAGCAATATTTATGTGAAGTCGAACAGTGGCACGCAGGTTCCGCTCACGGCATTCAGCCATGTCGAACGCTCCAATACCGCGCTCGCCATTAACCATCAGGGCCAGTTTCCGGTGGTTACCCTGTCATTCAATCTTGCGCCGGGAGCCTCCCTCGGAGATGCCACTAACGTTATTGACGCTGCGGAGCAAAGCATTCATCTTCCCGGCAGTATACATACGAGCTTTCAGGGCACTGCGGCGGCATTTCGTAATTCTCTCAGTTCGGAACCCTGGCTTATTCTGGCGGCAATCATCACCGTTTATATCGTTCTGGGCGTTTTGTACGAAAGCTATATTCACCCCATTACGATTCTTTCCACGCTTCCCTCGGCGGGTGTCGGCGCGATTCTTGCGCTTTTGATTACCGGGCATGACCTCGACGTGGTTGGACTCATCGGGATCATCCTGTTGATTGGCATCGTCAAAAAGAACGCCATCATGATGATTGATTTTGCGCTCGAGGCGGAACGGGAGGAGAAGAAGCCGCCGGAAGAAGCAATTTTCCAGGCATGTTTGCTGCGTTTCCGCCCCATCATGATGACGACCATGGCGGCATTGCTGGGCGGTCTGCCGCTGGCCTTAGGAACAGGGACGGGTTCGGAGTTGCGCCGGCCGCTGGGCATCACCATTGTTGGCGGCCTTCTCTTGAGCCAGTTGCTCACGCTTTATACCACTCCGGTGGTTTACCTCTGGTTCGACCGGCTGGCGGCGAAATTCAGCAAATACCGCATCGGCAATCCAGTGGAAGCTCCCGCAACCGGAGATTAATCATGCGGGAACTTGTGTTCGAAGTTCGACCGGCGCGAAGCAGCAGAGAGCGGCAATGAATATTTCCTCTCCATTCATCAAGCGGCCTATCGGGACGTCATTGTTGACCCTGGCGCTGTTTCTTTCTGGAGCGCTGGCTTTCAATTTCCTTCCCGTCGCACCTCTGCCGCAGGTGGAATTTCCGGTAATTCAGGTCGGAGCGAGTTTGCCGGGCGCGGATCCGCAGACCATGGCTTCCGCCGTGGCCACTCCGCTGGAGCGGCAATTCGGACGCATCGCCGGCATCAATCAGATGACCTCGACCAGCCAGCGAGGCTCCACCGGAATCGTTCTGCAATTCGATCTGGACCGCGACATTAACGCCGCTGGCCGCGACGTGCAGGCGGCGATCAATGCCGCTCGCAGCCAGCTCCCGGCTAACCTTCCTTACAATCCTTTTTACCGCAAGGTGAATCCAGCGGATGCCCCGGTGCTGATTCTGGCGCTCACGTCCGACACCATTACGTTGCCCGCCATGTACGACGCGGCGGATTCCATCCTCTCGCAAAAGCTGGCCCAGGTGGATGGCGTTGGTCAGGTCTTCGTGGGAGGCGGCGCGCGCCCCGCCGTGCGGGCAGAACTGAACCCCACGTTACTGAACAAATTTGGCATTGGCCTGGATACAGTGCGCACTGCGTTATCGTCGGCCAATGCCAACTCTCCTAAGGGAGAAGTTGCAGATGCGATTAATGCGTGGAGCATTAATGACAATGACCAGATCAAATTAGCGGACCAATACAGGCCGTTGGTGGTGGCTTACAACAAGACTACGGGAGCGGCTGTGCGCCTTGGCGATGTGGGCGAGGTGCAGGATTCCGTGGAAGACACCAAGGTCATGGGACTCGCCAATGGCAAGCCTGCCGTCCTCATCATAGTTTTCCGGCAGCCCGGCGCGAACATCATTGACACCGTAGATCGTGTGCGCTCATTAATGCCGCAACTGCAATCTTCGATTTCTCCCGCCATACATATAGATGTGGTCATGGACCGCACCACGACCATACGCGCTTCCGTGCGGGACATCGAGATCACGCTGCTCATTTCCATCGTGCTCGTCATCCTGGTGGTCTTTGCGTTTTTGCGCACCGTGCGCGCCACCGTCATTCCCAGCATTGCGGTCCCGCTTTCGCTGGTGGGCACTTTCGGCGTGATGTATTTGCTGGGCTACAGCCTGGATAATCTTTCCCTGATGGCGCTGGCCATTTCCACCGGCTTCGTTGTGGATGACGCCATTGTTGTACTGGAAAATATCACGCGTTATCTGGAACAGGGCATGCGCCCGGTGCAGGCCGCCTACCGCGGCGCGCGGGAAATCGGTTTTACTGTGATTTCCATGAGCACCTCGCTGGTAGCGGTTTTTATTCCGCTGCTCCTGATGGGGGGAATCGTAGGCCGGCTCTTCCGTGAGTTTGCGGTCACTTTGAGCATCGCCATTGGCGTTTCCCTGATGGTCTCGCTCACGACCACGCCCACCATGTGCGCGAAGTTCCTGAAGCCATTGGGCGAAGAGAGGCATGGGTGGCTCTACCGCTTCAGCCAGGGGATTTTCGACAAGCTGCTTGCCATTTATGCGGCGGCGCTGCGCTGGGTATTGCGCCGCCAATTGTTTACTCTGGGCGTGACGATCGCGACAGCGTGCCTGAGTGTCTATCTTTATGTGATCGTGCCCAAAGGGTTCTTTCCACAACAAGACACAGGACGCATCTCAGGATCGGTACAGGCGGCGCAGGACATTTCTTTCAAAAGCATGAGTTCGAAGATGCGGCAATTTGTGCGTATCGTTATGCAGGACCCGGCGGTGGACACGATTGTAGGTTTTGCCGGAGGAAATACGAGCGCCAATCAGGGCCGGATGTTTATCAGCCTGAAGCCGCTTGAGGAACGCAAAGTTGGCGCGGACCAGGTAATTGGGAGGTTGCGCCGCAAGCTGGCGGTTGTTCCCGGCGCTACTCTTTACATGCAGTCCTCGCAGGACCTGACCATCGGCGGACGGCAAAGCCAGGCCCAATATCAATACACGCTGCAAGGAGAAAATCTGCAGGATTTGAATGAATGGTCTCCGCTGCTATTGCAGCGGCTGCGCCAGATTCCGCAATTGAAAGACGTGAATACGGACCAGCAGGAACATGGATTGGAAACAGATGTAATTATTGACCGCGATACCGCGGCCCGCCTTGGAGTCACTCCCAGCTCGATTGATAGCGCGCTGTACGATGCGTTCGGGCAGAGGCAGGTCTCCACCATTTACCGGCAACTGAATCAATATCACGTCATTATGGAAGTCGCTCCGCAATTTCAGCAAAGTCCAGAGGCGCTGAACCTTGTGTATGTGCGTTCTTCGAACGATCAAATGGTCCCGCTTTCCGCGTTCAGTCACTTTGGCCCTGCGAATACGCCGCTGGCGGTCAACCATCAGGGACAATATCCTTCGACAACGCTCTCATTTAATCTCGCTCCCGGCATTTCGCTGGGCCAGGCGACGCAACTCATCGAAGAGGCCAAGCGCTCCATTAACTTTCCTTCTACCATCAAAGCGGATTTTCAGGGGACAGCGGCTGCTTTTCGCGAGTCTCTTTCCAGTGAATTTATTTTGATTTTGACTGCGCTGGCTGCGGTGTACATCGTGCTCGGTATGTTGTATGAGAGCTACATTCATCCGGTTACGATTCTTTCGACCTTGCCCTCCGCCGGCGTGGGCGCGTTGCTGGCATTGCTTATCACCGGAAATCAGCTCGATGTGATTGGAATGATCGGGATTATTCTGCTCATTGGCCTGGTAAAAAAGAACGCGATCATGATGATTGATTTTGCGCTGGATGCCGAACGCAGGGAAGGGAAGTCACCCATTGATGCCATTTATGAGGCCTGCACACTGCGCTTCCGGCCCATCATGATGACCACCATGGCGGCGCTGCTGGGCGCGTTGCCTCTGGCTTTGGGCAGGGGCACCGGTTCTGAACTCCGCCGTCCGCTGGGCATGACGATTGTTGGCGGCCTGATTGTGAGCCAGGCGCTCACGCTGTTTACGACTCCGGTGGTTTATCTCTATATGGACCGCCTCCGCAAACACACCGTGCGTGGATTTTCTTTAGCCGGCGCTGCGGTCAATCCAAGTCACTCCGACTAACACTAAAGACCGCTCTCGCGTCAGGAAAAAGAGGTCACTAGATTGTGGTGATCATCACATCCGACCCGATCCCGCCGAAGTCTACATAAGAACGAAGATAAGGTTGCGGGTCAGGGATCGGTGGCCCCAGGAGGAAGCCCTGAACCTCATTGCCGCCGAGCTTCTTAATGGCCTCCAACTCCTGCGGGGTCTCAACTCCCTCCACCACCACTTGCATATTCAAACTGTGGGCGAGGGTGACCAGGGAGTGCACAATGGCTTTGGATTCGGAGCGTGACTCCATTTCATGCACAAAAGAGCGGTCAATTTTCAAGGTATTGAAAGGCAGGCGCGGCAAGTAGCTGAGGCATGAATATCCAGTGCCGAAATCATCAATCGCCAGGCTCACTCCCAGCGCGCGCAGGCGGTGCATAGTCTCCGCCGCGCGGTCCGCGCCGCTAAGCATGATGGACTCCGTAAGCTCGATCTGCAGCAATTCCGGCTTGAGTCCAGTGCTCTTCAGAATTTGATCTACTTCATCAACGAATGTAGGACGCGTGAATTGCAGGCTGGAAACATTGACGGCAACCTGAATCGGATAGTCCGTAATGCTTTGCCATTGCAGGGCCTCCGAGCACGCTTTTTCCAGTAGATAGGCGCCCAGGCCGACAATGAGTCCGCTTTCTTCAGCTACGGGAATAAATTTGTCCGGCGGGACCGTCCCCAGCGTCGGGTGGATCCAGCGGGCGAGGGCCTCAAAGCGGACAAGGCGCTGGGAAAGCACGTCGAATTCCGGCTGGTAGTGCAGGTGAATTTCGTCCCGGCCAATCGCTCCGCGCAACTGGTTTTCCACGCTCAACCGCTCGCGCGCGAATGCGCCAAGCTCCGGCGTGAAGCTCTTTACCTGATTTTTTCCGTTATGTTTGGCGGCGTACATGGCGTTGTCCGCCTGTTGCAGCAAGCTTACCGAATCGCCGGCGTCCTGCGGAAAGACGCTGATGCCGATGCTCGCGCCAATCACAATTTCGTATCCTTCCACCACAAATTGCTGCGCCAGCTCTTCAAGCAGGCTGGCTGCGACCAATTCCGCCTCTGCCGGATTGCGCAGGGTGGTGAGAATAACGGTGAATTCGTCTCCTCCGAGGCGGGCCAGCGTATCAGCCTGGCGAATCCGCGACTGCAATCGCTTGGCCACCTGCACCAGCAGCATATCGCCGATGGTGTGGCCAAGGCTGTCATTCACCAGCTTGAATCCATCCAGGTCTATATACAGCAGGGCCAAAATCCGGCGTTCCCGGTGAGCTATGGCGATGCTTTGCGTTAACCGGTCGGCAAATAAGCGGCGGTTAGGAAGACCCGTGAGTTCGTCGGTGACGGCCTGCTGGTGCAGTTTGGCCTCGGCTTCTTTCTTTGCCACCTCGCCTTCTTCCAGTTCGGCCAACATCTTGTTGAATCCGATTCCCAACTGGGCAATCTGCTTGCTGCCTGCGGCCGAAACGCGCGTGGTGAATTTCCTTTGCGTCGCCACCTGTTGCATGGCCTGCGCCAGGTCATTGATGGCGGACGCTTCTTCATTGGCCTTCCGCAATGCGGTCATCTGAACGCGCACACGCTGCCGCAACCGGGCAATCCAGCCGAGCGCCCCGATCACCGTCACGAATAAAAAAATGAATGCAGTCAATGTATGTTCGGCATTCCACCATGTGGCCCATTGCACAACCCTGACGTCCCCCGGTGAGCGCAACAGAACGAAAATGGCGCGCGGGGTCTTATCGGGAAATACTTCTACGAAGCAGGTGCCGGTTAGTTCCAGAATGCTGCCATCGCGCAGGAAGGACAGATTCCGGCCCACATCGGCGGGCAGCACGGCCGTGAATGTATGGTCGCCCGCAGTGATCAACAAATTGAGTTCCTGGGCGGTGCGGGTCTGCTTCAGCAGGCGTCCACGAATCTGCACCAGCTCTGCATCCGCAACGCCCTTGAACATCTCGTCGGGGGTAAGGACGATGGGCTTCGGCAAAGCGCCTGTTCCGGTTTTCCGGTAGAGAACATCTTCCAGAACGGGGGTGTAATCACCCATGGCCGGAAATCCGACGACCTCAATTTCGTCCCCTACCTTCAACTCACGCGTAGCAGGCATGCGAATGAACAGTCCGTGGCTGGAATCGGCAATCGAAACGAACTGTTCGTTCCGGCTTCCAGTTACCACTCCCCGAACGTGGATGCGGTGGCCGGAGACGACATCCGGCGTGAACCGCATAAGACTGTTAATGGGCCGCACTGGCAGCGAAAAGGGATCCTCGATTCCGCGTTGCACCACGCGAAACTGCGCAAAACTATCGGCAAACATGTGGACGCCGATGAGTTGCCTTCGTTCGTTGAAGCGCGGGCCACTGACGCCCCGCGCGATCACCTGCGCATCCACAAGCTTGCTGTAGTCGAAATTGCCCGCCTGCCGCACAATCACATCGAATCGCCCTGCGCCGGTGGCCAGTGTGACCAGGATGGTGTTCCTTCCCGATGCAGCCTGATTGGCATACGAGGTGACGCTTTCTGATTCCTTGGCTGCGCGCACGATGCCCTCGACTTCAACCCATTGGCAATCCTCGATTCCGGTAAGTAAATGGTCCAGGCCGTAACGAGGGGCGGAAGAGAGATGGCCGTGTCTCAGAAAGCGGACATGGGGATGAGCTATAGAGGGTGCATAACCTCCTGGATCGGTGAAACCGTCTACTTCAATAAAGTCTCCGAATTGCAGCGGAAGCTCGGCCTGCCTCCGCATGTCCACATACACGCCGTGGGTTGAATCGCGAATAAATAAATTTCCCAGCACCGGGTTGTAGTAGAGGATTTGCGCCTCCGCCAGGTGCACGGGATATTTCCGGAGCGCCTGGTCGTAGCTCATGCTGTGAACTTCTAAAGCCGTGGTAAGGACCGGAAGGTGGGCAGACGAACTTGCGCGTGCCGCCATTAAAAACAGCGGAACCGCGAGAAGGGAAAAAGCTATACGTCTGCAGACCAGGATCAAGAATCCTCACTGAATTGAAAGGTTCGATCATTCTGGCAGAACTTACGCCGGATGAATTATTACGAATGTACCGAAAAAATGGGTACTAACAGGTGAGACATTTAGGTCAACGTTTCTAACAACTTAGGAGCATTCCAAATTGGGCGTTTTTAGGGATTACAAGTTTTTAACAAATTGAACTAGCCGGACCGAAACTGGCAGGTTCGTTTACCGATCCGAAGGGCATTTCTGCAAATTCATGAGCTGCCAGGTTGCACGCGGCGCATCCCGGACTTATTGTGCCGAATAGGAAAAATCCGAAGGAAAACACATGGTTTGCAGATGTGAGGGGCAGGGAAATTCCACCCTTAGACCGGAAGTACAGGCCTTACTGGATGTGCAAATCTCAACGGTTGCACTGAATTTACAACACTTTAATAGACGTATGGATGGTGGCTGGAACTCGCATTAACGCCATGAGTGGTAATGAGTTACACATCAATTTACAAGCGCAAAAATCCGACCGAGTGGTCGCTTTTTACTTGAAAAATCCGCGCATTCGTGGCTTCCACAGATTTTTCCACAGGCTGCACGTGAATTTTAGGCTGAAATTAGCTTAGGTTTGCGGTGTTTTGGAGTGCGGGTAAGGTTCTCTACTCAGATGTGACAATTCCGCCCTCGGCCAGGTTTTCAAACCGGGTCGAATCTTTCAGAAATGCCATTTTCACTTTTCCGGTGGGACCGTTGCGCTGCTTGGAAATAATCAGCTCCGCCACGCCCTGCAACTCCGGGTCATCTTGGTTATAGACTTCTTCGCGAAAGATAAACATGACAAGATCAGCATCCTGCTCAATGGACCCCGATTCGCGCAAATCGGCGAGCTGCGGCCGGTGATCGCCGCCCCGGCTTTCCGGCGCGCGGCTCAACTGTGAAAGCGCAATGACCGGGACTCCCATTTCTTTTGCCAGAGCTTTCAGGCCCCGTGAAATCGCGGAGACCTCCTGCGTGCGGTTTTCGTAACGCCGCCCTCCGCCGGACATGAGCTGGAGGTAATCCACAATGATTAGATCCAGCGCTCCCTGCGATTGTTTTAGCCGCCGGGCCTTGGCCCGCATCTCGCTCAGCGTGATCCCCGGAGTGTCGTCAATAAAAATTGGCGCATGCGCCAGCTGTTCCATGGCATGCACGACTTTCTGCATGTCCTCCCGCCACAAAGATCCGGTGCGCATTTTATGCGAGTTGACCCGGGCCTGGGAGCATAGCAAGCGCAGCAGCAACGCTTCGCGCGACATTTCCAGGGAGAACATGCCTACAACTTTTTTATCTTCAATTGCGGCGTTTTCGGCAATGTTCATGGCCAGCGAAGTTTTTCCCATCGAGGGCCGGGCCGCAAGAATGATAAGGTCTGCCTTCTGGAATCCGCTCGTCATTTCATCCAGATCGGCATAGTGGGTCTCCAGTCCGGTGATGCGCTGGCCGCGCTGCAGCAGGGCATCTACCGACCCGAAAGAATCTTTCACAATGTCCAGCACGCCGAGAAAGCCGCGCCCAATACGCTTTTCCGAGAGCTCAAAGATGGATGCTTCGGTGTCGTTGAGGATTTCTTCCGCCGTCTCGCTCTGTTCGGAGGCGCGGGCTATTGCGGCATTGGCGGTGTGAATCAATCCGCGCAGCAATGCTTTGTCGCGGACGATCTTTACGTAGTGCTCAATGCTGGGCCGGTCAGGAACGCCATCCAGCAGCCCGGAAATGTAAGCCGCATCCCCGATTGCCTGCAACTCCTTTTTGCGGTCCAGCTCTTCGATCAGCGTGATCAAATCAATGGCCCGCGAGGACTCCGCCAGGTCCTGCATGCGCGCGTAAATCCGCCGATGCGAATCGAGCGAAAAATCTTCCGGCTTCAGATGTTCGGCGGCCTCGTTGTAGGCGAAATTATCGAGCAGAATGGCTCCAAGAATAGAACGTTCCGCTTCCACGTTTGCGGGCAGCGTGTGCGCGAGGCTGTAGTCGGCGATGGCCAAAGTTTTATCTTCTGTTTGCTGAAATATTTTTTGGAGCGGGCGAGATGAAGATTAATAAATTCTTACTTGTGGATGTTGTGCAATGCGTTGGAAAAACACGGCAACAATTATTTTTTTGCGGCGGAGAATTTGCTGACAGGTTGCTCGGACCCATTTGCGCCAGTATAGGCGAATAAATAGCGAATTTACAATGGGTTTGCAATCCGGTGGCCCGGAAGGTTGAGTCGGCCCCGGAAGATGTAACGGCAAAAAAAATTACGGCCCGGGCCAGCCACCCGGGCCGTATGCTTGCGTGTGTTTTGAGGCCTTGACCGCTGGCCGGCGGCGACTTATGCGCGGTGTGCGGCACATCCTCATGAGGAATGCCGTCACGGCGCATAGATGTGCCGCCAATGTCTCAATCTATGGGCGGCAAGACTGTTGCTATTGGGTCCACCGATCTCTCAGCAAACCAGAGCAACATTCTTCCGGGGCACAGTCTTGAGACTGCGATATCCGGAACTGCTCCACAACGGAAGTCCCGCTTCATCAGCGAAACTTTTGAGGAGGCCGCAACGCCTGGATTCCCTGCGATGCGCCTTGGCGCACCGGCTGAATCCTTCCAGCAATTCACCCTCGCGAGCTGCTGGTTCAAATCGTTGTTTGGCAAGTTCCGCAAGCGCATCAAAAACATCACGCATGCTCTGAGGGAACTTTGCCGCAGCTATGCCTGGGATGCAACGGAAATTTCCATGCAACCTGTGCGGAACCTGTGCAGGAAGAGAATTGCTTGTGGAAAGTAAAGGAAAAGAAGAACCAAATGCTGCAAGTCAGTCTGGGATGCCAGCACAGCCGGAATGAATTCCGGATTAAATTTGCGTTGTCTATTATTAGCGGTTAAAGAAAGTTGCCCTAAATTCGGGATGCGACATTGAAAAGCGGCAATTTCCTAAGGGAAATTGCCGCCAGATTCGTTCATGCTTACGTTTTATAGCGAAGCAGCTGCGCCTTCCGTGGGATAGCGCAGACACCCCAGCATAACCACAATGCGGGTCATGCTCTCATACCCATCGGTAAGCCGGCGGGACGGAATGGTTGTGCTCGGCAGAACAATGCCAATGTAGAGCTTGGTTTTAGCGTGAAAGGCGTAAAGCCTTAGCCGCAGGGCGCTATTAATGAGTTTTTCCCCGGTCTCGGCAATGGAAGGGTCAGAACTGCGCCGGGCAGCTTCACCCATTCGCATGAGAATGTTCGCGTTGTCCGAGACGCCGGAAATATAGTCAATAGCGGCGCGCATGCGTTCACGATGGACCGAGCGGAACTCCGCCGGAGGAAGATTACGCCTCAAGAAGTCTTCTTCCCGTGGATCAACCAGGTTGCGAAATGCGTCCACATCCACCACTCTGAGTTTTTTGGAGAGTTCAGCTGGAGTATGGCGGGCCAAGCTATGTCCCTTAGCGAAGTAGGACAATGCCGCCAGCGCCACAACACCGAACAGGACGATGATGAGTGTTACAGTCATACAAGCCTCGACACGGGAATACTACCGCACCTCCCTCCCGGCTCAAAAAAAAATTGCGTTTGTCCGGATCGGCCGTTCCAGTTTTGGAACGGCGCATCGTAAGGATTTTTATGGAGGTACTATAAAAGCAATAGATTCATAGTCATCCGATGCTATTTCACATTGGGAACTAGCGGGGTGATTGAGAAATCTACGCCAACCGTGAGAAGGGACGCCAAGGATAACGGGATAGGGTGAATCGCCTATGGACGAAACAAAAATGCCCCGCATCTTTATGATTGGATACGGGGCGGGAAGGCGCCGCGCATTCCGACACTACTAGTGTCCTGAAAACCAATA
>JAICKN010000301.1 GCA_025927855.1 Terriglobales bacterium
GCGTGCTGCGATGATGGCGAGCGGCAAGCGCTGATCGAACACATCATCAAGCTCCCCGGCCTGATGGAAATTATTGCCCGGGGAGAAAACAAGGTCAGCTTCCGTCTGCGCGGAGGGATGCAGGTGGATGTGCGGTTGCTGCCGCCGGAATCATTTGGCGCGGCTATGCAGTACTTCACCGGGTCGAAGACGCATAATGTCGCCCTGCGGCAACGGGCGTTGAAAATGGGCTATACGCTGAGCGAATACAGCCTGGCCCGGCTGGAAGACAACAAGCCGGTTGCCGGCAAAACGGAGGAAGAAATCTACGCGAAGCTGAAGCTCGACTATATTCCTCCGGAATTGCGGGAAAATTTGGGCGAACTGGATGCCGCCGCGACGCATGAACTTCCTGAACTAATTTCTCTCGCCGATGTTCGCGGCGATGTTCATATGCACACGGTCGAAACTGACGGCCGCAACACCATTGCGGAAATGGCCGAAGCTGCCAAAGCGCGTGGATATCAGTACATGGCGATCACCGACCACTCAAAAAACCTGGCCTTTGCCAACGGACTGGATGACAAGCGCGCCGTGGAACATATCAAGCGCATCCGCCAGGCAAATGATGAGATTGAGGGGATTACGATTTTTGCAGGAGTGGAAGTGGACATTCTTGCCGACGGAGCCCTCGATCTTTCCGATTCCGTGCTGGAAGAGATGGACCTGGTGATTGCCAGCGTACACTCGCATTTCGGGCAGACTCCAGAGCAGATGACCGAGAGGCTCTTAACTGCGATTGCAAATCCGAACACTTCTTTTCTCGGGCATCCAACAGGCCGATTACTGTTGCGGCGCGACGCCTACCAATTCGATATAGACGCAGTGCTCAAACTGGCCGCGGAGAAAAAAGTCGCCATGGAGTTGAACGCCTACCCCGACCGGCTGGATCTATGCGACCGCCATTTGCGGCTGGCCCGGCAGCATGGAGTAAAAATAGTAGTCAATACTGACTCTCATCACACCTCGCACATGGGAAAAATCCGTTTTGGCATATTGCAGGCTCGGCGGGCATGGCTCACAAAGCAGGACGTCCTGAATACTCTGCCAGTCAAGCAATTTGCCAAAGCGATGAAGCATGGATGGGCCTAGATAGGAATGACGAAACGATGAGCTTCCTAATTTGTCATTTCGACGCTTGCAAGCCAAGAATTTCGGGGTAGACCATCGCAAGACATTTCCATCATGAGCGCGTAAAATCGCATCGAAACGAAACTTATGCCTGAAAATATACCGCCTGCACCACAAAATCCGCCGGATGCTCCGCCGCAAGGGAGGCCTGCGACCACGGCTTCCGGTACGCCAAATACCACAGCCCCGGCAAGCGCCGCATCAGCGGGCGTTCCGTTCAACATTGGAGAAGAGTTCGGCACGGCACAAAAGAACCTGCCGCCGGGAAAAATTGTGGGGATATGTCTGGCAATCCTGGTTGTGGTGGTGGTTATTTTTGCCTTCACGCAGCGAAACAGGCCGGCAGGCACGGGCTACATCAGCGATGTGCAGGCGGTCGAGGTGCCAAACCAGCATATGGTAATGGCCGCGGTTAATCTTTCATTCCAAAACACAAGCAAACAGCGCTTGTGGATCCGCGATATTCAGGCTGATTTATCTGTAAACAGCGGTAATTTTACCGACCGCGCAGCGGCGGCGGTGGATTTTAACCGATATTTTCAGGCGTTCCCTTCGCTGAAGCAGGATGCCCTGGCTCCCATTAAGCCGGAGGATAAAATCGCATCCGGCGCGCAGGCTCAGGGGACAATCATTGTGACCTTCCCGGTGACGCTGGACGAATTTCTTCATCGCAAAGGCCTGGTGGTCACCGTGTGGTCGTATGACCAGGCGATGCCGATAGTTTTAACCAGCCCCAAGCCGTAGGCGGGCTATTCCTGTTTTTTTAGAAATTTTCTGCGGGCCAAATGATTGTGGGCTGCCGGAGTAATTTCGTCGTATTTCAGGCAGCTTATCGAGCCATCCACTTCGAGTACCGCCAAAGCTACTTCATGGGCGCTAGCAATTCCGTGCTCCCGCAAAGAGCGCTGCAGCTCATCCATACTGATGTGTTCCTTGGCAAGATGGGCGCTGATGATGGCCCCGTCGTGAATCAGCAGGCTCGGCTGGCCCTCAATAAAACGGCGGAAGCGCCGGTTGCCGCCGGAGAGTTCCGCCACAAAGTAATTGAGAATTAACAAGGTCGCTGCCGCTGCAACGCCGCCGGCCAGGGATGTGTCCGTACCGGTCATGGCGTTCTGCACTGCGTTGCTTATCAGCAAAAGCAAGGTCAAATCGAAGGGCGTCATCTGGCCGACTTCGCGCTTGCCACTCAGGCGCACACCCAGCAACACGACCACATAGATTGCGGCCGTCCGCAGAATAATCCCGGCTATGACATGCGCCCCAGGAAACATGAATCAGTTGCTCGCGGTAATGGGAATGGGCGCGTTCTTCGGGGTGCTCAAATAACCTGACGCTTGCTTCTTGTCCACGCTCCAAATCACCAGCTCGTAAAGCATGTGATCGCGGCCGGTGTAAAACTGGATTGGTTCGGCAATATTTTTATCTTTCTTCTCGATGGTCTTGTCGTCGGCAGTGACGTTGAGGGTGAATTTGCCGCGCTTTGTGTCGGTTTTCTTCAATTGCAGTTTCACAGTGGAAATGGCCTGCGGTTTGGCGCCTTTGACCAGCGTGAACTCGTAATAGTTGCGGTCGCCTTTGTGTTTCAGGGTTTCGAGATCATCGCGGGTATGCGCGATCAGTCCGCTCTGAATTCCAAGGTCGCCAATTGTGCTTTCCAGCTTGGCCTTGGTTGCAGCCAGATCAGACTTGGTGCTAGCAACATCGGTTTTTACTCCGCTTACGTCAGTCTTCACTCCGGCCACTTCGCCGCTCACCTGCCCGATCTGTTCCATTTGCTCTTTGGCAAGGCGGGCTTCGGCGGCCTGCTGTTCCCGTTGCAACTGCGCAGCCTTGGCGGTCAGCTCTTTTTTTGTCATTCCAAGCTGCTGGGCCAGCGCTTCGGAATCGGCGTCC
>JAICKN010000158.1 GCA_025927855.1 Terriglobales bacterium
GCGGTCTTTGAAATGGCGTTTCCTGCGACCTCGGCCAATCTTGGCCCGGCCTTCGATACGGCCGCGCTGGCATTTGAACTGTTTCTTAACGTTCGCGCCCAGGAAGCGGATGAATTTTCCATTCGAGCCAGCGGGCGGGATAACGACATCTGCGGCAGACTCGAAAACCATCTCATTCTGAATACCTATCGTGATGTGCTTGAGCAGCAAAACCGGAAGGTGAAACCGCTTGCATTGACCATTCACAATGAGATTCCCATCGGAAAAGGTTGCGGGTCATCGGCTGCCGCGCGGCTCGCGGGAATTGCGCTGGCGGTCCACTTTGGCCGGTTGAATTGGACCGATAGCCGAATTGTAGGCGAAGCATCGTTTCGCGAGCGCCATCCTGATAATGCCGCGGCCTGCTGGATGGGAGGCGTTGCCGTTGCGCGAATGGCTTCGGAGCATGAAGCCCAGATTGCAAGCATTCCCATCAGAGTAAATTGGCCGTTGCTGATCGCGATTCCCGAGCATCCACTTTCTACGGAAGAAGCACGCCGGGTTTTGCCGGCGCAATATTCTCGCGCCGATGCGGTAACGAACATTCAAAATTCCATGTTGTTGCTGGCTGGACTCACGCAGGGGCGGAAGGATTTTTTGTCTGCTTCTCTCGAAGATAAAATTCATCAGCCCTACCGGGCATCTCTATGCCCGATGCTTCCCTCTTTGCAAAAACTTGCAGGAAGCAGAGGCCTCCTGGGCGCGGTGTTAAGCGGCGCGGGACCTTCTGTCCTGATGTTTGTGGATCAATCCGCGAATAAGAAGAAACTTAAAGCAGCCGTCGAGCGGCACCTTGTGGCTGAAGGACTACAGGCAGAAGCCATTGCCACTACAATCGCGCGTAAAGCCCCCGCGAAGCAAATGCAGCGCTATCGCCCGTCGCGCTGACGCTAACGCAATTCCTTCTCTGTTGTTATGCTGGACAGGTGCTGCTGGAAGCTTATCTGAGGATTTTCCGCAAAACACTCCGGATAAGAATAGAAAGCGTGCAGGAAGTCGGCAATCTCTCTGCCTACGGAATATTCGCGGCAGTCAGTTGGCCGAATTTCTTTCGCTAGAGCTGGTTTGGCGCTGGGCATTGTCCCCCCTGTCCGTTACTTTTCCTAACAGCTGCATCGGGGGATGCCGTTTGTCGAAGTACTCTTTTACTCTGCGCAGGAAAGTACCTTTAAGTTAGCTTCAGCGCTCTCCACCGTAAATGGCACGACCGTGCTACTTTCCGGCATAGATGGGGCATGAGGCCGGAGATTCTCCGGCCTAATGTGGGAGACACCTATTTTCTTGGACGGCTAGCCGGAGGAATAATGCTATTCATCCGAAGGTATTCCACCATTTGGCCATAATGGTCAAATGGATGGGCAGCCAGCAGAATGGCCAAACTCAACCGCGTAGTGTTTTGTCCCCACGGCGCTTTTATGGTATCGAGCATGTTCTTTTCCGTAATTGCTCCCATTGCTTTGTGCAGGTACACAAACGAGTCCTTCAAATACTTCAATACCTGCTCTTTGGTTTGGACTGAATCAGGGCCGGTTTCACCCGGACCCGCTTCTGCCGGTGGCTTTTCACCGAGAATGACCGCCCCGAGATAAAAGTTGGTGGCTCCCACGTGTTTCACCTGCTGAGCGAAAGTTCGAACTCCCTTGAAGTCGCCATTGGCCGGAGCAAACGAGTATTTGTCCGACGGCATAGCTTCTGCAGCCGGTACAAATTGGCGCTCAAGATTTGAGACTGCCCGGTCAAATTCTCTTGCAACGGTTGGATGGTCTTCAGTTTTGCTCATCTGCGCAGCAGCAAAGGAACTGCACATAATGAGCAGCATGACTACGGCAAACAGCTTTACCTGTCTCATGTAATTTTCTCCTTACACCTGATCAAAATTTCCGGACAATCATTCCCGGACCACCGCGGGCGCGAGGTCAAGCTCATGAGAAGGAAGCCTGTATTTCCGCAGCGCTGGCAGCCCTGCCAAAAGCGCCAAGGCGGAAAAAAGCATGGCCTCGGCAATGCCTTTCTGCGTGGCTACCAGACCCCATATCGCGCTGCCCACCGCCATGCCGCCCTGCAGTACCAGCAGATACATGGAAAGAGCGCGCGCCCGCAGCGCCGGAGGCGACATGGTTTGCGCGGCGACATTCAGGCAGGCCAATATGCCGATCCATGCGGTCCCGCAAAAAAAGAGTGCCGTATTCAGGAGCCAGAACATTTCCAGGCGCCCCGCAGCAAAAGTGCCGAACGCAAATACAACAATGGAACCTGCTACAAGCCGGTCTACCGAAAGCTGGTGCCGAAGCCGCGGCAGGGCCGCGCCGCCCGCCAACGCTCCCAAGCCGAAAGATGCCAGCAACACCCCGTACCCGCTTGCGCCGTACGGTTTGGCAATTACAGGCAGAAGCGCCAGCAGTGCGCTTGCTCCCAGGCTGAACGCTCCGGTGCGAATCAGCACACAGCGGACAAGGTGAGTCGTGCGTCCATAATGAAACCCTTCCCGCAGGGCCTCCATCATTTTTACGTTTTTGGTTTCCGGAGCAGGGCGCTTCCAGCGGAACAAGAATGTAATCACGCCGAGAAAGGAAACTGCGTTGATCAGGAACGCAATCCCTGAACCGGCAGCGGCTACGATCAGGCCGCCCACAGCAGGCCCAATGGCGCGCGCGACGTTATATCCGACCGAATTGAGTGCAACCGCAGGGGTAAATCTTCTTGCGGAAATGGTCTCCGGCGTAATTGCCTGCCAGGCCGGATCGTTCATCACCGCGCCCAGGCCTAACAAAAAAGTAAAACCGAGCAGCACCCATGGGGTGACAAAATGAAGAATGGTAAGCACTCCCAAAGCGGCCGAAGCGACAACCATCCAGCTTTGCGTGATAAGCAAAAACTTGCGGCGGTCCACTAAATCCGCCAGCGCTCCGGCGGGAAGAATGACCAGAAACACGGGCACGGTCGCAGCCGCTTGCACCAGGCTTACCATCAATGGTGAGAGCGAGAGCTGCGTCATCAGCCAGCCCGCGCCTACATTCTGCATCCACGTGCCGATGTAAGAGACGAGGGATGCGATCCATAGCGAGCGGAACAGCGGCTCGCGCAGCGGCCCCCATGCCGAATGAGCTTGCGATCGGAAATTTTCTGGAAGATTTTCTCCGGACGCCATATTTATTTCCCTGGAGCCTCCGCCACCGGCATGGGCACACGCGGAGCAAAGGGCCACTCCCGCTCACGCCATGAGCGCACCGCGTAAATGAGCAGGCCCGCGAGCAAGATCACAATGGCATAACGGATTTCGCGCGTGAAGTTTGGGCGGGAAATCAGGACAAACACGAAACCAAAGCTGGCCACTAACGCCGGAATGGGATAGAGCCACATGCGAAATGGCCGGGGCATCTCCGGACGGCGGATGCGCAAAACAATGAGGCCGACCGCCTGAATGAGAAATTGCAGCAGAATGCGAATCACCACCAGCGCGGCTATCACGTCCGCCAGAGAGAGGAAACAGAACAACATGGCGACTCCCGCCAAGGCAAGCAGCGAAATATAAGGAAAGCGCAGGGTGGGATGCACGCGTGCAAAAGCCCGAAAATAGTTGCCATCCAGCGCAGCGGCATACGGTACGCGGGAATAGCCAAGCGTCAGCGAAAAAATGGAGGCGAAGGCCGCCCAAATGATCAGCACCGTCACACATTGCGCGGCCCACTTGCCATAAATCCGCTGCATGAAGATGGAAACAACGTACAGCTTATTGCTTGCGCTGCCAGCCTGCGTAATCTCCTGCCAGGGCACCACGCCGAGAATGCTTACGTTCATGACTACATAAAGACAGGCAACCAGCAAAATCGATAGCAACAATGCGCGTGGAATCGTCTTGCTCGGCTCTTTGACCTCATCCCCTAAGAAGCAAACATTGTAGTAGCCCCAGTAGTCGTAGGTAGCGACCAGCATTGCCGAGCCGAGCCCCAGAAAAAAGTTCCGCGAAAGTTGAAATGCTCCGGGAGGAAAACTGAACGCGCGCGACGCGTCGAAATGGGTAAGGCCGGCAAAGATGATCCATCCCATGGTGCCCATCACGCCCAGCCACAGAAACTTTGATAACCAACCTATGCTGGTGATTTTGCGGTAAAGCAGGAGGAGCGCAATCAGCACCGCGCCAATGGCAACAAAGGTCGCTCCGGAAACCAGCCATCTGACCTCCAGCGATCCCAGCAAAGGGATGGAAAGGCTCCAGCTATGGATGGTCAGATGCTGCTCTAACGATGGATAGAGATACGATGCATAGCCCGCGAGGCCAATGGACCCAGAAGCAATGGAAAGCGGTGCGCTGAAGGAAAGTTGCCAGATAAAAAGAAACGAGACCAGGCGTCCCAACTTTTGCGGGCCATAAATTTCCCGCAAATAATGGTAGGAGCCGCCCGAACCCGGCATGGCCGCGCCCAATTCGGCCCACACCAGCCCATCGCAAATGGCAAAAACCGCTCCGGCAATCCAGCCCAACATTGCCTGCGGACCGCCCATCGCGCTGATGACAAGCGGAATGGTAATGAACGGCCCCACGCCAATCATGTCAATCATGTTCAGCGCGGTCGCGCTGCCCAACCCTACCCCGCGTATAAGAGAAGAGCGTTCGAGTTGGGAGGGCTCCGATGGCATGGGTGGGATGATTCGGTTAAGAACAGGTCCCTTGTGTGGAAAGCGCGTTCGTGAATGCGAATTTATTTTTCATTCGATTTATTTGCAGGCTTGATTATCTTTAATTGGAATGACCTGCGCTGATTAGATTCACGAACAACCGTATTGGTCCAGAGACTCCTCCCGGCAGCTGCCTGAAAAAAGAGTACCCCGTATAGATGTAAATTCCTTTGCCGTACTTCGCCTCAAGCATTCCGCCTTTGCGGTCGGGCTCATTCGGATCATGTGAGGAAAGCAACGGAATGAAGTGATTGTCCCACTCGCTGGCAAAATTTAATCCACGCTCTTGGATCCAGCCATCAAAATCCTTCGGCGTAATTTCATTTGGGTGGTGGAAAATTCCGTTGTCCGGCGCGAGAACCGTAACCGGCGCGTCTTCCACGGAAACGCGGTCCCGCCCAAGTTCCAGCGGATAAGGCGCGAACTTGCCAGTATTGAAGTTGTTTGCATCCGCGTTGTATTGAACAACCAATGTTCCACCCGCGGAGACGTAATCCAGCAACTTCTTGTTGTTTGCTACCACGTCCGGCTGCGTATCATAGGCCCGTATGCCCAGCACCACGCTGCCATACTGGCTCAGGTCTGTACTGGCAAGTTTATCGGCGGGAATCAAGGTGACATTCAATCCCACTTGTTGCAACACAGCGGGAATGTTGTCTCCCGCGCCCATGATGTAGCCGACTTTCAAATCTTTTGGGACTTTGACATCAATCACGCTCACTCGCAGCCGGGCGGGCTGGTAATAATAAGCGCTGGCAAGATCATCGCGCGTCACCAGTGTGTACCCTTCCTTGTACTCTTTGCCAGCGACATTGAGCCGAGCAGAAATTTCGGCGCGGCCAATGTGGGGATTCTGCGGCTGAAGATGAAATGTAAAATCCTGGGATTCCCCTCTAACATTCAATTTCACCGGAAGACTCGCAGGTTCAACGTGCCAGCCTGTGGGCGCCTGCAAGCGCAAAGTTCCCCGCGGCTCTTTAGAAAGATTGCATCTCACCCGCACATGGACCGTAGTGGCCGATTTGTTTGCCAGCGGAATTACTTGTTCACCCGGTTCCAAAGCGACGGAGAATGCAGGCGCAACAGCAAATTCGCGGATTTGCTCTGCTCCTTTTTCATTGGTAAATGCCACCAGTGCAGGGGCAGAAATTTCTGCTGTCGCATTTTTTGCGATGGTTTTTTGGGCTGAAGCGTTCTGCTTTTCCGGCGGAACCATTGAGTATTGAATTCTCACGCCGAAATCGCGCGGCGCAAAAGGAAGCGTGGCATCGGCTGGAACATCAATTTGGTTGAGGCTGTCTTCTTCGGGATTATCTCTGTGCCAGTAAGGCCGGGTGTAGGGCGCATTCAGCGGAACCGAGGAGTGGAACACAACGCGATAATCTTCCCCGGGCTTGATTTCAGTGGGCAGCTTTTCCTCTCGCTGCGGCCAGGGCTGGAAGCCTTCCTGAGTAAGGTGCTTCAGCAGCAATGTGCGGCTGGAACCGTTGTGGAGCTTTACTTCGATTCCCAATGCTTGTCCAGGTGAGGCAACCGTCAACGCATCCTGCTCAGATGGAAGCTTATGTGCCCCTGCATTAAGAGTTACAACTCTTACCTCAAGCGAAACATTAAGGGCAAGATTAATTGCCTTCCATATTTGCCGCTGCTTTTCCTGCAATACACTCAGCAAATGGTCTTTGTTGGCTTTGCTGACCTCGGACTTTTGCAAGCGCGCCAATGCCGCATCCAGCTCTTCTGAGGAAGCGAACAACGGCCCGGCAGCTTTCTCCGGATTATTTTCATCGTCTAAGGCTTGCTGAATCTCTGCTGCAATTTTCTCAAGTTCTCCTTGCAGCCATGGAACTTTATGCTCTCCATTCCCCAGGGTCGCAGCCAGGCCCGGAAGGCTGGTGTCAATTCCGTCAAAAAAATCAGACTCGTGGCTACTTCCGGCAGAAGACAAAGTCGAATCTTTAAGCTTGTAAAAGCTGTATCGCGGCCCGGACGGCAGCCTTATGCCTCCAAGGCCTTGGGAAAGCTGGTGCCGCAGTCCTTCCGCCGCAAACTGCGCGTATGTCATGCCCAGCGCCGGATCATCCTGCCCGGTATTCAGCTTCACCGTCCAGTCATCGTCCGGGCAGGTTGTGGCAAAAAAACGGCAAACATTGCCGACGTATAGCTTCCTGGCCTGCCACGGATGTAGCCCTTCCTTAATTTGCTCCGGAAAACGGTTCGGATCAGCCGCCGCCCGAAAAGCTTCCTGCGTCAAGATTCCTGCTGCCTGATGATTTCCGTGCCCATCGCGCGGAGTTCCGGAAAAACGGGAGACAATAACGTCGGGCTGGAACGCGCGAATCACGCGGACAATGTCTGCTAGCGCAACATCGTGCCCACCCCACTTTTGGAAGGTTTCGTCCGCCGTTTTGGAAAACCCAAAATCTGCAACGCGGGAAAACCGCTGTTCGATTCCGTAATAACGGTCCGCCGCGCCCACCTCCAGCGTTCGCAGCACGCCCAGCACATCGGTTAAGTTGCTGCCGACCTTGTTCTGGCCGCCTTCGCCACGGGTCAGCGTCATCAATATGACTGTGTCGCCCTTGCCGCGCGACTCTAGGGTCAACATCCCGCCATCTTCGTCATCAGGATGGGCGTCAATTTGCAACAAGCGTGCTGTAGTATGCAGCCGCAAAAGCTCTTGCTTCAGTCCAGCCTGCCCTACATCTTGCGGAAGCGGCTCAATCGGTTGTCCGGAAGAAGAAATGGACGCAATTTGCCCCTGGGCAGCAGTGGACGGGATACCCAGCAAACCAACCAGGACCAGCACAAACATGCCAAAAGGCCGTGAACACTTACCGAATGAAGATCCGGCGCGGGGCCGCAAGGCGGGACCAATGCCCCTGATCGGAGGAAATGTAAGTTGATATCGCAAGTTCGTTAGACGATCTCCAGTGGAATATAGATACTGAATTTTTTCTTGAACAGTATGCCAGAAATGACCCGTACCAGGGCGCGCATTCCCCTCCACTCGAGCTATAGGCGAGCTTCGGCGGGCTGGCCGGAAATCAGCACCACCTTTGGATGAAAGAGGGTTCCGGCCACCCGGGTGGCAATCGCAATCAGATCTCTTTGTCCGCGAAAC
>JAICKN010000200.1 GCA_025927855.1 Terriglobales bacterium
GGGAAGTCAGTGCCCACGATTTCTCCAGAGGATGCAGTTACGGAAGGGGAATAGTACAGTCACGACGTGCAGGAGTGCAGCTCCAAGCCGCGCCATTCCCGTACCTGACCGCGACAAAATCGGAACTGCGGCAAAAAACAAAAAGGGCGGCTTGCGCCACCCTTTAAACTCAGCCTAAGCATTGCCTAGGTTCGCACCTACAAGCTAAGTTTTGCGCCACTCCCACTCAATGTCAAGAGGTGAGATGTCCCGGTAGTGGTGACTTAAGGGAAGGCCCCGGTGAGACTCGAACTCACGACCTCCAAGGTGCGAACCTAGCGCTCTATCCAGCTGAGCTACGGGGCCATTCGCCCAACCATCAGAACCTGTTTCGCACCCACTTGTTCGACGACACTTCCCACTCTCGATCATCAACAAATGACATCAATACTTTTGTGATACATGAACAATCGGCTTCGAACTCTCTCAATTTGGGAACAAAAAAAGGGCAGCTTGCGCCGCCCTCAAAAGCTACCGACCAACAGCCTACGACCAACGGCTGCCCTTACGTTCCCTCGCTCCACCCTGCCAGATACTCTTCCTGCTCCGGCGTGAGCTTATCAATCTTAATGCTCATGGATTCCAGCTTCAGCTTGGCCACCCGCTTGTCGAGTTCATCGGGAACTTTGTACACGGTCTTCTCGAGAGTCTTGTAATTCTTCACCATGTACTCAACAGAAAGCGCCTGGTCGGCGAAGCTCATGTCCATGACGGACGGCGGATGGCCTTCGGCTGCCGCCAGATTGATCAACCGGCCTTCGCCCAGAAGATTGATCTTGCGGCCATCTTTCAGCGAGTACTCTTCCACAAAGTTACGCGTGGTGCGCTTGGAAGAAGACAGCTTCTCCAACGCGGGAATGTCAATCTCCACGTTGAAGTGCCCGGAGTTGGAAATGATCGCGCCGTCTTTCATCAGGTCGAAGTGTTCTTTGGCCAGCACGTTCTTATTGCCAGTCACCGTGCAGAACACATCTCCCAGCTTCGCCGCCTCGTGCATGGACATCACGCGGAAGCCGTCCATCACCGCTTCCAGCGCCTTCGTCGGGTCCACTTCTGTCACGATGACTTCAGCCCCCGCGCCGCGCGCCCGGCTCGCCAGCCCGCGTCCGCACCATCCGTAACCGGCTACCACGAACTTCGATCCCGCCAGCAAGAAGTTCGTAGCGCGGATAATGCCGTCAATCGTGGACTGCCCCGTCCCGTAGCGGTTGTCAAACAGATGCTTGGTGTCGGCGTCGTTCACCGCAACAATGGGAAACTTCAGCACGCCTTCCTTCGCCATCGCGCGCAGGCGGATGACTCCCGTCGTCGTCTCTTCCGTCCCGCCGATCACGCCTTCCAGCGCGTCTTTCCTTTTCGTGTGCAGCAAGCTCACCAGGTCCGCGCCATCATCCATCGTGATGTGCGGCTTGTGGTCCACTGCCGCGAGAATATGGCTGTAATAGGTATCGTTGTCTTCGCCCTTGATGGCGAAAACCGGTATGTTATTGTCGCGCACCAGGCTGGCGGCCACGTCATCCTGCGTGGAAAGCGGATTGGAGGCGCACAACACAACATCCGCGCCGCCGTCGCGCAGGCAAATCGCCAGGTTCGCCGTCTCTGCCGTCACGTGCAGGCAGGCAGCAATACGGATTCCCTTGAGCGGCTGGTTCTTAATGAATTCCTTGCGGATAATCTGCAGCACCTTCATGGACTGGTTCGCCCAATCAATGCGCTTCTTGCCTAGATCGGCAAACTCTATGCTTTTAATATCGCACTGCACCTGACTCGGTATCGTTGCCATAATTCTCCTGTGGCGTTTTCTTTTGAAATTTATAATCTTGAACCGCAGAGATCGCCGAGTCCGCTGAGAAAACTAGGATCAAGCTCTCTGTGGCGCATGCATTTACTTGATTTATATCCGGGACGCCGCGAAAGATATGGAGGAAAAATGTGCTTTTCTCGGTGCTCTCTGCGTCCTCTGCGGTAAAAAGTCTCTTACTTTTTCGCCCCAACCGCCTCCCGCAAGCCCGCGTCGCTCGCCAGTTGTGCGGCCTTGTCCGTCGCTTCCCACGTGAAGTCGGGATCATTACGTCCAAAGTGCCCATAGGCGGCAGTCTTGCAATAAATCGGACGCCGCAACTTAAGGGAGTCAATAATTCCCTTCGGCGTGAGCTTGAAATTCGCGCGCACCATGTCCGGAATCGTTGTGGGATCAACCTTGCAGGTCCCAAAAGTTTCCACCAGCACGCTCACCGGCTCCGCCACGCCGATCGCGTATGCCAGTTGCACTTCGCACTTATCGGCCAAACCCGCCGCAACAATATTTTTGGCAATGTGCCGCGCCATGTAAGCCGCTGAACGGTCCACCTTCGTCGGATCTTTGCCGCTAAACGCCCCTCCGCCGTGCCGCCCCATCCCACCGTAGCTGTCCACAATGATCTTGCGGCCCGTGAGTCCGGTATCGCCCATCGGTCCGCCGATCACAAAACGTCCCGTTGGATTAATGTGGTATTTCGTGTCCGCATCGAGCAGGTTCGCCGGAAGCGTGGCCTGGATCACGTGCTTCAGAATGTCACCACGCAGTTCTTCATTGCTCACGGTCTCGGCATGTTGCGTGGAAATGACGACTGCATCCACGCGCAACGGCTTGCCTGTCGCGTCGTACTCCACCGTCACCTGGCTTTTTCCGTCCGGCCGCAGGTAAGGCATCTTGCCGTTCTTCCTCACTTCCGATAAGCGCATGCAGAGTTTGTGCGCCAGCGCGATCGGCGTCGGCATCAACTCCGCATTTTCATTCACCGCATACCCAAACATCATTCCCTGGTCGCCGGCGCCGCCGGTGTCCACGCCCATGGCGATGTCGCCGGACTGCTTATTGATGCTGGAGATCACGGCGCAGGTGTTGGAGTCAAAGCCGTAGAGCGCGTTGTTGTAGCCGATGGAAGAGATGGTGCCGCGCACTAAATTCTGGAAATCCACGTAGGCTTTGGTGGTAATTTCGCCGGCGATCACAACAAGCCCGGTTGCGGTAAGAGTTTCGCAGGCGACGCGGCTCATGGGATCTTCGGCAAGGCAGGCGTCGAGAATCGCGTCGGAAATCTGGTCGGCAATCTTATCGGGATGGCCTTCGGTGACGGATTCGGACGTAAAAAGGTATCGGTTTTTTGCGGCCACGTGCTTCTCCTTAGAGATAATTAGGCAATCTGGACATCAATCGGCGGGGCAGTCAAGAATGCACGCACTCCGTGAGTGCTTTCGTCCTTTAAAAGTTACCAGAGATAAAGGGCTGGCGCAATGATTTTGACCTTGGCCGGGGAGCCTTATCAGTAAGCGGAAAAGGGGCGCATCGAATGGCGACAAAATGCGGGTAAAAGGTTCCAGATCAGCAATTTGTCACCTAAGGGATGGGCTTTGTTTGCGGGCGCATGAGCGGCAACTTTGCGAGTGATGTTTGCCTCTCGTGATCCAAGAGCTTGCCGGGGCAGGATTGATTTGCCATTGAATCCAGATTTCGGGTGTTTCTCTTTCCGATATTTTTCATCCAACTAGACGAAATTCTCTGTGAAATAGTGAATCGCTGGAGCATAAGTGTTGATCCAACACTCGGTTCCACCTAAAATGCGGCGGCGGATAAAAAACCAAACCCTCTTCAGGAGTGAAATTGTGAAACGATTCTTCTGCGGGTTGAGCAGCGTGGTCCCGGTGGCAGTTTCCTGGCTTTTTTCCCTAACATTCATTACCTCCATTGCAGTTTTTTCTTTCTCTACACACGCTGAGGCGCAAGACGCGAACTTTCACAATGCTCCGGCATCCGCGTCAAAAATGAAAAACCCATACCGCGGACAGGCATCGGCCGTGAAGAAGGGAGCGGAAGTCTATGCCGCCACTTGCGCCTCCTGCCATGGCGCCAAAGGCGAGGGCACAGGAAATATCCCGCCGCTGATGAGCAAGGAAACGCAGTCCGCTTCCGATGGCGAGCTGTTCTGGTTTATCACCAAGGGCGACGTGGCCAATGGGATGCCTTCCTGGAAGGCATTGCCCGAAGAGCAGCGCTGGGACGTTGTTACATTCGTGAAGACGCTTAGGACGGCGCCGAAAAGCGAGGAGGCAAAGGCCGCCCCGGCAGAGGACCACGGAACAAAAATTAATGCGCCTCCGCCGCCTGCGCCCTTCACGGATTTCCGGTTCGAAGAGCCGGGCAAGACGCGCAAAATTACGGTCGCCGACCTGCCCAAGCCATTTGCGACGGAATCTGCCGGCAATCCTCCGCGATTGGTAGAGCGGCCGGCAGATGTATGGCCAAAGACCCTGCCGGGATTTGAAATAAAGATTTATGCGACAGGGCTGCACAACCCGCGCTCCATGACAACCGCGCCCAACGGGGACATATTCGTTTCCGAGACGCGCGAGGGCGATGTGCGGATTTTCCGCGGGATGACGGCGGACGGCAAGCCGGAGCATGAATCGGTATTTGCGACGGACCTGAACCAGCCCTACCAGGTCGCGTTCTATCCGCCGGGAAAAGATCCGCAGTGGATTTATGTGGCCAACACGAACGAAATTGTCCGCTTCCCTTACCACAATGGAGACATGAAGGCGAGCGGCGCGCCGCAGCACATTGCGGATGTGCGCGACCACAGGGGCCATTCGACGCGCACCATTCAGTTCACGCCCGATGGCAAAAAGATGCTGATTGGCGTCGGCTCCGGCTCGAACATTAATGATCCCGATACGCATCCGGAAGAAAAGGAACGCGCAAACGTTCTGGAATTCAATCCTGATGGTTCGGGAATGCGGATTTTTGCCGCCGGAATCCGCAATCCTGGCGGAGGGTTGGCGATTCAGCCGGAAACCGGAGACTTGTGGGTTTCAGTCAACGAACGCGATGGCCTGGGCGATAACCTTGTGACTGACTACATCACCCATGTGCAGGATGGCGGATTCTATGGGTGGCCGTGGTTTTATATTGGCGGGCACCAGGACCCGCGGCTGGAAGGCAAGCATCCCGAGTTGAAAGACAAAGCGATCGTTCCGGATGTGCTGCTGCAACCGCACAACGCTTCGCTCGGAATTACCTTTTATGAAGGAGACCAATTCCCGGCGGAATACAAAGGCGATATTTTCGCGGCAGAACACGGATCGTGGAACCGCGCTGTACGCGCGGGTTATGAGGTGATCCGCGTGCCCATGGACAAAAACCATCATGCGACGGGCGCTTATGAGGACTTTGTCACCGGCTTCGTTCTTCCGGATGGAAACGCATGGGGACGGCCGGTGGGCGTGACGGTTGCGCCCGATGGATCATTGCTGGTGAGCGATGACGGAACGGGTTCCATTTGGCGGGTGCACTACACGGGAAAGAAATAATTTCAGCGATGGGCAGGCTGTGTTTGAAGGGCGGCGTGAGCCGCCCTTTTTAGTTCCCAAATCGGGAGAGTTCGAAGCGGATTGTTCATGTATCACAAAAGTATTGATGTCATTTGTGATTATCGAGAGTGGGAAGTGTCGTCGAACAAGTGGGTGCGAAACAGGTTCTGATGGTTGGGCGAGTGGCCTCGTAGCTCAGCTGGATAGAGCGCTAGGTTCGCACCTTAGAGGCCGCGAGTTCGAGTCTCACCGGGGCCTTCCCTTAAGTTACGCCGTAGCGCAATTTGCCTCTTGACATGGAAGAGGCAGCGGCGCAAAACTTAGCTTGTAGGTGCGAACCTAGGCAATGCTTAGGCTGAGTTTAAAGGGTGGCGCAAGCCGCCCTTTTTGTTTTTTGCCGCAGTTCCGATTTTGTCGCGGTCAGGTACGGGAAGGGCGCGGCTTGGAGCTGCACTCCTGCACGTCGTGACTGTACTATTCCCCTTCCGTAACTGCATCCTCTGGAGAAATCGTGGGCACTGACTTCCCGGCGAAGAAGTCCATAATCATCCTTTCAAGTTCTATTCGGGACCTCGGGTTCGATGGTAATTCCGCGGCCAGGTCACGCCCCGGATGCA
>JAICKN010000060.1 GCA_025927855.1 Terriglobales bacterium
ATATGGCGGTGCGTAAACCAACGCTGATGGAAGAGGTCGAGATGCAGCCCTGGCGCATAACCGAGATCAGCTTCAAAAGTAAGCGTTTCGCGCTGCTTTCGCAGGACGCTCAGAAACCACTGCACCGGAATCGGCCGGGGTAACATTTGTATTGTGACGCGGGCGTTTTCAAACCAGTGCGGAGCAAATCCCAGGCGGGCATAAAGCTGGCATTGCCCTGTCCAGCGGCTTTCCACTACATGAGCGCGGCCAACGCAAGCCGTCTCAAAACAACGTAGGGCTTTGGTGGCTTTTTGAAGGTTATAGCGGCGCCAGCAGTAAAACCATAGGACGAGCAACCCAGCAGCTGCGGATCCGGCGATGGCGTACAAGTACTCCACATCAACCTCAGATGCGAATGGTACGACTTGGGAAGCAAATCCTGCAAGATTTTCCGTGGACAAAAGTACGGTCCGAAAGCTCCTTGCATTAAAATCAGCCCGTGCCCATTACTCTGCGTGACTTTCGGAATCCCGATTTTGAAACTCTCTGGACGATTGACCAGAGGTGTTTTCCCCCCGGAATATCCTATTCCCGTTTAGAACTTGCAGCTTACATACGGCGGCCCAGAGCGTTTGCCATTGTGGCCGAAGATGTTCCGGCCATCATCCCGCAGCCCAGTACTTTCAAATCTGCATACAAAAAACGCCTGCAAATCGCTGGATTCATTGTGGCTGAAGCCAGTCTACGGAATTTAGGCCACATCATTACCATTGACGTTCTTCCCGAATACCGGCGCTCCGGTGTTGGTTCGCGCCTGCTTCTTGCCGCCGAACAACGATTGCAGGCGACGGGATGCAGCGGAATCGTCCTCGAAGCCGCCGTGGACAATCAAACCGCCCTGTCCTTCTACCAACGCCATGGGTTCAGTCAATTCAATAAAGTTGAGCGTTACTATCCGAATGGCACGGATGCCGCCATCCTGCGAAAAGATTTGCTTTCTGCCCCGCAGGCCAGCTAAGTTGCTGTTATGAAAGTCGCTATCCAAGGCGAGCTGGGATCATTCAGCAATGAAGCTGCGCGCCGCATGCTGCCAGAGGCCAGGGTCGTGCCCTGCGCTCGGTCTATGGAGGTTTTTGACCGTTTGCAGCGCGGTTCCGTTCAGGCTGCGGTCATTCCCATTGAAAATTCTCTGGCTGGCTCGGTCACCGAGCACTTCGATCTTCTTTTCTCGCATAACCTATTCATTCAAAAAGAGTTCCGCCTGCGGATCGTGCACAATCTGATTGCAGCCCCGGGCGTTAAATTGAAGAACTTGCGGCGCGCCTACTCACATCCTGTGGCGCTTGAGCAATGCCGCGATTTCTTCAAAAAATATACGCAAATCCAGCCTTGCGCCTTCTATGACACCGCTGGAAGTGTAAAGCATGTAATGGAAACAAAATCAGCGGATTCCGCCGGGATCGCCAGCAGACAGGCCGCGGGAGTTTATAAAGGGAAAATCCTGGCTGCCGGGATCGAAGACGACAAACAGAATTTCACCCGCTTTTTCCTGTTGCGGCGCAGCCGCCGCATTCTGCCAAAGGCAAACAAAACTTCCATTGCGTTCGTGGTAAAAAATACGCCCGGAGCGCTTTACAAAGCGCTAAGCGTATTCGCATTGCGAGAAATAAGCCTGAGCAAAATCGAGTCTCGCCCCATGCGCGGAAGCCCGTGGCAATATGTTTTTTATGTGGATCTGTTACGCGGAAATGATGAAGCGGCCCGCCATGCGCTCAATCATCTCTCCGAAATCGCCGATCCGGTGAAGGTGCTGGGCGTTTACCCTGCGGCGCAAGACAGAGTCTAGTGTCGTCGCAGCGATTAATGCGAGGGATTAACCGCTGATTAAGAAAAATCGAAGAAAGAAATAATAGAAGATATGAAGTTTCCCATCAAGACCTGCGTCATCTGTGGTGAAGAGTTTGAATTGCGTCCCGAAAAGCCGGGTTTCGCGAACCGCTGCCCCGATTGCAGCGGCGATGAAGCTACGTCGGGCAGCCAGCGCCCATCGAGCGCCGATGAACGCAAGAGTACAAGCGAGATGAATGCCGCTCGCCGAAATGCCATCCGCGACCTGCTCTACCGCAAAGATAGCTAATTCCACATCGCTGCGCCATTTATTTCCCAACTCGGGTCACGTACCTCGAATGCTCCTTTAGTTCGTGCAAAATTTGCCGAAGAAGGTTTAGAATCCGGCTTTTGTTATCCACTGCCCATCTGCATCTTATTGAGCACTTGGGTCATCAAACTTGAGCATAATACACTCAAGGTGAGAACATGACACAGCAAGTAGCGCATTCTTCGCAAGCACAGTCCCCGCAGCCGGACGACCGTTCTCTGCCAATTCTTCCGGTTCGAGACACCGTCCTATTTCCCCATGCGGTGCTACCACTTACGGTCGGCAGGGAGAGTTCCGTTCAGCTCATTAATTCACTGGGCGAAGATAAAACCATAGTAGTAATCGCCCAGCGCGAGGCCCGCGTTGACGCCCCGCAGCCTGCGGATTTGTACGCGGTAGGCACTCTGGCGGTGGTCCACAAAGTAGTCAAAATGCCCAACCAGAGCCTTTTTGTTTTCGCAGAGGGCCTGGAGCGGGTTCGCGTCACCGAATTTAGCCAGCTCACTCCATTCATGCGGGCGCGAATAGAGACAGTGCCGGAGGCCATTCCGGCAAAAAGCTCCGAATTGGAAGCCTTGCAGCGGAACGTGCTGACCCTGTTCCAGCAGATCGTCGCTGGATCGCCCACACTTTCCGACGAACTTTCGACCGTGGCAATGAACATCGAGGAAGCCGGCCGCCTGGTGGATTTCATCGCATCCTCGCTGCCTTCGCTTTCTACGGCGGACAAGCAGGACACGCTTGAAACGACCGATGTCCGCATTCGTCTGGAAAAAATCAATTCGCACCTGGCTCGCGAACTGGAAGTACAGCAGCTTCGCAACAAGATCCAGTCGGAAGTGCAGGACCGCGTGCAGCAAACCCAGCGCGAATACTATCTGCGCGAGCAGATGAAGGCCATCCAGAAAGAATTGGGTGAGCAGGATGAAGGCGCGCGCGATACGGAAGAGTTGCGGCAAAAAATCGAGAATGCCGGAATGCCCGATGAAGTGAAGAAAGAGGCTCTAAAGGAGCTTGGGCGGCTTTCCCGCATGTCTCCGATGGCGGCGGATTACTCCGTCACTCGTAATTACATCGAGTGGCTCGCCGTGCTGCCCTGGGCCAAAACTTCGGGCGTTGAGGTGGACATTCCGAAAGCGAAAGAAATTCTGGATACCGACCACTATGACTTGAAGAAGGTCAAAGACCGGATTCTGGATTATCTTTCCGTGCGGCGCTTAAAGCCCAGCATGAAAGGTCCCATACTGTGCTTTGTTGGCCCTCCGGGTGTGGGCAAAACCTCGCTGGGTAAGTCCATTGCTCGCGCGTTAGGCCGGAAGTTTGTGCGGCTCTCTTTGGGAGGCGTACATGACGAGGCCGAAATCCGCGGCCACCGGCGCACCTACATTGGCGCATTGCCGGGGCAGATCATTCAGGGCATTCGCAGGGCTGAAACCAAGGATCCGGTTTTCATGCTCGACGAAATTGATAAAGTTGGGCGCGATTTTCGTGGTGATCCGGGATCCGCGCTTCTCGAAGCGCTCGATCCGGAGCAGAACGCGACGTTCCGCGACAACTACCTCGACGTAACGTTCGATCTCTCGAAGGTGTTGTTTATTACGACCGCGAACATGCTCGATCCGATTCCCGAGCCGCTGCGGGATCGCATGGAAATCATCGAGCTTCAGGGATACACCGAGGAAGAAAAAGTACACATTGCATTCCAGTACCTGATTCCCCGGCAAATTGAAGAGAACGGCATTACAAAAGAACAAATTGAATTTCCGGAAGAGTCTGTCAGTTACGTGATCCGGCACTACACCCGCGAGGCCGGGGTCCGCAATCTCGAACGCAATATTGGAACCATCTGCCGTAAGCAGACGCGCCGCATTGCGGAAGGTAAAACGGAAAAACTGGTGGTCACGAATGAGATCATCCAGGAATTTCTGGGTGGAATCAAAATCCGCAGCGAAGGCGAAATTGCCGAGCGTACGAAACGTTCAGGTGTGGTTGTGGGATTAGCCTGGACTCCTTCCGGCGGCGACATTTTGTTCGTCGAAGCCAGCCGCATGAAAGGCAAAGGCGGTTTCACCATAACCGGCCAGATTCAGGATGTGATGCGGGAATCCATGCAGGCGGCGCATAGCTGGGTAAGATCGAATGCGCAGGAACTCGGGATAGACGAGGATTTCTTCGCGAATCATGATATCCACGTGCATGTGCCCGCGGGGGCAATTCCGAAAGATGGACCTTCCGCCGGCGTCACGATCGTTACCGCCCTGGTTTCACTATTGACGAATCGCCCAGTCCGTCCGCTGACTGCGATGACTGGAGAGATCACGCTCAGTGGCAATGTGCTCCCAATCGGTGGCGTTAAAGAAAAGGTTTTAGCCGCCAAGCGAGCGGGCGTGCGTGATGTGATCCTGCCGGCGGAGAACAAAACCAATGTGGAAGAAGACCTGACGAAAGAGCAACTGGAAAATCTTCAGATCCATTACGTGAAAACAATCAGTGAGGTGCTCGAACTTGCCCTGCCCTCGAATCGCAGCGAAGAACGGATTGACGAGGCGGAGCGCGAAAAAGTGCTTAGCGAGCAGCCTGTCAGCTAAGTCTTTGCATCTCAAACCAACACTGCCGGTTCTCTTCGAGGAGAACCGGCATATTTTTTGCCTCCGGAAAGTCTCTGGGCAGGCTCTGCCTGGCAGGAAACTTATGTCCCTTTTCGGGGTTATAGTTAATGAGGATTTCGTGCCGCTCAGTAAGACCAAGGAGTAAGGACATGAAAAATCTTAAAAGAGTGGTTGTTTTCGCGACGATGATCTTCGCCGCCTACATGGTGCTGTTGACTGAAGTGAATGCACAGGACCAGGGTTCACAAGATCAGGATCAAGCGCAAACTCAGCAGGACCAAAATCAGGACCAGAACCAGGATCAAGGTCAGGATCCAGACCAGGCGCAAAATCAAGATCCTCCCAACCGCGTGGCGCAACTTAGCTATACCAGCGGCTCAGTTTCCTTCCAGCCCGGCGGCACGGGAGATTGGGTGGATGCCGTCCTGAACCGGCCGCTCACCACGGGTGACAATTTATGGGCTGACCAGAATTCACGCGCTGAACTTCACATTGGCTCGACCGCCATACGCATTGATTCGCAGACCAGCATCACAATCCTCGACTTGGACGATCAGACCGCGCAGTTGCGCCTCTCCGCTGGTTCCATGATCCTGCGCGTGCGCCATCTCGATGATGGAGAAACCCTGGAAGTAGACACACCAAATCTCGCTTTCGACGTGCAAAGCGCCGGTGAATACCGCCTCGACGTCAATCCTGACGGGACGGAAACGGATATTTCCACATGGCAGGGGCAAGGCGAAGCCACCGGTAACAATGAAAGTTACACGATCGCTGCCGGGCAGCAGGCCCGCTTCAGCGGCACCGATCAACTCACCCGTGAAACCGGCCCGTTGCCCGCCTCGGATGACTTCGGTAATTGGGCCACTCAGCGCGATGCCTCTGAAGACCACTCTGAATCGGCCAGCTATGTTTCTACCGATGTCACCGGATATCAGGACCTCGATGCCTATGGCCATTGGCACGACGTAAGCGGCTATGGACCGGTGTGGACTCCCGCCGGCGTGGCAGCGGATTGGGCACCCTACCGCTTTGGCCATTGGGTCTGGATTGCTCCCTGGGGCTGGACCTGGGTGGAAAACGAGCCTTGGGGTTTTGCCCCGTTTCACTATGGCCGCTGGGCACTCATCCAGAGTTCCTGGTGCTGGGTGCCGGGTCCGGTGGTCGTGCGTCCGGTATATTCACCGGCTTTCGTGGCGTTCGTCGGCGGCAATGGCTTTAGCCTATCCATTGGAGCAGGAGGCGGCCCCGGAGTTGCCTGGTTCCCGCTCGCTCCCGGCGAAGTGTACGTTCCCTACTATCGTGCCAGCCGCATTTACGTGAATAACATTAACATCACCAACACACGAGTGAACGTCACGCGAGTAACGAACGTTTACAACATTTATAACAGCCGCACGAACGTGAACCGCATTACCTATGCGAACCAGCGCGATCCACGCGCGGTAACTGTGGTATCGCGCGAGACCTTTGTGAATGCGCGTCCGGTAAACAGAAATATCGTCCGCGTTGACACGCAAAGAATCGTGAATGCGCCAGTTACGCACAATGTGGGACTGCAGCCTGCGCGGGCCAGCGTAATTGGCGCTGGCCGTCCGGTGAAATTTCAGCCTCCAGCGCGGGTGCTCGACCGCCGCGTTGTGGCAACCCGTGTTCCTGTTGCTCCCCAGCGGCCTTCCTTTGAACACCGCTCACCCCAGATGAATGTCCGGCAGGTACATCCGCGAAATGTGGCTCCGCCGTCCCGGCGCGGTCCGGCCCCGCAGGTGAACAATGAAAATCCGCCGAACCGGCCCAACGGGGAAAACCGGCAGCCCCAAGCTGGCCGGAACATTCCGCGTCCTCCGCAGAACGGGAACGTGCGACAGACGGAACGGCCCGGAAACAATCCTCCCCAGGAACAAAATCGGCGGACGGACGAGCAAAATCAGCGGCAGCCAAATGAGCAAACCCAACCGAGGCCGCAAGAACAGAATCGGCCTCCGCAGGTCCAGAACCAGAGGCAGCCCCAAGAACAGAACCAGAGACAACCTTTGCCGTACGAGGGAAACGGCCCCGGCCCTCGGAATGAAAAGCCAAACTTTCCCAATACCCAGCAGAGGCCGCAACGCACTCCTCAGCAACAACCAAATGAGGAGCGCAGGCCCAGGGACATGCAAAATCCGGGCCAGCAGAACCGTCCGCAACCGCAAAACAGGCCTCAGTCCAGTCCTCCACCGCGACCACAACAACCAAGGCCTGAATCACGGCCTGAGTCCCATCCGGAGCCGTCGCATAACTCGGCTCCGCCCTCTTCTCATCACGAGGAGCGGCATGGGGATAAATGACCGTGTGACCCATCGGTAATTTGCAAGTTTGCGCACCTCGCGGCACACTGATCGAATCCACTAAAATGTGGGTTCGTCTTGTACCGCGTTAAACTTGCATGAATAGAATTTCGCCCTATTGGCTTCTCGCTGTGCTCTGCGCGTTTTCGCTGCTTCTATGGTGGAATCCGCTTCTTACGACATTTTCCTGGGCAATTCACGGCAGCGAATACTCCCAAATTCTGGTAATTCTGCCTGTGAGCATCGCTCTGATTTACCTGCAACGCGCAACGCTCCGGCCGGGGATAGCATGGGAACGCTCGCTGAAAATTGGCCGCGTGGTTGCCACAATCTTATTTACGGCGGCCGTCGCGCTCTTCATCACTTCGCGTTCGGGCAGACTTGCCGGAGAAGACATTTCGCTGACGCTGAGCATGACAGGACTGGTGCTGTGGTGGCTGGCTTCGTTCTTATTGGCATTCGGATGGAAGGCTTCTCATAAATTGCTCTTCCCTCTTTGCTTTCTTTTCTGGATGGTGCCCTGGACGCACTCATTCCTCGATAGCGTCATTACCTGCTTGCAACAATATTCAGCTTCCGGCACCCGCATATTCTTTCAGGCCGCTTCTGTGCCGGTGCTGCAACAGGGCGTCACGTTGAGCATTCCCGGACTTGCGATTGAAGTTGCGAAGGAATGCAGCAGCATCCGCTCCAGCCTCGCCTTGCTGGTTACAACCATGCTCCTGGCACATCTGACCCTGCGCTCGCATTGGAACCAGCTATGGCTTGTCCTGATTGCGATCCCGCTTTCCGTGGCAAAAAATGCGCTGCGGATTTTCACTCTCGCAATGTTGGGAATCCATGTGGACCGAGGCTTTTTAACCGGAAGATTGCATCACGACGGCGGCTTTGTTTTCTTTGCCATTGCCTTGGCAGTGATCTTTCTTATGGCAAAGTTCCTACAGCAGATGGAAACACGGATCAAAAAGCCTGACACAGTAAGAGTTGCCGCATCCTAGCGCCGCATCCGCTACCAAATCTCCACATCTGGCCCGAACTGATATCAGCCACTCGGCCCTATAAAAATTGGCGCCAATCCCGTGGAATCAGCGCCAGTGTGTTTCAAAAGCTCTCTAGCAACGACAATAAACGAGGAAACTACGGGACCGCTGCCGATGTCTCGTTGGAGAAGCTGCTTTCGTTGGAGCTCGAATCTACGGCCGTGGCCACGTAGAAATAAGTGGTAGAAGATTGCACCGTAGAATCGGTATAGGTGGTCGAGGGCTGGAGCGACGAATTTAATTTCGTGTAAGGCCCTCCGGAAACCGTCGAGCGGTAAACGTTGTATCCCTGCACCGACGAGGTGCTTGCCGACCAGGAAAGCGTAACGCTGTGCTGCACCGGCGTTGACGTTCCCCCGCTCCCATTGAGTGTTTCGGTTGCCGGAGAATTCGTTGCGTCACTCACAAACGCAAGGCTTCCCTGGGCACTGCCACTCGCCGATGGGGAGAATGTGACGGAGAACGAAATGCTTTTGCCAGCCGGAACCGTCACCGGGAAAGTAATCCCGCTCAACGTGTATCCCTGGCCGGTTTGGTCCACCGTGGAAACATGAACATCGGCGCCACCAGCCGTCAGCGTGCCGGTTTTCGCCGTACTGCTGCTCCCTACGGCAATAGTGCCAAAATTCATGGTGGGCGGAGAGACACTCAGCTGCCCGGCAGCCGGGGCGCTTCCTGTCCCCGTTAACGAGATAGTGACTGCCGAATCCGATGCGTTCGAATTAATTACCAAGCTGCCGCTAGCAGACCCAACCGTGGACGGCGTAAAAGACAGAACAATCGTCGCGCTCTGTCCAGGAGCAACCGTAAACGGCGTGGATGGGGCGGAAACGATGTTGAAACCGGTGCCCGTCAAGGTCAATTGGGATACGGAAATGCTGTCGGTGGTGGAGCTGTTGGTCACCGAGAAAGAGTTGGACTTGCTGCTGCCCACCGTAAGGCTTCCAAAGTCAATCGAGGTACTCCCCGCGTTCAGGCCAGCTGAGGGGGAGGAAAGGGAAACACTATTAGAAGCAGCGGTTCCACCGCCGCACCCCACCAGGGGGACGGCGGCGAGGAGCAAAAGCGCTATTCGGTATCGCAGGGGCATCATCTTGCTGCACCTCACGACCTGATTATTCCGGCTGCCCCGCCGGGACTCTAGAGTCCCTTGATGCATAGCAGCCCAGAAAATCGGGCCAGTACCTCGGTAACGCTGATCCGGAACAGAACCGCCCGGAGTGGAACTCCGCCTGTGGCATTTACCAGAAGCGGATGGTGATTAGCTTTGCTTCTATTCGGCTGCTCGTCTGCATAGGTATGAAAACTTTACATTTCTTTAGAGCGACGCATAGTACAAGCAGACCAGAAAGCCTTTAAACCCCCAACAAACACACCCCTAGAGGTGTCTGAAATCCATGTTTTTGTTGAACCTACAACTTTTTGCAAATAGATAACCAGAGAACGTGGAAAAGAGGTTCTTACCCAACTTTCCTGTCCCAGAAGTACACGTACTATGGGGTTGGCACAGTTACCTTTACCGGGGTCGAGTATTTGCTCTCGGTTCCGCTTCCCGTCACTGCGGTCGCGACGTAAAAATACGTCGTTCCGGCGGAGACGGCTTTGTCCGTGAAGCTGGTGACAGCCGTTAAGCCACTGTTTATCTTGGTATAAGGCCCTCCCGAGACAGTTCCGCGGTAAACGTTGTAGCCGGTTACCCCAGAACTACTCGCATTCCAGGTAAGACTTACACTGTGCTTCGGCGCAGGATTCGACGGTGCCGTCCCTGTTCCGGTAAAGCTGCCGGTCAGTACGGAATTGCTGGCGTTGCTGCTGAAGGAAAATGTCCCAGTTGCGGTTCCGCTGCTTTGCGGCTTAAATGTGACCGTAACCTGTGTGGTCTTTCCTGAGCCAATCGTCAGGGGAAGCGCTCCGCCGCTCAAAACCAACTCTCCGCTGCTGCTGCCCGCAGAAGAAATCACCACGTTGGAACCGGAGGCGCTAATCGTGGTGGTCAGGCTTTTGGTTGAGCCGACCGGCACACTTCCGAAACTCAACGAAGAGGGAGAAAGCGACAGTTTTCCCGACGCGGTCCCGGTTCCCGAAAGAGCGATGTTGGTGGTAACCCGGGTGGAGACAATTTGAATGTTTCCGCTGACCGGTCCCGCCGACTTTGGGGCAAAACGCGCAGTGAAGGTGATGCTGTGGCCGGGGGCCAGGCTAATGGGAACTGTCAGCCCGCTCATGCTGAAACCGGTGCCACTGACCGTGGCCTCGGAAATTGAAATCGAGGCCCAGCCATTGTTCTTTACATTGACATAGGACGATGTGCTCCCGCCGGCTTGCACGCTGCCAAAAGACACCGCCGCCGGATTCGCCGTCAAAACCGAACCGTATCGGTATCGCCAATAGCTGCTGAACATGCGTTGGTTCCGCACAAAGTGAGTATTCGAGAAAGGGTGAAGGGTTCTCGCCGCCGCAGGCATGGCGATGCCACTGATCACCAGCACGCAAAGAAGCGCAAAGAATACAGCTTGTATTTGTGTTAGGGGAGGGGTTCGCATGCCCCTAGTGTTGTGGAACTCAGATCAGCAATGAAGGTCTGAGTGGGACACACCTGCACTCACAAGTTTGCATCCCCTCGCGCATAAGAGTTTTGCCTGAGGACTGAGCGGATTGCAGTGAAGCAATTTGCACCGGCGTTGAAGAACTTTCTCGGGTCCGGCAAAGATTCCAGGTCTTTCCCTGCCGGACCCCGGTGTCTATGGAGTGGGAATTACCGCTTGGATTTCGTTCGAGTAGCCGCTCTCTTTGCCGCTGGAATCCACGGCGGTGGTCACGTAGTAATAAGTGCTCCCGGCCTGCACAGGGCTGTCCACATAATTCGCGGTTGGATTCAAACCGGAATTGATCTTGATGTAATTCGTTCCCGAGACTGTGGTGCGATAAATGTTGTACCCGGAAACATTCTGGCTATCGTTCCAGGAGAGTTCCACGCTGTGCTGTGGCGGCGCGGCTCCCGCGCCGGCAAGTGTGATGACCGGAGAATTGGAAGCATCGCTTGCCACCGCGAGCGTGGCCGATGCGTTCCCGCTCGCCTTGGGCGCAAACGTCACCGTGAAGGAGGCGCTTTGTCCGGCTGGAACCACTACCGGCAGAGCGGGTCCGCTGATGGAATACTCGGATGTGCTGGGCGCAAGCGAGGAGATCGTGACATTCGATCCTGAAGCGCTCAGTTTCAGGTTAAGTTGCTCCGTTGTACCGACAGTCACGCTGCCAAAGCTCAGGCCGGCCGGGCTCAGTGCCAGTTGCCCGACGGATGTGCCGTTGCCCGCAAGCGCTATTGTGAGATTTGCAACGCCGGCATTCGAAGTAATTACCAGGCTCCCGTTGGCAGCGCCGGTTGTTTGCGGAGCGAATTGCACTCCAAAGGTAAAACTCTGACCGGGCACAAGCGTTAGCGGCAAACTCAACCCGGTAATGCTGAAACCTGACCCGGTCACAGCCGCCTTGGAGATAACCACATCCGACCCGCCGGAATTTGTAATTGTTGCCGATTGCGAGCCGTTACTCGAAGTCTGTACATTGCCAAAGCTCAAACTGGAAGGAGTTGATGTAAGCTCTCCTGTCGCCGCTGCCTTTCCGGAAAATGCAACCGTCACCGATGGGTTGGAAGCGTTGCTCGTGATTATCAGAGCGCCGGTATTCGCGCCCGCAGCAAGCGGAGCGTATTTCACAGTGAAACTGGTGCTCTGCCCCGCCGCCAGCGTTAAGGGCAGGCTGGGGCCGCTAACGCTGAACCCCGTGCCGCTCGCATTCGCCTGTGAAATCGTAACGCTTGTTCCTCCCGTATTTGTGACCGTATCCGTAAGGATCTGCGTGCTGCCGATTTGCGTGGAGCTGAATGCCAGGCTCGAAGAAGAGAGCGACAATACGCCCGCAGCCGCACCCGTTCCCGAAAGCGCAATGTTTGCCATCCCATTTGCCGCATTACTGCTGATTGCCAACGTGCCTGATGCCGATCCTGCTGCCACCGGTGCAAATATCACATTGAAACTCGCGCTCTGTCCGGGAGCCAATGTCATTGGAGTTGTAAGGCCGCTCGCCTGGAACCCGGCTCCAGTGACCGTAGCTTGATTCACAGTAATCGCTGTTCCGCCGGAATTGGTGATGGTCTCAGGCATGGTATGAGATTGGCCCGTAGCAATGCTGCCAAAGCTAAGGCTTGCCGCTCCAATCGCAAGTTGCCCGGGCGTTACGCCGGTCCCGCTTACCGATGCGCTGAATATCTGCGGGACAGAACTGGCGCGGGTTCTGAAGCGCGACAAACGCGAGGACGTTCCCTGGGTGGTTGCAATCGAGATAGTACCCGCTTGCGCGCCACTCTGCGCGGGCGTGAATGTGACGGTGAAGTTTGTGCTTTGTCCGGCCGCCAGCGTGAGGGGTAGTGCAGCCCCGTTAATTGTAAAACTGGAAGGGCTGATGGAAGCCTGCGTAATGGTGAGAGATGTCCCTCCAGAGTTAATCAAGGCTCCTGAGATTGTTTGCTGCGTGCCTATGGCCACATTGCCAAAACTCAAAGAGGCCGGCTGGATGGTAAGCGCTCCAGAAGTTGGTGCCGGAGTCGGAGTCGGCGAAGATGTTGAGGTTGGCGCGACAGCAGTGCCCTGAACATTCAATTGCACGGAAGAAACCATTCCGCTGTTGCTTAAAATGGTGATTGTCGCGCTGCTGCTCCCCGCTGAACCGGGGGCATATTTAACGCTTAGTGAAATACTTTGTCCCGGCCCAAGCGTCACCGGAAAAGATGGCGACGCAATCTGGAAATCCGGACTGCTGATTTCCGCTCCCGTCAGCGTGATGCGTGAAAAAGTGCGGTTTGAAATGGTGGCCGTCTGAACGCCGCTGGTTCCCACCTGCACGGAACTCCATTGCAGGCTGGTTGAATTCAGGACCAGACCTTGTCCGTAACGGCTTGGGCTCCGTGCTTCTAAACTTTGGCAGGCTACTAAAGCTATGACGAGCGAGAGCAGGAACAATGCGCTAACAAACTTCACACAACGCGACGTGAGATTCTTCACGGGGGGAAGACCTCAATTTCTAGCCGTATTCGTTTCAAACACGGCGGGGGATATGTCGCCCATTCCTGCTCTGTCTTCCGCAAACATTTCGAGCAGTGCAGCAGCAACACGAGTAGTCTCTATTGCATGCGTTGAATCGAAAAGGTCTCCTAAGGTCAGTGCAGGACTGGTGAAAGTACGAGGTACTGCTTCGACCGTCCTTTGGTACTAGTTACTACATGCCAAATCTGCGGCTTTTTGGAGCGGGTTCCAGGTCTGCGAGTTGTTAGAAGTTGCTTATAAACGCTATTGGCGGCCTCGGCCAAACCTCGGCTACAATGAGCGCAATAGAATCAGGTGCGCTTGTGGAACATACCGACAAAACTCGCAAAAAATCAGCAGAGATCCCGGAAGATTTGGCTGAAAACGCAGACGTGGATCAGTTCTTCGAACGTCTTAATTCCAACGTCCGCCGTCCTAAACCGGGCGATGAGGCCGTTGCCGCGGTCGTCGAGGCCCTCCAACGGCTGACGGTGCAATCGGATGTGGAAGAGGCGATTTCTTCTGAACGTCCAGACCACGAACAGGAAGGGAGCGGGCTTGATCTCGAAAATGATCGCGGCGCTCGCCTATGTTCTTCTTGTGGCCACCATAACCGTCCGGAAAATAAGTTCTGCTCTGCCTGCGGCGTGAGCTTGCCCGCAGACACGCAACTCTCAACAGCATCCTCGCCGCGCGCTGCGGCACCGCAGCGCCCTCATCTTGAACATTTGCCGCCCGGACCGCACCACTACCATCATCATTACCACCACCATTATTTTTCATCTTCGGAAAGCAATATGCCCGGGGTTGAACACCGTCAGTCGGGGAACATGCCTTCGCGCGATGCAAGCCGCCTACGTGCTCCCGCAGCCAGTCCGGCTTCGATTCCGGGGGTCATGTCTCGCGCGGAAATTGCCGTCCGCAAAGTGATGCAGGATTGGACGCTTGCCTGCAATACGAAACAACTGGACGATCTGGTCGAGCTCTATCACGCCGACGCCATGGTGCTACGCCCGAATGTGCCTCCTGTTCGCGGCACAGCTTCCATTCGCGAGTTCTTTTTCAGCGCGCTTGGCTCGGGCTTTGGAGAAGTGGAATTTGAACCTCTGCGTGCGGAGATATTGGGCGATGTTGCCTACGAAGCGGGCCGCTGCAAATCACTGGTCCCCTCCGCTACCGGAAAGCGCCGGGAAGACCGCGGGAAGTATTTGATCGTGCTGCTGCGGCAATCCTCTGGAGAATGGAAAATTGCTTCTGATTGCTGGTCGAGCGACCTGGTTCTCGCGTCCGCGAGTGAACCAGAACCCGCACGGGGAGCATCCGCCGCACCCGCCCCGCGAGGTTCCCGCAAGGATAATTAAGCCCAGCACGGCACGGGGCTACTTCAGGGGAAGTTTCCCTGGTCACATCTTCCCCAGGTCAAATCTGTCTAAGTCAATCTTTCCTGGTCAAATCTTTCCTGGTCTTTCTAATTGAATCTTCCCAACCGGCGAGTTCCGGTCAAATCTTCACGCCCAGATCTTCAAGCTGTTGACGCAGTTGCGCCG
>JAICKN010000161.1 GCA_025927855.1 Terriglobales bacterium
CAAGTTTATACCTGAGGGGCGCTCTGCTATCATTCTTCCACCCGCAAAACGGGTAACATGCGCAAACGACGCCGATTCCCCATCTGGCTCAGCGTACTGCTGATTCTTGCCGCGGTTGCGGTAGTCGTGTTTCTGCGAAAACAGGCCCCGCCGGAGCCTGCGCGGTTATTGCCGGGTGCAGATGGCTATGCCTACATCAACTTGAAGTGGATACGCCGGGCCAATTTTACCGGGCAATTGCCCGAAGTTTCGCACGATCCCGAATACGAGCAGTTCATACAGGAAACAGGCTTCCAGTTCGAGCGTGATCTCGACCGGGCGGCGATCGCGATCCACTACCCGGAAAGTTTGCCTGCAAGCGGCGGCGTCCAGCCTACAGAGGCCCGCTTTTCAGAGGTGTTCGAGGGCACGATCAACGGACAAAAACTGCGCGCGTACCTGCATAAGATTGCCACTTCAGTTGAGGAATATAAGTCGAGCGAAATCTACAGCATTCCCATGCAAGGACGGACGGTGCGCGTGGCACCAATCAGCGTGGATACAGTTGCGGTTTCCAATCATCCTGACCCGCAGGTAATTCGGGGAATTGTGGACCGTTCGCGCAAGCTGGCGTCGCCATTCGGGGGGCCGCAACTGCTCCGGCAATATTACAAACATGTGCCCCTGGCCAGTTTGGCCTGGGTGATTTTTAAGACGGGGCCCCGAAGCGGCGATTTTGCTCCGGGGCCGCTGAACTTTTCCTTTTTGTTCGAGAAACCAGCGGTAGTGGTGGGCTCGGCGCGATATTTGGGGTCGCTGCATTTGCGGGCCGCTGCTTATACGAGCAGCGCCGAGGACGCCAAAAATATTGCAGATAAAATCAACACATTTTTTTCGTTGTTTCATTCGGCGGAAACGAGCGTTTCCGCGGCTGGGCCAGACGCGGAGATCAAGCAATTTTTTGACAGCCTGAAAATTGAGCGGAGCGGAGACAGGGCTATCCTGACCGCGGTTGTTCCGCTTGGGCTTATAAAAAAGGCGCTCGCAGAACCGCCAACAGTAATGCCTCCGGCAGAAACGGCTGTTCCCGCCCCGCAGACGAAATCGAAATCAGAGCCAAAACATGCGCGAAGAGTAAAATAAATGCGGGAGTTTGATGCGTGCTCAGCCCGCTTCGAGTTTTTGAACCGCTGGTTCCGCTGCGGGAATCCAATGGAAGCACCTAGCAGAACTTCCGAGGAGTTTGAGGCGTGAAACGAGATCCTTTCATTCTGGTTATAGTCGCCGTAGTAGTCGCGGCGCTGCTGGTATTTGGCATTAAGATGGCCCGGCGGCGCGCGTCCCAGCCGGTTGCGAGCACGGCCACGGGGCAACTGGCGCCGAATTTTACATTGAAGTCATTGGATGGAAAAACGGTGAAGCTTTCGGACTACCGGGGCAAAGCGGTGCTGGTGAATTTCTGGGCGACGTGGTGCGAGCCTTGCAATGTTGAGATGCCGTGGCTGGTGGACCTGCACAAGAAGTATGCATCGCAGGGATTTGAGATTCTGGGCGTGGCTATGGATGACATTGGAGAAAAGGGAATAGCAAAGTTCGCGCAGGAAAAGCACGTGGACTATCCGATTTTGATAGGAGATGATCCGGTGGGCGATGCTTACGGCGGCATTCCGTTTTTGCCGGGGAATTTCTACATTGACCGCAGTGGGAAGATTGTAGATAAAGCCTTCGGCCTAAAAGGGAAGGCTGAGATGGAGCAGGACATACAGAAAATTATCGCCAGCGGTGCGGGCGCGCAAAGCGTGGCTGCCGCCGGGGGTCAATGAAAGAAGTTCGGCGGAAAAGTCCAGTGAAAGAAGGGCCTGAAGATATGACGACTTCGTCGAAAGGCTTGGATGGAGGAATATTCGGCCTAAGGTCTTCCGTGGTTTGGGTTTTGGCGTTTTTGCTTTGCGGATTGGCATCTCCTGGAGCCGCGTTCGCGCAAGGGTCATTCGCCCCGAAGGTTCCTTCCGTTTCAGTATCTGTCACACCGCTTACCACAATCACGAGAGGCACGGCCGGCAAGGTGGAGCTGCAATTCCGGGTGGGTGCGGGACTTCATATTAATTCCAATACGCCCAGCGCGGATTATCTGATCCCGACGACGCTCAAGCTGGACGCCCCTACCGACATCGTTGTGGGGAGGGTGACTTATCCCGAAGGACGGATGGTGAGCTTCCCCTTCTCAGGAAATGACAGGTTGAGTGTTTACAGCGGGATATTTCAGCTTTCGGTGACGATCCGGCCGCTTTCACAGGTGCTGCCGGGTAAATATGCTTTCCATGGGAGATTGCATTACCAGGCCTGCGACAATGCGCGATGCTACCCTCCCAAGGATGTTCCGGTTAGTTTTCTGGTGAAGGTCGTCAGAGGTGTTACACAGCATCGGCGTAACCCTGCGCAGAGCCCTCACATCCATGGATGACGCAGGAACCGTCTCATAATGAATCAATCGGGATATCTGGCAAGTAAGCGTCTTCCACTTTTCTGCAACAGTTTTTACTTTTGAAATTCCGTTTTACCGATTTTGTTTTAATCGTCCATCTTTTTTTCCCATTCTGGAATATACTTGCTCGCGCTTGACGAGGGAGTAGTGAGATCCTCACTGCTTTCCAAATTGAGCGACCCAGGGAGTCTCTCGAAACTAAGACAAGGAGAAATACTATGAACAGAGCGGCCCGATGGATGGTCTTGCTTGGTTTGTTCGCGTTGAACGGAATACTGGCCACTCCGATGTTTTCGAGTACAAGTGGTAGTACTTCGATTTCACCTGTTGTGCTGAACGATGGCGGCCCCATGCCAGTGGATCCGCCGAGCTGTCATTTCGGCCCTAACCATGTTGTAATTTGTCCCAAATAGGTTGTAAGTGTGCAAAAGCCCCGGCCGCGGCTGGGGCTTTTTTGTTTTTAGTGGGCCGCTAAAGCTGAGATCATTCCGTTTCCTGTTTGCGCAGCGCGTTGATGTCAATTCCAAGCTGCTCTGCTTTCTTGTAGAGGTGGCTTCGTTCGAGGCCAAGCGCGCGGGCAGCATTGGTCATGTGGTAATTGGCTCGCTTGAGCTCCGCGAGCAGCACATCGCGCTCAAAGCTTTGAGTGCGTTCGGCCAAGGTTCCGGAGTTTGTGTTTTGGGAAATTGCGCTGGACCTATACGGCAAGGCCATCGCGACGCTGTCGAGGGTCACTTCGCCATCATTGGCCAGCAGCATGAGGCGCTCCACTACATTGCGCAGTTCACGGACATTGCCGGGCCAGTCGTAATTCTGAAGAGCCTGGATGGACTCCGTTGAGAAAGAAAACGACTTCCAATTATTCTGACGGCAAATTTGCTTGTTGAAATGTTCGATGAGCGCGGGAATATCTTCACGGCGCTCCCGCAGCGCAGGGAGAATGAGCGGGAAAACATAAATACGGTGAAACAAGTCCTGGCGGAATTTTCCTTCTTTGACCTGGGCTTCCAGATTGCGGTGTGTGGCGACAATCACCCGGGCGTTTACGGCGATAGCTTTATCGCCGCCGATCCGCTCGACTTCGCCTTCTTCGAGCACGCGGAGCAATTTGGCCTGCATGGCCAGAGGCATATCGCCGATTTCATCGAGGAAGATCGTGCCGCCGTCAGCCTGCTCAAATTTGCCGATGTGGCGGCCGCTTGCTCCGGTGAAAGAACCTTTTTCGTGGCCGAAGAGTTCTGATTCGATCAGTTCCGCAGGTACGGCGGCGCAATTGAGGGTAATAAACGGCCCGGCGGCCCGTGGACTGCGGTCGTGTAACGCCCGCGCCACCAGCTCTTTGCCGGAGCCGGTTTCGCCGAGAATGCAGACGCGGGTCTCACTGGCCGCGACGCGCTCTACCTGCGCCATGACTTTCTTCATGGCATTGCCGCTCCAGATGATTTCGTGTTTGCCGAGGCGTTGGCGGAACTGGCGGTTTTCCGCTTCCAGGCGTTGCAGCTTCAGAGCGTTTTCCAGGGTGAGCAGCAGCTTTTCGGTGGAGATGGGTTTTTCCAAGAAGTCGAGCGCGCCCAGCTTGGTTGCGCGTACCGCCATCTCGATATGCGCCTGGCCCGACATCATGACAACCGGAGTGGAAATTTCCATGGCGCGGAGGTCTGCGAGAAAGGAGAGGCCGTCTTTGCCGGGCATTACCACATCCGAAAAAATCAGGTCAAAGTTCTGGTTCTTGAGAATGTCGAGCGCCTTGGCTGCGCTATCGCAGACCGTGACTTCGTGGCCGCCCAGGCGGAAGGCGCGGGAAAGCGAGGCGAGCGTATTCGCTTCATCATCTACGATCAGCAAATTGGCTTTGTGCGGCATGCTTTCGTCCTTTTAGAGCATACTTTTTCTAATTGACTATGGCACTACCGCCCAGGCCTGCTTCCAGTTTGTTTCGATTGTATGGAAGCTCGATCACAAACGCAGTGCCTTGGCCGGGCTGGCTGCGCGCGTAAATTCTGCCTCCATGATCGCTTACTACGGATTGGACGACGGCCAGGCCTAAACCGGTGCCGTGAGCCTTGGTAGTGTAATAGGGCGTAAACAATCGTTCGCACTCTTCCGGCGTAATTCCGGCGCCGGTATCGGAAATTTCAACGGCAACTCCGGTATCCGTGGCGCGCGTGCGAATCCCCAGTGTCCCGCCCTGCGGCATCGCATCCATTGCATTCAGAATTAAATTGGAAAACGCGCGGTGCAGGAGCTCGGGGTCGGCCGCGATGGCCGGAAGAGAGTTTTCCAAATGCAGGGCGCATTCGATGGCAGGGGCGCCGGGGGCCTGCAACTGGGCTTGAAATAACCGCGCCGCCTGTTGCAAAAGTTCATTGACCTGGACACTTTCAAAGCGCGGCTGCGGCATTTTTGAAAATTCGCTAAAGCGCGAAATGATCGCCTTAAGGTTGGCAATTTCCATCAACAGCGTTGACGAGCTTTCCTGAAGGACCTCCTCAAACTGTTCGGGATTTTGCGCGCGGGCGCGGAGCAAATTTTCGACCGTGAGTTGCAGGGGGAACAGGGGGTTTTTCAATTCGTGCGCAAGGCGCCGCGCAAGTTCGCGCCATGCCGCCACGCGTTCCGTTTGCACGAGGCGCTCTTTCTGTTGCAGCAATTCGTGGGTCATATGGTTGAACGATGCGGCGAGGTCGCCCAGCTCGTCGGAGGACAAGACCGGCGCCTGCGCGTCCCAGTGTCCTGCCGCAACCTCCCGGGCAGTTTCCGCAAGCTGTTCCACCGGGCGAGTGACGCGGGCGGAGACCCACCCGCTGATGAGGATGGCAAGGCAAAGCCCTGCCCCGGCCGCAATCAAGGCGGCCGAGCGGACATGTTCGCGCAACTCGACATAATTCCGCTGCGAATTGCCCACGAGAAAAACGCCCCACACGCGACGGTCTGGCCCGGCGAGAGGAATGGCGTCTATGCTTTCGTCATCGGCGGCATTGCGCGACCAGTGAATAGTTTCGTTTTCTTCCTCTCCGCGTTGCAATACCCGCTGCAGCAAAGGCACAAGCGGCGCTGGATTGCGGACTGTGCCGGATGGGTCTATGAGATTGTCGCGGGAAAATGCAGCGCCCAGGTTCTGGTAGAACATTGTCCGCATCCCGGCAGGAAGTTCGATAGCCGCCAAAAAGGTCCTGTCTATTTTTTTACCGCCAATCACGTAGAACGGTTGGCCGGCATTTTGTATTTCGCGGACGGCCACAAGTCCCAGCGCGGATCCATCGGGCAATTCCTGCGGCTGCAAAAAAGCCGATGCAGGAATTACCGCGGGAACAGAATCGGATTGGTAGCCAAATTTTGCCGGCCACTGCGCAGAAGAGATGATTTTCTTCTCCCCATTTACAAATTCCAGGAAGTCGAGCCGCTGGCTCTGGGCAATATTTTTGGCATCGTTAAGATAAGCGCCGGGATTGGCCGCGTCGGTTTGATTCGCGTTGGCTACCGCGATGCGAAGCACGGCGTCGCTGGCCGCAATGGCCTCAATGCGGCGCGCCACGTCGTCCTTCTGGCGGTCGAATTCATGATGAAATTGGGCAATCAGGGCAGCGCTGCTGACTTCATTGGCCTGTTCGAGGGCGCGGCGGGCCAGAGCAAAAATGATCCAGGCAACCGCAGTAATGCAGAGCAGGACGGTAAGGGAAAAGGCCAGCGTTAATCGTTGCCGAAAATTCATAGTCACCGGCGAGCCGTCTCCAGCCAGGCATTTTTCAAATCGAAACTGCCGTCAGGCTGTTCATCAACATCGTGCAGGGCTGCGTTGACCGCAATGGCCGTGCGCAGATGAAGCAACGGAATGACGCGCTGGGTTTGCAGCAATTGCTTTTCCGCCGTATACAAATCTTCCATCGAATAATTGTTAAATTGCGGCAATGGCATTCCCAATTCTTGCGCGAGCCCGCGCAGAGCTATCCGGGGGGCACGCGAAATAAGATCGGCGCGAACTAATCGCGCAGCCGCCGCGCTGCGGCCAGGCGTGCCGTCCGGAGAAATCTGGACGGTGATTCCTGCGTCGCGGGCATTCAGAGCGATTCGCTGCGCGATTAGAAGCATGGCGGGTTCGGAGGGATCATAGGACAAAGTTAATTTGGCCAGGCCTTTTGTCGGGCTGCGCTGCCGGCCGTTTTGCAGATTGAGCAACGATGGAAACACAAATTCGTACCCTGAAATCCAGTTGGGCAAAAGGCCGCCCGCGGGAGAACCTGCGCCCTGGAGCAGCTCATTGAGGGAGTTGCGGTCAATGCTCGCGGCGAGGGCCACCTGGAGCCTGAGTTCGTCCTCCGATAGTGAATCCTGCGATTGCCCACCCGGCGAAAAGACCAATGCCAGCAATTGCGAGGGTTTTGATTGCTCAACCTCCCTTCCCTCCGTGAGGGAGCGGCGGACCTGGTCAGGTTCGACCTCGATCATGTCAGCTTGATGCAGATCAAAAGCCAGCAATTGCGCGCGGGGACTCTGGTTCATTTCAATGGTGATTGAATCGAGAAAAGGACGGCCATCCCAATAGTCTTTTCTGGCGGCGAGCGCGAGTTCTTTGCCCGGCTCCCAGTTGGCAATGACGAACGGACCCGTGCCTATTAAGTTGCCATTGGGATGCTCGACAATACTGTTGCGCGGCAGGGCAAGGAGCGCGGGCAGGACTATTTCGTCGGCGGAGCCGCACTGCACCGTGAAGAAATCGGCGGAGGCGTTCACTTTCCATGACGGATTGGCGGCCAGAAGAGAACTCGCGGCCATTTGCGGCGTCAGCACCAGGCCGTCGGTGAAAGTAATGTCACGGCGCAGATGAATGCGCCAGCTATGCGTTGCCGGATCCAATTGCCAGGAATCCGCCAGCGCCGGTTGGGGCGCTCCGCGATCATCCAGCCTGACCAGAGTGTCAAAGATGAGAGGCGCAATATTGCGGACGGCAGAGTTGCTCGAATTGGCAGGGTCCGCCGGGTCAAGCGAAACCGGCGCGGTTTGCATCATCACACGCAGATTGCCGCCATAGTGCGGGCGCACCGAGGCGCCGGCGCACATCGAGAGCAGCAGGCTACTGGCTGCAAGAAATCGTAAGCTGGTAGGCTTCATAATCTCCTGCTGTATTGTTATGAACAACTGCTGTAATGCTGCTTGCTTTGGAATGCGCCCACAATGCATTGACAGTTCCGTTAAAGTTCAGCGATGGACTGACAGGAA
>JAICKN010000173.1 GCA_025927855.1 Terriglobales bacterium
CGCGAAATTAAATTCTCATCAGCAATTTTGCCGCATGTGCCGTTACCAGTTAACATAATGGAAATGGCAGACTTGAAGGTCCTTCTTACTCGCGAACAGATCGCCACTCGCGTGGCTGAAATTGGCAGCGACATCAGCAGCGAACTGGCCGAAGAGCCGGTTGTGCTCCTGGGCGTTTTGAAAGGCGCAGCGGTTTTTCTGGCGGACCTGGCGCGGCATATACGGCTGGATGCGACGTTCGATTTTATTGGCGTCTCCAGCTATGCTCCCCGGCCCTCGCCCGAACACGAACTGCTGCACGGGTGGGATTCCACGGGAGAGGTGCGGCTGACGAAATATCCCGACCAGGCGCTCGCGGGAAGAAACGTGATCGTCGTCGAAGACATTCTGGACACCGGAATGACGTTGGCGTTTCTGAAGAAAGTGATTCTGGCGCACGGGCCGAAATCGTTCCGCATCGCTTCCCTGCTCGACAAACCTTCACGCCGCCGCGAACCCATTCAGGCAGACTATGTCGGCTTCACCATCCCCGACGAATTTGTCGTAGGGTATGGCCTGGATTACGCCGAGCAGTACAGGAACTTGCCTGACATCCGCATTGTGCCGCGAACCAAACGGTGAAGCGGAGCCATCTTTCCACAGCAAAGCGGCTGCTATCATAGGCCATGGCAGCATCTCCCAAGGAAAACAGGCCGTCCTTAAACGCAGAATCTTTTCTGCTGGAAGTTGCTGATGCGCTGAGCTCGACGCTCGATCTTGACACTTCCTTAAAGCACGTCGCGGAACTCGTGCGCCGCGTGATTGACTATGAAATTTTTGCCATTCTTCTGCTGAATGAGAAGACGCAAGAGCTGCGCGTACGGTTCCACGTAGGACATTCACTGGACACAGTCGAAAAATTGCGCATAAAGGTCGGCGAAGGCGTCACAGGGCTGGCAGCGCAGCGACGCGAACCTGTGCTGGTGCACGATGTAACCACATCCTCGCAGTACATCCATGCCATTCCAGGCGTCTGCTCGGAATTGGCGGTGCCGCTGATTCATAAGAACAAAGTGATCGGCGTGATTGATATTCAGGCGCAGCAAGCGAATTACTTTACCCTCGAACAGCAGCAGTTCCTGGCCTTGATTGCGTCGCGTATCGCGGTGGGAATTGAAAATGCCCGGCTCTACACGCGTACCACGCGGCAGGCGCGCACGCTTTTGCTGATGAACGAAATTGCCCGTGAGCTGACTTCGATTTTGAATCTCGACGAATTGCTCAAGCACATTGGCGAATTATTACGGCGGCTGATTGACTACCAGATGTTCAGCATCCTGCTGCTCGATGGAAACGGAGAGAACCTCCAGCACCGTTTTTCTTTACGCTTCCAGGAAAACATTCATCTAAAACATGAAATCCCCCTGGATAGCGGTGTCGTCGGTTATGCGGCGCGGCATGGCCAGGCAGTGCTTGTCCCCGACGTCAAGAAAGACCCCCGCTATATTGAAACCAATCCGGAGACGCGTTCTGAGCTGGCCGTCCCGCTTATTTACAAAGGCAAAGTAATTGGTGTACTCGACCTGGAGCATACGCGGCGGGGATTTTTTACCGAAGACCATCAGCGCACCATCACGACCCTCGCGGCGCAGATTGCCATTGCGATTGAAAACGCTCGCCTCTATGAGCAGATTGCACAGCAGGAGAACCGGCTGGAGCGGGACCTCGCCATGGCGCAGCAGTTGCAGTTCCGGCTGTTTCCGCAGAAGAATCCGCAACTGCGGAATTTGGAAGTGGCGGCAAGGTTTGTACCGGCACGCGCGATTGGCGGCGATTTGTATGACTTTGTGAAATACTCGCAGTCGCGCCTGGCGATTATAGTGGGGGATGTGAGCGGCAAGGGCGCGCCTGCGGCTATCTATGCGGCGCTGGTGAGCGGAATCTTGCGCTCGCATGCTCCCATTGAGCCGGTTCCAGCGGAGATGCTTACCGCCGTCAATTATTCCCTGGCGGAACGGCGCATTGACGGCCAGTTTGTATCTCTTATTTACGCCGTGTGGGACGATGAAGAACGGTCCCTGCAGGTGGCCAACTCCGGATTGCCCCGGCCCATTTACTGCCATGAAGGCCGCACCGAGATGGTGGACGCCACCGGACTGCCCTTGGGACTTTTCGACGAGGTTGAATATGATGAATTCACCTTCCGCCCCAAGCCGTCGGATTTATTTGTGTTCTTTAGCGACGGCATTGTTGATGCCCGCAACCGCGCGGGAGAACTATTCGGCCGCGAACGGGCGGAACAGGTTGTGCGCGAATCCTGCAATAAACCCGCGGACTCTGTGGTAGCTTCTTTGTTCAAGGCAGTCGAGAAGCACTCCGCAGGAATGGAAACTTTTGACGACCAAACGGTGGTGGTGATCCGAGTGAAAGGAACTTCCGGAAAACGCAAGTGAACCGCACAGCCGATTCTTCCTCTAAAACTTTGTCTGCTTTCCAGTATCGAAATGCTTCTTCCCGGAGAACGGAGCGCAAGCGGCTTTACTGCGAAGGAGTGACCGTTGCCGATCTAGCGAAGCGCTTTGGAACGCCGTTGTACGTCTATTCTGCTTCCGCCATTCGAGCTCGTTTTCGGATTTTCGACCGGGCATTCAAGGGAATTCCGCATACGATTTGCTACTCGGTCAAAGCGAATTCCAACCGTTCAGTGCTGCGCTTGCTGGCTGCGTTGAGGTCTGGGTTCGATGTGGTCTCCGGCGGCGAGCTGGAGCGATTGGTCCGCATCAGCCGGAAAACTGCGGCCAAGTCTGTGTTTTCGGGGGTGGGAAAAACTCCTGCCGAAATGCGTGCCGCGCTGAAAACAGGCATTCTGCTTTTTAATATGGAAAGCGAAGCAGAGCTTCATGCGCTGGCGGCCTGCGCCGAGGGCATGAAGAAGGTCGCCCCGGTTGCGCTGCGCGTAAACCCGGACGTGCCGGCGGAGACGCACCCTTATATCTCCACGGGATTGCATCAGCACAAATTCGGCGTTCCCATGCAGCGCGCGCGGGAGCTTTATGCGCAGGCGGCAAAATACAAATATTTGCGCGTGGCAGGAATAAGCGTCCATATCGGGTCGCAAATTCGGGATGTAAAGCCGTTCACGGCGGCGATGGAGCATGTCGCTGCACTGGTCCGTGAGCTACGGGAAGACGGTCACACAATTCGCTATGTGGACGCCGGAGGAGGGTTGGGAATTTCGTATCAACATCCGGACCTGAGCGATGAAAATTCGATTTCCTCTGCGGAAGATTTTGCTGCGCAAGTGAATCAATATGCAGAAGCAGTCATGGGACCGCTGCGCTCCTTGAAAGTTCATTTGCTACTGGAACCGGGGCGTTCGATTATTGCCCCGGCAGGAGCATTGCTTACCCGGGTGATCTACCAGAAGAACAATGGAACGAAGAAATTTCTGATTGTGGATGCGGCCATGAATGATTTGATCCGGCCATCCCTGTACAGCGCTTACCATGAAATTGTGCCCGCGGAATTGAAGGAACATACTCCCACGGAAAAAGTGGATGTCGTCGGGCCCATCTGCGAAACCGGAGATTTCTTTGCCCGCGACCGTGAATTACCTGCCAGCGAGGAAGGCGACCTGTTGGCCCTTCTCGATGCCGGAGCCTACGGCATGGTACTGACGACGAATTACAACACCCGGCCTTCTCCTGCGGAAATTTTAGTCGAAGGAAAATCCGCAAAAGTTGTTCGTCGGCGGCAAACGGTTTCTGATCTTATGCGGCTCGAACGTTAACGCTGGCCCCACTTCAGTTTGGCACGCAACACATCAAAAAATGTCCCATGGATGTGCAGCAGCTTCACCGTATACGCCGATTTTCGGCACACAACATGGTCTCCATCAAGAATCGGCATGCCCAGTTGACCATCCAGGCTGAGATAAGCTTCATCACTGCCGGTTTTTGCAATGATCTCGATGATAGAAGTATCACGCACGACCAACGAACGATGGGTGAGCGAATGCGCCGATACCGGAGTGATGACGAAAGCATCTACGTTCGGAACGAGGATAGGGCCGCCCGCAGCCAGCGAATATGCGGTAGATCCGGTCGGCGTGGAGACGATTAAACTATCGGCCTGATAGCTGGAGACAAAGACACCATCCACAGCGACATCGCAATGGTTTAGACGTGCAATGGTGCCCTTGCCTAAAACAACATCGTTCAACGCGTCATACGTAGCGATGCATGCGCCCGCACGCATCACCTCGCAATGCACCATGGAGCGAGTTTCAATATTGAAATTGCTATCTTCAATTCCCTCTAACGTGGGGTAAAGATTCCCCAAGGGTATTTCCGTTAAAAAGCCGAGTGAACCGAGATTGACCCCAATCACTGGAATGCCGGCCTTGGCCACGGCGCGCGCCGCGGCGATCAGGGTGCCATCGCCTCCGAGGACGACGACATAGTTGAGCGCACGTGAAGCCATGGCTTCACGTGCCAGCACCTCGGATTGGCCTGCGTAGGGCGCAGTTTCAGGATCTACAACAATTTCGTAATTGTGCTGGTGGAACCAGGCAAGCAAGCCGGGAACGACCTGCGCCAACTCCGGCTTATTGGGCTTGGAAATAATGCCTGCTGACTTCCGGCCAGATTTCTTAGCGATTGCCATAGTGAAAATCGAATTGTACAGAAAAACAGCGCATATCGCAGAAAACCGCCTGCAAAACAGAGCAGGAATGCGTCTCTTGCGGGGAATTTAGAATTCCCCGAACAATAAGAATTCGCGGTTCCCTTCCGCGCCGAGGATGGGCGATTCGATATGGTGGGTTTTGCGGCATCCCAGTGCAACCAAAGCGGCGCGGACTTTTTCTACGGCGGCGAGCTGCGCTTCTTCATCTTTCACAATACCGCCTTTGCCGACTTTGTCGCGTCCGGCCTCAAATTGTGGCTTCACCAGGACGATGATTTTTTTGCCACTTTGGCCGGTGTTAGCGGACCTGCCGCCAAGCTCTGGCGCAGAGTCAGGAAATACTGCCCCCACCACAGCAGGCAAAATCAATGTGGCCGAAATGAAAGAGACGTCCACGAAGATCAGATCGGCAGTTTCACCTATCTGCTCGCGTGTAAGGTAGCGCGCGTTGGTTTTTTCGAGCAGGCGAACGCGCGGGTCCTGGCGCAAGCGGTAATCAATCTGGCCGTGCCCGGTATCAATGGCAATCACGCGGGCAGCGCCGTGTTGCAGCAGACAATCGGTAAAGCCACCGGTGGAAGCGCCCACGTCTACACAGGTTTTGCCGGTTACATCAATGGCCCAATGGGCCAACGCCGCTTCGAGCTTCAGGCCTCCACGGCTCACATATTTCAAATCGTCGCCGAGAAATTTTATTTCTGCGGCCTCATCAACCGGCGCACCCGCCTTTTCAATTTTCTGCCCATCTACCAGGACTTTTCCGGCGAGAATCAGGGCTTGCGCGCGCTCGCGTGAAGGAACCAAGGCGCGCTGAAAGAGAAGTTTGTCGAGACGTAGTTTCAAATTAATTAACAATTCTTAAAAATATTTATCAGGGCGAAACCTTACCACAAAGGCGCCAGCACCCTATTGTGTGCAAGGAGCAAAAGCAACTTTGAATGAACTACTTACAATGTTACTTTCGGGTTTTTCCACATGATTTTCCACTTTAGTGTTGAAAACTAATGAACGCTGGTTGGAAAAACATCTCCATTTTTCCGGCAAATAAAAAGCGTGGGCAAAAGGCCCACGCTCGAATGCCAGCTTAAGTTATCGAATCTAATTATCCCGCCACTTCTTCAAGCAGCTTCTGGTCTATATCGAAGTTGGCATGAACATTTTGTACGTCATCATGCTCTTCGAGGGCTTCCATCAGCCGGATCATGGTGTTGGCGGCCGCGCCTTCCAGCTTAATGTAATTCTGCGGAATCATGGTCACTTCGGATGACACGGGAGTGATTCCCGCTTTCTTCACGGCTTCGAGCACGGCCTCGTAAGCAGAAGCTTCGGAAAGGACTTCCCAGTTCTCTCCGTCGTCACGCAAATCTTCCGCACCAGCGTCGAGAACAATCCCCATCAAGTCGTCTTCTTTTGCGGCAGATTTAGCGACAACAATGTCACCTTTTTTGTGAAACATCCAGGAAACCGCGCCAGCTTCGGCCATGTTACCGCCGTTCTTGCTGAAGGCGTGACGGATTTCGCTGACGGTGCGGTTGCGGTTGTCGGTGTTGATATCGAGCAGAATGGCCACGCCGCCCGGTCCATAGCCTTCCAGCGTGAATTCTTCGTAATTAACGCCCGGCAACTCGCCCGTGCCGCGCTGAATGGCGCGCTTGATGTTATCGGCGGGCATGTTCTCGCTCTTGGCCGCAAGGATCGCGGTGCGCAGGCGGGGATTGCTATCTGGATCGCCGCCGCCATTTTTCGCAGCAATGCTGATTTCCTTGATCAGGCGCGTGAAAATTTTGCCGCGCTTGGCGTCGAGCGCGCCTTTTTTGTGCTTAATTGTGGCCCATTTGGAATGGCCGGACATAGCTAGACCTCGTCAGTACTTGTATTTATAGCTGATCTTATCGAAGCTGATCTGCCGTAAGGAACTCGCCAAGAAAGGAGACCCATGGATCGCCCCTTGATGCACTGAGAATAGAAAGTATAACACGGCGAAGTGAGACGGCGATCCCACGAACTCCTGCAAAAAGGGCCGGATTCTAACGGTTTTTATGAGCTTCTCCGCTGCATAATTCGACGGCTTTTTGCGTCCCTCTTCATCTTCAGCAGAAATGCCTGAGCCGGCGGAGATACAAATTCATCCCACCTACCCCTTCCAGTTCGCGGCTGTCTCCGAGTTCCTCTTGCGGTATGCATAAATCACCGCCAGCAGCGGCGGCGCCAGCAGGACTCCCCAAAAAGGGATGAGAAAGCCGAGAACAAG
>JAICKN010000121.1 GCA_025927855.1 Terriglobales bacterium
CTAAAATTTGACCGCAACCGGCTCCCGGTCTCCCGCGTCGGCCTCAAAGAACTGACGTTGCTGAAAGCCGAACATACCAGCCAGCAGGTTCGTTGGGAACGACTGAATTTTCGTGTTCAGGTCGCGCACCACCGCATTGTAGTAACGGCGCGCATTCTGGATGGTGTCTTCCACTTCGCTTAACGAATTCTGCAACTGAGTGAATTCCTGAGATGCTTTCAAGTCGGGATAATTTTCAGCCACGGCAAACAGGCTCTTCAAAGCCCCGGTCAATTGATTTTCCGCCGCAGCTTTATCGGCCGGCGAACTTGCCTGCATCGCCATCGAACGAAATTTGGCGATGTTTTCAAATGTCCCCTTTTCATGGGCAGCATAACCTTTTACGGTTTCTACGAGGTTTGGGATCAAGTCGTGGCGTCGTTTCAGCTGAACATCAATATCGCTCCAGGAGTTGTCCGCCCGGACGCGCAATTGCACCAGGCTGTTGTACATGCCAATGAGCAGAAAGACGATTAAAACCAGTACACCGAGGATGATCCAGCCGACCATAAACCTCTCCCTTCGGATTCGACTCAAGGGGACGGTATCACAGGCGAAAATTCCGCGCAAACGCCAGGGACGGCGGTGATCGTACCGGAGCTGAAACACAATAATCCAGCCCGGTTTGGGTGCGGCTGCGGAGCCAGATTTTATGCCGTTTTTGGGGCGTTACCTTAGGCCAATGACCCTCAGTAATCTTGTTGTCGCTGTGGACATAACCCATACTTGCATCACCTACCACAGAACCTGGGAGACGGGGTTGGGAGTGGAGATTTAGGGTCGCCGCTTCCGGCCCCGATTTTTTTGTTCCGGCTTTGTTACCATCCGGCTTCATTTTTCAGATAACCATCTATTGCCCGGTGGAATCTCTTACAATCAGCTACATTGAATGGTTTGGCAGGCCAAAGCCTGCGGACTATTACATGCCGTGCGCTTAAGGCGCGGCTCCCCAGGAGAATCAATGTTCGTGAGAAAAGTTGCTGTTTTATGCGTTACGCTTTGCATGGCTGCAGCCTTATTTGCCGAAGACAATAACAGCAAAGCGGCCGACCGGGTCAAAGCCGCCGCCGATGTGCTCAATGCAATTCAGTCCGCTCCCGATACCGGGATTCCAGAAGAGGTGATGGGCTCCGCGGAATGCGTGGCGGTGGTGCCCTCCATGCTGAAGGGTGGTTTTATTGTTGGCGCGAATTATGGACGCGGCGTGGCCAGCTGCCGGACGGCAAAGGGCTGGAGCGCTCCTGCTTTTTTTTCCATTAAAGGCGGAAGCTTCGGGCTACAAATTGGTGGACAGGCAGTAGACCTGGTCATGCTCATCATGAACCATCAGGGCATGGACAATCTGTTGTCGAGCAAGTTCAAGTTGGGAGCCGGCGCCAGCGTAGCTGCCGGGCCTGTGGGACGCCATGCGGCCGCCGATACTGACTGGAAGATGCGCGCTCAGGTGCTCTCTTATTCGCGGGCAAGAGGCGTGTTTGCCGGGCTGGATTTAAATGGAGCGGTCATCGGCCAGGACAAAGACAGCACGCGCGAGTTTTACGGAAAAATCGTGCCATTCAAAACTTCATTGACGGGAACCATTGACGCCCCGCAAGCGGCATATCCATTCCTGGATACGCTTTCCAAGTGGGCGAAGGTCGCGGCCACCAAATAACGCCTCGCTTCCGGTCCGTGGCGGAGTATCCTCTGCCACGGGCCTTTTCCTTTGGTTGACATTGATTTTGCCTGAGTGTTACCGTCACGCTTCATTCACGAATGCGTCAGCGACTTGAATATGCGCTGGCCTGGCCCTTCATAACGGCTCTCAGGCTCTTTCCCCGCCCGGTGGCGCGCGCCATCGGAATCTCGCTTGGCCATCTCATCTACTACCTGGTTCCGCGGCTCAGAAAAGTTGGAATGAAAAATCTTGCCATTGCGTTCCCGGAAAAAAGCGGCCGGGAACGCGCCGGCATTTTGCGGGGGGAATTTACCTCGCTGGGAAGGCAGTTGGCGGAGGCGTGCAAACTGCCCGCCTATACCCCGCAAAACATAGGCCAAGTGATCGTTTATGACGGGTTTGAAAATTATGAGAGCGCTGCCGCGCGCGGCAAAGGAGTGTTGTTTCTAACCGCGCACATCGGCGGATGGGAGCTTTCTGCATTCATGCACTCCATGCATGGCCATTGGATGCACGTGGTCATGCGCCCCCTGGATAACATCTACATTGACCGCATGGTCCGCCGTTACCGTACCATGCACGGCAACCGGCTCGCAGATAAAGACAATTTTTCCCGCGGCCTTTTGGCCGCCATGAAAAAAGGTGAAGAGGTTGGCATCCTGATGGATACGAACATGGTGCCCCCGCAGGGAATTTTTGTAGATTTTTTTGGCGTTCCCGCCTGCACTGCCAGCGGACTTGCAAAGATTGCTTTGCGCACAGATGCCGCCGTGGTCCCGGCCTGCACAGTTTGGGATCCCGCCTTGCGGAAGTACCGGCTGCGGTTTGATCCCGCCGTGCAACTCATACGCACCGATGACAACGAAGCCGACATCGTGGCAAACACACAGCTATTTACGAAAATTATTGAAGACTATGTCCGGCAATATCCTGAGCAGTGGTTATGGGTGCATCGCCGCTGGAAGACGCGGCCGGAAGGCGAGCCGCCGATCTATTGAATTGTTTCTGATGACTGGAGAGGAAAGACGCGATCTTCGAATCACAGGCACACGCCTGGAAATTATGTGAACCAATCGCTGCGGTAAGCGACCCACCAGCTTACGTAAACAATCGGAATTGTGGCCACAAGGCCCCACCAGAGCCCCAATGAGAAGTCGGCGATCAGGCCGAGAACGGTGAAGACAATCCAGAAGATCTTCTTCTCCATGGTTCGATTTTAGGGGACGCCTGCTGGAAGAGGTAGTGTTAATTCTCCAGGAAGAGAAAATCGAGGGCGCGATTATTGCTTTTCTTGAGGCGTCGGTTTCCGCACAAAAAACTTCCACTTGTCCATATTTGCAGGCACCGCAACGTCGAAAAATCCCACCATCATTTCGTTATAAGTTTGGTCGCCCCATGTAACCATGGCGTCTGGATCGGGGTTGTGCGGATTGTTGCGTGAATTGTCATACCACGCGACCGCCCGCAACTTCGTTCCTGCCTTCAAGAAGCGAGGCTGCGCGAGCTTGTAGCTGAGCTGCCAGTGAAAGTGATAATGATTCACCCGCAAAAGCGGCTGAATCGTTCCGTCGTCATGAACAATGTCATACTCGAAAGCTTTTCCGCGGAGGTGCATGTGCGGAAAAAAGCTCAGGAGCGTGGCATCGTTGGGGAGCGTACCCTGCACCTCAACCCGAAAATTATCCGTATTGGGAGGAATGATAAGCGCATGATCGTTGAGCTGAAGAGTGATCACGCGCTGCTTCGGTAGCTGCTTGGCGAAAACGAGGCCAATCGAAGTTTGATCGCTGCCTGCCGTGCCGTTCGTAGTGTAGTGCATTTGAAAAACCAGGTCCGATCCGGCAGGAATGAACTTGGCCATCCCCTCGGGCCATTGATCGGGCGAGCTGCCGGGAGCATATACAAGCAAAAGGTCGCTGGTGGTTTCGTGCGCCTGCGCGCGCTCTACGGGATCGGGCAAATCTGAAGCGGTGAATGGCTTGCCCATCGGCGCATGACGCAGCCAGTCAGAGTTCGGCGGACGAATATAGACCACTGCGTGATGCACATACTGCGGGCCTGTGGGCCGCAACTCTGACATCTGCACCCAACGGTCTTGCGTGAAATGCGTAGGCACAATTTCATAGGTGTATTCCACGTCACCGCTGGCAGGAATGGAAACTGCCTTTGGCATCTGCACAATGTAGTCCGGGTGCGCGATGTTCCAGCCCTTGGTCCAATGCGGGGCCGGAGGCGCGTCTTTAGGATCGCCGGAGGACGCTCCAGCTTTGGACCATGCGGTAAGTATCTCGATCTGCGCGGCGGTAAGCGAAGGGTCGTCAGCGAAGTGGCCGGTGTTAGGATCGGCAAACCAGGGTGGCATCATTCTGCTTTGCACTGCGGCGGCAATTGCGGGAGCCCAAGGCTTTGTCTCTTCGTACGTCACGAGCGGCATCGGCGCGACTTCGCCGGGGCGGTGGCATCGCTGGCAATGAGTTTGAAGGATAGGGAGGACGTCTTTATAAAAGGTAGGTGGATTGTTTGCCGCCGAAATTTTTTGTGAGGGGTAAAAGATCACGAGGAGTAGCGCGCCAATCACTGCCTGGAAAATCGATATATAAATAAAGCGCGGCACGGATCAGTACTATCTTACTGGATTTTTTATAAACGGCCGCGCCAGACTAGGCGCGTTGTGCTCCGCCGAGCGTTTCGAGCGCCTTTATGATCTTTGCTGACCATTCCGCGACTTCCTCATCACGCAGGGTGCGCTCGTAGGATTGGAACCTGGCCCGAAGCAGCACGGAATATTTTCCGGCTGGAATGGAACCACCGCGGAAAATTTCGGCTGGAGCGAAGTTTTGTAGTTCGCCGAGTTTTAGCGCGGAGACTGCCAATTGGATTTTCGAGAAAATTACATCGTCGCCGAAAATGAACGAAAAATCGCGTTCCACCGCCGGATAGCGCGGCAATGGCTGGTACTGGACTTTGCGAAGCTCGTTCTTATACAGGCGTTCTAGATAGATTTCGCCCGCGAAAATATCCTGCCGGAGTTTTCGGTGCGCCAGAATCTCCGGGTCAATCTGCCCAAACTGTGCGACCACCTCTCCATTCACGAGCACACGCGCGGACCGGCCCGGATGGTAGTAATCCGCGGTTTGCGAGTCGTATTGAATACTGCTGTGCTCAAATGCGCCTACCAATCTTTCGACGTCGCCTTTGACACTGCGGAAGGCTTCGGCAGCGGCTGCATTATCGCCTTTACTTACGTCCAGAATGCCACCCTTGGGCAAGGATGCCTTGAGATTCGACATGGTAGCGGCCAGGCAAATTTGTTTGGGCTCGCGCGATTTTCCTTCCGCGAGTTCAAATACCGAACCAGCTTCGAACAGCCGCACGCTTTCATTCCCGTGATTTACGTTATAAGCCAGCATGTTCAGCAGGCCGGGCACCAGGGAAGTTCGCATCACCGAAGCTTCCTCGCTCAACGGATTTTCCAGCTCGATCACGGGCGAAGAACTGAACTGCTCCGCATCCTGATGGGAAATAAAACTCAGCGAGACTGCTTCGTTGTAGCCAAGCGAAAGCAACGCCGAGCGCAGCTTTGCATCTTTCGCTGACTCGGAAGTTTCAATTACCGCTCCTGCATAGGAGGGCAAAGTCTTTTTGAATTTGTCATAGCCGTGCAGGCGCGCAATTTCCTCGATCAGATCAATTTCTCGTTCCACATCGAGGCGCCAGGTGGGCACGGTGACAAGATAATCGGAATTCGTGTCGGGAATGACGTTGAACCCAAGCCGCCGCAGAATGCGCACAATTTCGGTATCGCCCAAGTCTTCGCCGAGGATGCGTTTTGCTTCGGAGCGGTCAAAAAGAATGGGAGCAAGGTCAAGCTCGCGGGCGAGAGTATCAATTTCGCCGCCCTGCAGCTCGCCGCCGCCCGATTCCAGAATGCGCATGGCGACTCGCGCGCACGCAATGGAAGTTGCGCCGTAGTCGGAGCCGCGCTCGAAACGGTGCGACGCGTCGGTATGAAGCCCGTGGTGCTTGGCCGTTTTGCGGACTGCTGAAGGATCGAACCACGCCGACTCGATGAGAATATTTTTGGTCTTGCTGGTAATCATCGAGTCGAATCCGCCCATGACTCCGGCGAGGGCGACAGGTTTTTTTGCGTCGGCGATGATCAGGTCGTTGATCGAGAGCTTGCGGTCTACACCGTCCAGAGTTTTCAGCGTCTCGCCCTTGGCTGCGCGGCGAACAATAATCTTGTTGCCTTCGAGCAAATCGAGATCGAAGGCGTGCGTTGGATGTCCCATTTCCCAGAGCGTGTAATTGGAAGCGTCGGCTGCGTTGTTGATGGAGCGCTGGTCCACGCCGGCGAGGCGCTTCACAATGTGCTCAGGCGAAGCTTTGATCTTCACGCCGCGAATTACGCGGGCGGTGTAGCGTGCGCAGCCTTGCTTGTCCTGAATCTCAATGGACGCGGGAGCCTTGCCTGTGCTGGCTGGCAGTTTCGCTTCAAGCGGCTTCAGCTCGCGATCGTAGATGGCCGAGCACTCGCGGGCGACGCCATAGTGATTCATCGCATCGGGGCGATTGGTGGTGATCTCCATTTCGAAGGCCGTGTTCGCGCCTTCGCCGTTGAGGCCTTCGACGGTAATACCGGCAGAGGTCAAATCTTCGGCGAGACGGCGGTCGTCTGTCTGAGGATCAGCCGCTGGAATATCAACGAATTCGCGCAGCCATTGTGGAGAAAGTTTCATGGTCGGTCGTTGGTCATAACTCTTTGGCTATCGGCTAACAATCAATGACCAAAGGCTAACGACTGCTTTTATCCAAACTGCTCTAAGAACCTTACGTCGCCCTGAAAGAACAACTGAATGTCATCCACGCCGTACTTCAGCAGCGCGATGCGGTCCGCCCCCATGCCGAAGGCGAATCCGGAAATCTTTTTCGGATCGTAACCGTTTTCTTTTACAAACCCAAAAACATTGGGGTCAACCATGCCGCAGCCGAGGATTTCGATCCATCCGCTTTGCTTGCAGGGGCGGCACGGCTCTTCTTTTGTTCCAACCACGCGCTTGCCGCTGCCTCCGCAGATGAAGCAGGAAACCATCATCTCGGCGCTCGGCTCGGTGAAAGGGAAGAACGACGGACGAAAGCTAGTCTTCACGCTCGAACCGAAGAGCATTTTCATTGCGTGATCGAGCGTGCCCTTCAAATCGCCAAATGTGATGTTCGTATCCACGGCCAGGCCTTCGACCTGATGAAACATCGGCGAATGGCTCGCGTCCGGCGGATCGTTGCGGTGCACTTTGCCGGGGATCACAATACGCAGCGGCGGCTTCATCTTCTCCATGGTGCGAATCTGCACGGGAGAAGTGTGGGTCCGCAGCAGCAAGCGCTCGCGCTGCGGCTTGGATTCCTGATTGGCGATGAACAGCGTGTCTTGCGTGTCACGCGCGGGATGGTTCGGCGGAAAATTCAGCGACTCGAAGTTGTAGTAATCGCTCTCAATCACCGGACCCTCTTCAACAGAGTATCCGAGGTTCCGGAAAACGCCGACGATCTCGTTCATCGTCTTGATGACGGGATGTTCTGCCCCGATCGGACGGCGAAGCGCGGGAAGGCTGATGTCAATACGTTCGGCATCGCCGCGCGATTGCGGTCCGGCATTCTGGCTCTGCTGGAGCGCGCTTTCAATTTTCTGTTCGACTTCAGCTTTGAGTTGATTGACGCGCTGCCCGACGTCGCGCTTCGCGTCTTTCGGTGCTGCTTTCAGCCAGAGATGGTTGACGTGAGTGAGAATGCCGTCTTTGCGCGCCATCCAGCGATCGCGGAAAGTTTTCAGATCCCCTTCGTTTTTGACTTTGGTGGATTCATTTTCCAACGCGGCGAGCAGGTCTTTCGCAGCTTTGTCCAGTGCAGGCGCGGAGAAATCCGTCAGCTTGGGGACCGCGTAGGCGGGTTGATTTTGCGGAGTCATCGTTGCGCAAAAGCAGATCCCTCGCGGCTAAAGCCGCTCGGAATGACAAATTGTATAAGACTTAGTTGATCCGCTAATGTGATGTCCTGTTACATCCGAACTTCTGCCGAACTTCGGCTATTTTCGTGCCTGCTCTTCTTTTGTTAACGGGCGGTAGAAAGTAAGCGCATTGCGATCAAGGTCATACAGCGCAAATTCGCGCGTGCCCCACGGCGTAGCTCGAATGCCGTGGGGACTACACTCAACGCCACGCTGCTTGTACTCATCGTAGAGTACGTCGGGATTTTCCACCAGAAACCGCAAACGGATCACGCTCATCTCGTATTCATACTGAAACTGCATGTGCAGCTCAACCGCGTCACGGTGAAACACCGCGTAGTTTGGTGGATCGCCTCCGTCTTCAAAAACCAATTTGAAGCCAAGCTGCTTTGTGTAAAACACAATTGCTCGTCGAATGTCTTGCGTACCGATGATCGGATGCGTTTCTCTGAACATCAGAGTCTCCGCGCATGACGTGACTAAACACGCCATCAACTACGGTCACCTGAAATGGTTTTTATACCGTGTAGAACTGAATCCGAAATCCGGCTCTACATAGTTTTATTTCCGCTAAATGCTGAGTGCCAAGTGCCGGGTTTGGCTACGCTGCCCCGCTCCTTCGACTTCGCTCAGGACAGGCTGAGAGCGCCCTTCGCCTGTTCGGCGAGGCTCTTAAATCCGGCGGCATCGTTGACAGCGAGGTCGGCCAGGATCTTACGGTCCAGTTCGATCCCGCTCTTTTTCAAGCCGTGAACAAACTGACTGTAGCTCAGGCCGTTCAACTTGGCGGCGGCACCGATGCGGACGATCCACAGCGAGCGGTATTGGCGCTTTTTCTGCTTGCGGCCGGAGTAGGCAAACTTCAGCCCGCGGTCGACGGCTTCTTTCGCCGAGCGGTAGAGTTTGGATTTTGTAAGGAAGTAACCGCTGGCGCGGTCTAATATCTTTTTACGTTTGGCGCGACGTTTCGTCCCGCGTTTTACACGAGGCATTGTGGTTCTCCTTTTTGCTTACGTTTTAGCGGCTGGAGGCAGGAGACTTTTTAGTCTTTTGGCCTCTTCACTCGCTTTGGCTGAACTTACATTCAGCGCGTTTTGCAGCCCCCAGGTTTTCTACCTCAGGGGCTAAAGCCCATCTTGCTGGGCCTGTGATGGCACGGCTAAAGCCGTGCCCTACACAATCTTAAGAATTCAGAAATCCAAACGCCACTAATACGGAATCATCCGCTTCACTTTGGGCGTATCGGCGTCGCTTACGAGCACGGTGCCGCCCAAATGGCTTTTGCGCTTTTTGTCCTTGGAAGTAAGGATGTGGCGCAAGAACGCCTTCGACCGCTTCACTTTTCCTGTCGCGGTCTTTTTGAAGCGCTTGGCAGCGCCTTTATGTGTTTTTAGTTTTGGCATAAATCCTCAAAATCAGCAATTAGCATTCAGCACTCGGCATTCAGCCATCCGATTCCTGCTACCCATGCAAGGACTGAATGCTGAGTGCTGACGGCTGAATGCTTGATTCTACTTTACGGTTTCCACCGGCTGCGGTTGCGCATCTGGCGCCGCTTGCTGCTTCGGCTGTGCGGCCTTGGGCGGCTTTGGCTCCGGCTTCTTCGCACTCGGAGCCAGGATGGCGTGCAACGTGTTGCCTTCCTGCCGCGGTCTGAACTCCACAATGCACTGGTCGCCAATATCTTTGATCAAGCGTTCCAGAATCCCTCGGCCCAAACCCGTGCGCGTCATTTCGCGTCCGCGAAAGAAGATGGTCGCCTTCACCTTGTCACCCTCTTCCAAAAACCGCAGCACGTGATTCTTCTTCGTCTCGTAATCGTGGTCATCCACGTTAATGCGGAACTTTACTTCTTTCACCACGATCGTCTTCTGATGTTTTTTCGCCTCGCGTTCTTTCTTTTCCTGCTGGTACAGGAATTTCCCGTAATCCATAATGCGGCATACAGGAGGGTTAGCTGTGGGCGAGATTTCCACCAGGTCTAAATTTTTTTCGCGGGCTTTTTTCAAAGCTTCGAAGGGCTGCA
>JAICKN010000312.1 GCA_025927855.1 Terriglobales bacterium
CAGAGTGATGACAAAGGGCAGGCTCGATGCCGGATAGCCCGGCTTCTGCAATACCGAGTCAATGTTGATGCCGCAGTCAGAAAGAATGCTGGCGATGGAAGCGATGATGCCGGGCTTATCGTGCACGGTGAAGCGCAAATAGTGGCGTGCCGTGTAAATCGAAGTCACCTTGCGGGAAACAGTTGCGGCTTCGGCCAATCCATTGCTGCCCCAATGTTTGGCGCGGGCGATGGTGATGAGGTCAGAAACAACGGCAACCGCCGTAGGATTGCCTCCCGCGCCGTGCCCGGCAAAAACGGTTTCCCCGCCGAATTTGCCGGTGGACATGACCAGATTCTGTCCGCCCTCCACACTGGCCAGCGGAGAAGACGATGACACGAGCGCCGGCTGCACGGCGGCAAATAATTCATCCCCCATACGCTCTGCCCAGGAAATTTGGCGGATGGTGCATCCCAATTGACGGGCGTACGCGAAGTCAATCGAGTCTATGGGGCGAATAGAGCGGCAGACAACATTCGCCGGTGGAGCACTGCTGCGCAACCCAACGCGGGCAAGGATCACCAGCTTCGCCCGGGCATCGAAGCCATCTACGTCCTCCGTCGGATCAGCTTCGGCAAAGCCTAGTCGTTGCGCCTGCTCCAGCGCTGCGGCGAACGTCACGCCCTTGGAGTCAATCTGGCTGAGGATGTAGTTGCAGGTGCCATTCAGGATTCCATAAATCTTGAAAAGATCGTCGCCTCCCAACCCTTCCTGCAAACCGGAAATAACCGGAACGCCGCCCGCCACCGACGCTCCAAAAGCGAGATGGCGATTGCAGGAACGGGCCAGTTCGAGCAGTTCCGGCCCGTGATGGGCCATGAGCTGTTTGTTGGCAGTGACGACAGACTTGCCAGCCTCAAGGGCGCTGCGGATCCAGTCTCCGGCGGGAGAAAGTCCGCCAATCAATTCGATCAGAATGTCAGCGTCGGAAGAGAGGACGTCCTGGATATTTTCCGTCCAGCGAATGTCGCCGGGGAGCGAAGCTGATTTTTTGCGCGCAACATTGCGGTTGCAGATATGAGTAAGGCGCAATCCAGGGACGGGATGCTCGGTAAGAATTTTGGCCACGGAACTTCCCACCGTGCCAAAGCCCGCCAGCGCTACATTGAGCATTTCTTTTTTGCTCTGCGGTTCTTCGCTTTGGGATCTTACCGCTGCACTGGATTGCGATGCCGTTTTCATAATGAAGATCAAAGATCAATGTAAACAGATCACTATTGGGTCAACTTAGTTTGCAGCCGCACCACGGACTTTGCGCGCCTTGGCGAAAGCGAGCATGCCTGCGGCGGTCAACCCATTACCTTTATTTGCCTTTTCTTTTGCCGCTTTACCCGCTTTGCCCGCGCCGTTGGCTTCCGCGCTTCCCTTCCTGAAAAAAGCTGCGTGCAGGTGGCGCACAGCCTGCGGCACGTCGCTTTCTTTCACCACAAAGCTGATATTGATTTCCGACGCGCCCTGCGAAATCATGCGGACATTCACGCCCGCGTTGGCCACCGTGTTGAAGACGCTGGCGGCGATTCCGGGACGACCGTGAATGTCCTCGCCCACCAGGCAGATAATTGCCTGGTTGTCTTCGCAAGTCACGTCCGCAATTTTTTCGAGCTGGGACAATAATGCTTGCGGCATGCGGCGCGTTTCAATAGTGAAGGAGAGACTCACCTCGGAAATCGCCACCAGGTCCACCGACGCGCTGTGCTGGTCAAGCGCCTCAAACACCGAACGCAGGAAGTTGTGGACCATCAGCCCGCGCGAAGCCACCACGTTCACCAGGCTAACGCCGTTCTTGGCGGTGATGGCGCGAAACATCTCCGTACCGCCGGGAGCATGAGCGGTAATGCGTGTACCCTTGCTCTTGATGTTGCGCGAGTTCAGAACATACACCGGAATGTTCTGTTCAACGGCAGGCAGCAATGTCGCGGGATGCAGCACCTTGGCCCCAAAATATGCGAGCTCGGCGGCTTCATTGAAACTGATGCGGCGGATGGTGCGGGCGTCGGGGCAAAGCCGGGGATCGGTGGTCATCATGCCTTCGACGTCGGTCCATATCTCGATGGAATCCGCATCCAGAGCCGCGCCAATGAGGGCGGCGGAATAGTCGGAGCCTCCCCGCCCGAGCGTGGTAGGAATGCCGTCACGGCTCGAAGCAATAAAACCGCCCATCACAGGAATCAGCCGTTTGGAAAGCAGGGGCTTGATTGCAGCTTGCGCGCATTTGCGCGTCTCTTGCGCCTGCGGCACCGCACGGGTGTGCGTGGCATCGGTGATGA
>JAICKN010000140.1 GCA_025927855.1 Terriglobales bacterium
GATGATTTGCCAATCATCCTTGCTGCGGCCAAATTCCAGGTCCTGGTTCTTCTTTACCAACTCAAGCCTGCTGACTTTATCGGCATCCATCGTCAGCAGGCGCTTGTCGCGCAAATCGTTCAAACTTTTATTAATGGCGGTAGTGTTGTAGCTGGCGATGCTGAACACGCGCGGATCGCCGGAAATCGTTGCGTACGAGCCGCCGCCAGCGGGCAATTGATCGCCAATGAGCAGCGTGTTGCTCTTGCCATCTTTATTTGTGATATCCACTTCGACCGTGGGGTCATTTAATCCGTATTGATTGAGATTGCCTGCTTTGTCTGCAATGAGTCGGTCGGAATTGAGATTGGAAACCGTCGAGAGCATTCCCTTGACTACGTCCTGGTCCGCGGGATAATCATGCGGAGCGATAATGGCCCATTGGCCGGAGCTGTTTTTTACGAGAGTGGAGGGCTCGCCGGCATTCTTTTTGATCGTCAGCTTCGTGATGTCGTCCTGTTTCAACGAAAGAACTTTTGGCGCGACGTTCGCTGAAGCTGTGTTGTTTTCGGCGGGCTTGTGATGATCTGACCAGTACAATGCGCCGATAAGAGCGGCTAAAATCACACATGCGACTAAAAGGCCACGTGCTTTCATGCGATCTTGCGGCCGGAACCGGCCTTTATCTCCTCCTCCACCAGACTGAAATTCCAATGACCAGCACACCCAGCGGCAGCAGAAATTGGCTGGTGGTACGGACCCAGCTCAACTGCGCGCGTGTCATGGTGATGCGGCGGTCGTCTTCCGCTTTCGGACGGATGGAAATCAAATCTTCATCCGATGACAACCAGTCAATCGCGTTCACCGCCAGATCACGGTTGCCGTTGAAATTAATAAAGGAATTTGCCGCCCACGACGAGCTGCCCACCACAACAAAACGTCCTTGCGAATCCTTATTGCCGGTGTTGTAGGTGCCCGCGGCGGCAATGGGCATAGGCCCGTGAGTATTTTTTGGATCTTTCACATCCACCCGCGCGGAGCTCAGGTTCGTTGTAGCCAGGCTGCTGCTCGATGAATCAAACAATGTCTGGACGGATGTCTTGTCCGTGTTTTTGACCTCAAGCGAGCGGGTTAAAGGGAAGCCTGTGGCCGTAGACTTCATGTCGTTGACAATGGGATGCGAATCGTAGCTTGTAACCAGCGCCACCTGCGGACCGAGGCCGGCAAGCTGGCCAATGGGATTCAGGTCGAGGATCAAGTTCTTCTCTGCCGTTACCCCCCAGCTTGCCAGCAGATTTGTCAGCAGGTCATTGTCCGCGATCTCGCCACGGCCGATTTTCAAGGGAGGATCAAGCAGGAACAACGCGCGGCCTCCGCCTTCAACATACTTCTTGATGGCATCCACCTCGGGCGGTTGATAGTCGGCGCTGGGGCCGGCGACCACCAGCACGGTGCATTCGCTGGGGGCAGAAGCATTTTGCAGAAGGTCAATCGATTTTGCTGTGTATTCGTCTTTGCTAAGCAGGTCTTTATATGCGGAGTAGCCTTGCCGGTCCGTATCGTCAATCTGATGTTCGCCGCTGCCAGCGACAAAGCAAACCGTACGCGTGTTGTTTTTGATGTCGCGGATGAAGGCACCCGTAATGCCTTCCTCCGTCATCCCTTTGGCGATCTCTTTTTTGCCGCCTACTTCGACCAATGCAGTGCCATAGCTCGAAATGCCGGCTTCCCGCGCGGCCTGCGGATCTTTGTCTGGGTCCACATACTTAACGTGGATTTTCGGCGAGATGCTACTGTATTCATCCAACAGATCTTTCGCGCGATCAAAGCGCGTGGATTGATCAAAGTATTCGATGGTTGCCGGCTGCGGCAGATTCTTTACGACTTTGATGGTCTGCTCGGACAATGTATAGCGTTTGTTCGCGGTCGCGTCGTAGGACTTGTCATAACGGTTGGCCAGCACATTAGCCACAACCACAATCGCAATCGCGACCAGAATGTATACGGTTGCGTAGGCAGCGTATTTGGTTTGCCGGGCTTTGAGCAATGATTGGTTCACCTATGACCTCCACCGCAGGGATTCCATGGAACGCGCCGTGAAAAACAATCCCAGAAAAATGAGGGCGACGTAGAACACCGCGTCTTTGGTGTCGAGTACGCCTTTGGCAAACGACTCGAAGTGTGTGACCACTGACATGTATGAGAGCACCGTCGCCCACATCGCGGTTTCGTAATCGCCCACCCAGCCCACCACCCACAGCAGCAAACAGATGGCAAACGTCGCCGCGCCGGCAATGATCTGGTTTTTGGTCAGGGTAGAAATGAATGTCCCGACGGCGAGCAGGGCCCCGGCCTGCAACAATAAGCCCAGATATCCAATTAAAAGCGGCTTCCAGTCCGGATTGCCGTACTTGAACAAAAATCCAAAATTCAGGAACGTGACCAGCAACATGCTTGCATAAAGCGAACAAGCCGCCAGCCATTTGCCCAAAATTACTTCAATGTCGCGCACCGGAGAAGTCACCAGCAATTCAATGGTGCCGCTGCGCTTTTCTTCGGCAAACAGACGCATGGTAATCATGGGAATGAAAAACAGTCCCACGACGCTGATGTTTGAGAGCAGCGGCCGGATAATTTGTTCGTTGATGTTCATGGGCATTGGCTGGCCGCGCATCTGCGATTCCATGCCGATGAAGACGAAATAACCCAGAGAGTTCCAGAAGAAGAAGCCGAAAATCAGCGCAAACATCAACAGCAGCAAATAGGCGATGGGAGAGACAAAGTAGCTGCGAAGCTCTTTGCGGTATATGGTCAGCGCGTTTTTCATGCCGGCACCCCCGCGAGCTCGGCAGCCTCAAGTGGTGGCTTTTCCTCGGACTTCGTGAGTTGCAGAAAGACCTCTTCCAGGCTGATGGCCGCGGGACGCAGTTCATTCAGGTCCCATCCTGCATTTACAATCGATCGGGCCACGTCGCCGCGGGAAAAGCTCTTCTCGCTTTCCACTTCAAAACTGGAGAAGCCGCTATTGCTCCCCCGGTAAAGGACCCGGCTTACTCCGGCAACTTGTTCCAGCTGCTTTTGTACCATGGAGAAATCCAGCGGGCCGCTGCGGCTTGCCACCTCCACCAGCACTGAAACCGCGCCACGCGCGCGGTTTTGCAAGTTCTGCACTGAATCGGTCGCCACCAGTTTTCCTTTGTTGATAATGATGACCTGCTGGCACGTCTGCTCGACCTCGGGCAGGATGTGTGTGCTCAGGAGAATCGTGTGGTCGCCGGCGAGGCTTTTGATCAGGTCGCGCGTTTCATTGATCTGTTTGGGATCGAGTCCAGCGGTGGGCTCGTCAAGGATGAGCACATCGGGATTGTGAATGATGGCCTGCGCCAGTCCCACGCGCTGCCTGTATCCCTTGGAAAGCTTGCCGATGAGCTTGTGCCGCACGTCGGCGACAGAGCAGCGCTCGCAAACATAGTCCACTCGTTTTTTCAGCTCCCCGCCGGAGAGGCCTTTGAGCCTGCCAACAAACTGCAAATACTCTCCGGTTGCCATTTCTGGATAGAGCGGCGGAGTCTCCGGCAGGTATCCGATGTGTTTCTTCACTTTCATCGGATGTTCGAGCACGTCCAATCCAGCGATGCTGGCGCTGCCCGAGGTGGGCGGCATGAAGCAGGTCAGCATGCGCATGGTGGTGGTTTTTCCCGCGCCGTTCGGGCCGAGGAACCCTACGATCTGGCCCTTTTCTACCCGGAAAGAAATATGGTCCACGGCCGTATTGCGGGCGTAACGCTTCGTGAGTTCTTCGACAATAATCATGGGATTTGGAGAGAAGCGAGCGGTGATCGCTCTTGGGAAATTGGAACGGTTGAAGATGCTTGTCGTGAAAAATATGAAAGCGTGGCTTTATACATCGTGAAACGACTCATTGCGAATTATTCTGCGATGAAATCTAATGTTAAGAATTACGAGAGCTGCTGTCAATGGCTACTCACGACCTTCTCTCGCCGGCCGTTGCAACCCGCAACGCGCGGACCGCGGCCCAGCCCTTCACTTGCTCGCGTAATATCCGCTGCGCGCCTGTATTCTGTAATTCTTTTCTTTGGGCTTAATTTCCACCCGCCGGAAGGTCCCGTCCTTGGCCCGGTTCGTGGAGGTGTAGCCGATATCATACTGGCTGCGCAATTCCTGCGAGATCTGGTCGAAAGCCTGCTTCAGCTTGTCGGGCTTGTCGCCCACGTCAATGACTCTACCGCCCGTTTCTTCCGCGAGCATTTTCATCTCGCGGTCCCCCGAATAAAAACCTCCGTAGAACTTGCGGTCGGCAATAAGCAGAACGTAGCAGATGGTGTCCGCTTTCTGCGCGGATTCAATGGCCTCGTTGATCTTTAGCTTGCTGCCCTGGTCTTCGCCGTCGGTCAGCAGAATCATGGCTTTGCGTCCGGCTTCTTGCGCCAATTCATCATGGGCTGCCAAATAAACCGCATCGTAAAGCAATGTGCCTTTAGGCGTGGAAGTGCAGGGAAGCGGGCCGCCGCCCGCTCCCGGCAGGCTCGTGCAGCTATCCGGAGGTGCATTGATTCTGGCGCTATCCAGCGCGGTCCGTAGCATGTGCGTGGAGTTGGTGAAATCTTGAAGAAGATTGACTTCTACATCGAAGCTGATGACAAAAGCCTCGTCTTTGGGCTGAATGATCTGCTCCAAAAAATCGGCGCCGATTTGTTGCTCCATGCCCAGCACCCGTTGCTGGCTGCCGCTGGAGTCAATCAAAATGCCCAGCGTAAGCGGAAGGTTCGATTCGGGTGTGAAATATTTAATCGTTTGCGGCTTCCCGTCCTCGAACAGCTTGAAGTCGTCTTTGGTGAGGCCCGGAATCAGGGTGCCTTTTTTGTCCTTGACGTTGAAAAGCAACTGCACCACATCAACGTTGACTTTAAGAGTCGCTGCGGAATGCTCATCCGGCTGGCTCTTGCTGATGCCCGGATCTTGTTCGCCGGGGCCGGAATCCGTGCCGAGCCGGGGAATGCGCTGCGCATAAATCCAAGGGGCAAAACTCAGGGTCGCAATAATGATGCCTACAGGGAGCCGCCGGAAAAGGGTTCTCACGAATCTTCCTTGGAGTATTTGTTAGTCTATTCCTTTATAGGTTAGATGCACCAACCCGGCTGCTTCATGCATCCAAAATTAGAGCATTCGGGGCAACCATAACGTTGGGGAGAGCTACTTGTCCTGCAGAGTGAAGTTCATAGTTCCAGTTCGCTGGTTGGGATTGCTGCTTTTGACCTGTGGCTTGCTTATGGCGCAGAGCCAGCCGACCAGTCAGAACGCGCCTAAGCAACCAGACAGTCAGCAGTCGGGCAGTCAACAGAAAAGCCAGCAGGAAATTCCCGATGCCCCATCGGTCGGGCGTCCCGCGCCTCAGCTGCCTACGGCCTCTCCAAACGATCTGCCAATACCTCCGCGGCAGAGCCAGCAAGAGGAGCAGAACCCTCCAGAAAACGCTGCTCCCACGAATCCACCCAGGAGTTCCGGCGAATTTCCTTTTCCCGAGGAAGCGCCCCAGAGCAAGCCGCAGGACTCACGCCCTCCGGTGAATATCGTCACAGTCCCGGAGGGGGGAGCGACCAAGGAACGGGCCGATGACCAGGAGCAGTTGTTTCGTATTTTCCGCAACGTCAATCAAGTCCTTCTTCCCGTGATGGTGCAGGACGATTCCGGCCGGGTAGTTAACGGTTTAACTTCTAATAACTTCGCCATTTACGAGAATGGCATTAAGCAAAAGATGAACTTTTTTACGGCCGATCCTTTTGCTCTTTCAGCAGCGGTGATTCTCGACTACAGCATGCCGAATTCGGATGTGCAGAAGGTGAATAAAACCTTCTCCGCCCTGCAAGGTTCCTTTAGCCAATACGACGAAATTGCTGTCTACACCTATAGCCACACGGTGACCCGGCAAACGAACTTTTTGGGAACAGGCCGCATGCTCACCGCGGCTTTTAGCCAATTGGAATACGCGGGTGGCTCCCCGAGCGGCCCTCCTACGCTCGACGGTCCGTTTGGGCCGCAAGGACCGACCATAAACAATATTCCCATCAATCCGAATGCGCCGCTCATTGCCGCGGCCCCGCCCAAGCCCGCCCACGTTCTGAACGATGCAATTTTGCGGGCGGCAGCGGATTTGGGGAAGCGGGACAAATCCCGCCGTAAAGTCATCTTCGTAATCAGCGACGGCCACGAATACGGAAGTCAGGCCAGCTATCGCGACGTTTTGCGGGTGTTGTTGACAAATGGGGTCATAGTCTATGGCGTGGGCGTAGGAAGTTCGGCCCTTCCTGTATATGGCAGCCTGCAAAAGGTTCATCTCCCTCACATGGGCTACGGAGACATTCTTCCGAAATATGCCTCTGCCACCGGGGGCGAGATTATCAATGAGTTTTCTTCGCAGGCAATGGAAGACGCCTACGCCCGCATTCTGGGCGATGCCCGCAATCAGTACACTCTCGGATACTTAACGCAAGGCATCAGTTCAGCCTACCGCCAGATCGAAGTCCGGGTGGATAAGCCGGGGCTGAAAATTTATGCCAAGGATGGCTACTATCCAGTGCCCACGCAGCGGCAAAAATAAAATCGTCAAAATAGCGGCCGAATTAATTGCGGAATTATTAAAGAGACGCGGGAAAGGATCATTTTGCAATCTTCCATGTCCATGGAACGAGATCTTCCCAACAAATTTTATTAGGTCTGAATTCGGGAAGATGCCCGCTTTAGTCTTCGAATGAGCCTGGTAGTAACGGCAGTAACCTGCCGGTAACCCCTTCTCTGTGATATAAAACCAGCAGTACCAGCCAAAATCTTAATGCGGCGATACTCGCACGTGCTGGAGTGTCTGCTGCCGCTCTTGAGGAAAAGTCTTGAGTTTCATTAACTTTGCAGCTCGCGAGATCAACTGCAAGATCGTGTACTATGGCGCCGGACTGGGCGGCAAAACCACGAACCTGCAGCACATCTACCAGAAAACAGCCGAGCAGCAGAAGGGCAAGATGATTTCGCTTGCCACCGAAACCGACCGAACTCTGTTTTTCGACTTCCTTCCTCTCGACTTAGGCTCGGTGCGCGGATTCAAGACCCGCATCCACCTCTACACCGTTCCCGGGCAGGTGTTCTACGATGCCAGCCGCAAATTGATTCTGCGCGGCGTGGACGGCATCGTTTTCGTCGCAGATTCGCAGCAGGAGCGCATGGATGCCAACATCGAAGCGCTCGATAATCTGATGGACAATCTGAAAGAGCACGGCTACGATTTCAACAAAATTCCCTATCTGTTGCAGCTCAATAAGCGCGACCTTCCCAACATTCTTCCGGTGGATGCTTTAGCCAAGGAACTGCGGCGCAAAAACGAACCGATCATGGAAGCCATTGCTTTCCAGGGGCAAGGCGTTTTCGAGACGCTCAAGGAAATTGCCCGCCAGGTCCTGGTGGAACTCAAACAGGGCAGCTAGAACCCAGCTCGTAAATCCTTCTTCAATCTGAATTCACGCACAAAGGTTTCTAAATGGAAGGCTCAAATGGGAAGGGCACAGCTTTAGCTGTGCCAATATCTAGCTACAATGCGGCTTCAGCCGCTGAGGTCCTACTGAAACCGGTCTCGTTATCCAATCACTGTGGGGCCGATGCCGGCACTGCGTCATTTTTTACAGGCATGTAGACCGGCCATCCATTTTTTTGGGCAGTGGCAGCCAGATCCGGATTCGGGTTCACCACAAAAGGGTGCTTCACCATTTCCAGCATGGCCGCGTCCCATCGCGAATTGCCAAAAGCCGCGTCGGGAGTGCGCTGAATGACCTCGCGGATGGCTTTTGGTTTGCCCTCGCCGGAAGGCACACGGATCAGCTTGTCTGTAACAATTCCATTTTCAATTTCAACACACGCGGCGAGCACACGGCTGGGGTCAATTTCAAAGTGCCGCATGGCCGCCTCAATTACCCAATTGTTGGTGGAAGAGACGGCCCAGATTTCACAATCAGCCTGCCGCAACTCGTGAATGAGCGCCCGCATCTCCGGAAAAATGTTTTTGGCAATGTTGTTCTCGAAATATTCGATCGCGGCCCGGACCACATCGCTTTCACGCAAGCCTCGGTTAATGGTGACCATTTCGCCGCACATGTCGTCTTCACTGACTTGACCCCGCCGGTAATCTGCATAGCGGGCGCGGGCCCAGCGGACGGTGTTTTGGGAGACCATGCCGCGCCTCATCTCCCAGCTAAAAAAGCCCTCGCCGGCATCACCCGACCATAGCGTGCCATCACAATCGAAAACCGCCAGCATGGGGGAACGTTGCAGGACAGATTGAACAAATTCAATTTGCGCCGTAGTCAGGGAACGTAAATTTTGCGTGTTCATGCGGATAATTCACTTTATGTGGGACGAGGCCAGAATGACAAGCTGGAGCGGCTTTTTCACGTTTATCTTGTGGTGACAATACGGAAGTCTGCCAATAAACGCCCGGCATCTCCCGATTTACGCTCCCACGCAATATAAACTTGATATGTTAGTGGAAGATTCATTTGCATAGGCGAGAAGGGAACTTTGACCGATGAAAGCTGCGCGTATTCATGAATTTGGCGGCCCCGAGGTTCTTCGCTACGAGGATGTTCCTGATCCATTGCTCCGCAAGGACCAGGTTTTAGTGCGGGTGCGGGCTTGCGCTTTGAATCATCTCGATCTATGGATTCGCAAGGGTCTGCCCGGCATAAAGCTCCCGCATATATTGGGCAGTGATGTGGCTGGAGAAGTGGTCAAGTGTGGTGAATACGTCAGCGGATTTACGGCGGAACAGCGTGTATTGCTTGCTCCCATGCAGTTTTGCAATCACTGCGTGAAATGCGTGCACGGCTTGCAAAATCAATGTGCGGA
>JAICKN010000183.1 GCA_025927855.1 Terriglobales bacterium
CGGCGAATCGCTTAGGAATAAGGCGAGGGCAGATGTAACATGCAGCGAAAGCTGCGAAGCGAATGGCCCGGTGCGGGAAAATGGCTGGATTTATTTCAAGCGATAAAACATGATCATCAGGCAGCACACAGCAATCGGGTCGATCGTGGGCGCGACGGTCGTTTTCTTTGCGGGCCTCTTAATTTCCGCGGAGAACTTTTTCCATAGCGCGCAGTTCAACTTAAAAGCTGCCGTGATATCGCATCTGGCATCACCTGCAATGAATCCCCACGGCTATTTGCCCGCCGTCCTTGGGACCGCAATCGCGGTAATTCTTCTGCTGCCGCCTGCAATTTTTATCTATCAGCGCCTTGCAGTCACCCAACCCCGACTTTCAAAAACCGGCTTTGCATTTATTAGTACCGGCGTTCTCTGCGCCATTATTATTGGAGGCCTTTCTCCCGCTCCCTATACTTATGACCATGTTCATATCCCGATGGCGTTTGCGATTTTTATCTGTTTGAGCGCAGGGACTCTGCTCTTTACAGTCGCGGCTAACCGGCTGGTATCTCCGCAGCACAAGGCAATGGGCTGGATGTTACTGAGTTCCACCATTTTCTTAGTCGCCGTGCTTCTTTTTATTCTGTTTCTGTATTTCACGCCTCGTTTTTTTGATGAAAATATCTGGCTCCGAAATCGAGCGGTGTATGAGTGGGCGCTATCCGCATGTATTGCGGTCTGCACCATTGCCCTAGTTCTGGCATTGGGAAAGTTCGCGCCCCAAAAATGAACGCCGCCAGGATGGAGGCCAATCCGCGAAGCCATCCGGAGTACGTCTTCCGTGCTCATTGCCCCGTCAAAACAACTTAGAAATTAACCGTGCTTTTCTTACAATGGCCGCATGCGTTTCAGGATTTGCAGATTGCTTTTATTCGTTTGCCTTTTGCCGGCATTTTCCACGGCCGCAGCTTTTGCCCAGGAAAATGCCTTGCCGGAAGCGCCAACAGCTCAGCCGGTAACGTCTCCCCAAACGCGCAAAGCCGCGTATCCGCAACACCCATCGCAGCATGTTGCCCCCGCGAGGGCCGCGGCAGAAGAACCGTCAGGCCCACATGCTTTCTGGGACAACGAAAATATTTTGCTATTTGCAGGCGTGGGTATTTTTCGTGGGCTCGACTATGCTTCCACGCGCAATATGCAGGCGCGAGGGCGCCGGGAAATTCTTCTGGCAGATGCGGTTGTAAATAATTCCGCAGCATTTGCCAGTCTGGAAGCGGCAGGCACGATGACCTCCGTGGGAATTTCATACATCTTTCACCGCACCGGCCACCACAAATTAGAACGCTGGATGTCCATTTCGCATATTTCGGTCACAGGGTTTGGAGTGGCGCGAAATTACGCCCTTACGTCGAAACATCCGCATTAAAACCAAGAAAAAGCGCCCCCACTTGGAAGGCGCTTTTTCTCTCACCCCAAGTTACTGCACACGCCGGTTGTGCTTATCGCGATAAATTTGGCGCGATGTTTTGTTCTGTTGACGGTTGACCCGCGCACGCTCCGCAGGAGTCAGTTTTCCGCCATTTGCCTTTCGGTCACGACGGACTTCACGATTGATGGCCCCTTCCCTCCGCTCCAGGTGCGTGGTCTCATGCGGCGTCAATTGGCCGCTCTTCACTCCCTGCGCAATGCGGTCCTGCTGATTTTCCGCGCGTTTGCCAACTTCGCTTTTTTGCGCCATCGCGGGCAACATGAATCCAGCCAATGCCGCGCTCAGCAAAATGCCCTTTATCTGCATCTTCATAAATCCTCTCCTTTTGCTCTCATTTCAGCCGTCAGCCTTCTTGGCTGGACATATCTGGAAACCCAGGACCTGAGAAAATGTTGCGTAGAAAATAGACGGGGAAAAAGCGGGGGGACGCCCGATTACCAAAGTTCTGCATCAGGCGTTGCAAAAGATTGCCATTGAGCTAACCACAGAGTTCAAAGGGCCACAGAGATACGATCCGGCAGGTTTCTGTGCTCTCTGTGCCCCTCCGTGGTTTACCGCATTTAAGCGCGTATCCGCTACAGGCCAGCTTCCATGCGGGAACGTGGATCGAGAAAATCGCGCAGAGCGTCACCGATGAAGTTGAAAGACAGCACGGCAAACATGACCGCCAATGCTGGAAAAGCGACAAGATGAGGAGCATCGAAGAGGTGCGCACGGCTATCGTTGAGCATAGCCCCCCAGCTTGCAGTGGGAGGAGGCACCCCCAGCCCGAGAAAGCTCATGGTAGCTTCCGCAAGGATGGCCCCTGCCATTCCAATGGCCGCCTGCACGATAATCGGTTGAATAATGTTGGGCAAAATATGGCGCACAACGATGCGCAGGTCGCTTGCTCCAAGGGCCCTCGCGGCTTCCACAAACTCACGTTCGCGGGCGGCGAGAACCTGCGCGCGCACCAGCCGCGCGTACCCGACCCATCCGCCTAGCGACAATGCCACGACCAGATTGAAGATACCCGGGCCGCGGAAGGCAACGAATGCAATGGCAATGAGGATTCCGGGAAAAGAAAGGAACGCATTCATGACAATGACGTTCACGAAGCGGTCAATACGGCCGCCATAAAATCCGGCGACTGAACCGATGATGAGACCCAACCCCAGAGCAGCCGCCACAACACTGCTGCCCACCAGCATGGAGATACGCGCTCCATAAATGATGCGCGAGAGTATGTCCCGCCCCAGTTCGTCCGTGCCGAACCAATGGGCGGAAGAAGGCGGCATGAGGCGCATGGGAAGATCAATGTGCGCCGGATCTTGAGGAGCAATCCAGGGAGCAAAAATGGCGAATACCGCAAAAATGATGACGAATATTACGCCGATTGCCGCAAGCGGGTTCTTGCGGGCGACACGCGGAAGCGAAATGGCAGCAGTAGACAGAGTGGAAATTTTACAATCGTGAACAAGCGTTCGGGAAGATCACATCCAGTTTCCTCCCTGTGTTGATTTTTGCCATCCCGCTCCCATGCGGAATGATCTGGATGAATATTTTCGGAATCATTGCGTGAAGCTTAATTCTTCGCGGTAGAGGTCGCATTGCATTTTTCGCAAGCCGGCGGCAGCTTCTTCATCGCCACCCTGCGTAAATCGTAAATAAGCTTGTGTGCTGCCGAACTCCGGCCACTTCGCAAGCCCGTCGCCGTTCGGATTTCCCGTGCGCGCAAAGTTCGTCCAGTACTGTTCGATCTGCTCGCCGAGTTTACGATCCGCATCGGTGTAGGCGCCTCCCATATAACCGCTGGTGGGATAAAAACCAAATACGTAGGGCAGCTCTCCTCCATGAACAGCCATTTGCAGAGGACGCCCCGGCGTAGCATGTTCCATTTGATATTGATATGTAGGATGTTGCGCCGTCTGGTGCCATGCAGCCTGCATGACCGCATTGCAGCGGAACAGCGTATCGGCAAACCATTGATCGGCAACGTCGCCGTACAAAGGGTCCATTTCGCCCTGCCCATTCTGACTTAAACCGTAGAGCCGTAGCGCCTGCGGAGCGAGATCGCCATAAGCATCGGCGATCTTGTTGCGCAGTTCGCTCGGAGAGGTTGGTGTGTAATACTCGCGCGAGTTGGTGCCGATCATCATCGGTACCGGCGCTTCTTCTCCGCGTGTAAAAGCCTTCATTGGTGGAACTGTAACTACCCAACCATCCACAGTAAAACCAAAAATCAACTGTGATCCCGGATCATCCGGCCCAAGAACTTTAAGAATGTCGTCCGCAGAGAGGCTACGCAGATATTTCAATGCATCTTTACCAGCCGGTGCGTGCAAAAGCTCAGCTAATTTCTGCCCATCCTGTTCCACCTCTTCCCGCACAGGAGCCCCAAAACTGAGCGCAGCTCCACTTTCTGCGATCACTCGCTGAAACAGATTTTTCGTCAGAGGAGAAATCATGAGCAAACTTGCATCCGCCCCGCCGGAGGATTGCCCAAAGATCGTGACGTTGGCTGGGTCGCCGCCAAACTCAGCGATATTTTCGCGCACCCATCGCAAGGCTGCGATCTGATCCATCAGGCCATAATTGCCGGAAGTGTGATGGCTGGATTCCCGTGTGAGTTCCGGATGGGCCAGGAATCCGAAGACACCCAACCGGAAATCCACCGTCACCAATATGACGCCATGGTCCACCAACGTTCCGCCGGTAAAAAGAGAACTTGAAGCGGAGCTGGAGATGTTCCCGCCTCCATGGATCCAGACCATCACCGGGAGCTTTGCCTTTGCAGGCCAATGTGGAACGACAATGTTCAGGTAAAGACAGTCCTCTCGTCCGGTTTCGGAATAGTGGCGGTTCCAATTTCCCACGATCGTCTGCGCGCAGGGCGGGCCAAAGTGCTGGGTATCGCGCACCCCTTTCCACGGTTTTACCGGAACAGGTCCGCGCCAACGGAGATTGCCCACCGGAGGCTCTGCATAAGGAACTCCAAAAAATTCCGCTCGACCGGAAGGGAGCAACATTCCACGAAGTTCTCCGGAGTTTGTCTTAACCACGGGCGCAGTGGCTACTGGAGCTGAGTCCAGGGCGAACACAGGGAAGGCCCACACGAAGGAAAGGAACAAAGGCAGAATCGGCAGCCCGGAAGCGTAAAACCGCCGGAACAGGATTCGCAGATGAATTCGCATGGATGAAACAAACCACATTTCTAGCGCATCCTTCAAGAAAGAGTTTAAGTTTTAGTTAACATGGAGCAAATTGCAATCCCCTATCCCGTTTTGCGGCCACGATTTCCACAAAAATCCGCCGCTCAAGCCCGAGTTTGGGTTGGCCGGGGCCGCCTTCTCTGTTAAAATCTAAAAAATCCACTCCCTGGAGCAAAGATGCAAGCTATCCTTGCGCTGGAAGACGGCAAAGTCTTCCGCGGCAAAGGCTACGGCGCTAAAGGCGAATGTCACGGGGAAGTCGTTTTTAATACTTCCATCACAGGCTACCAGGAAATCTTTACCGATCCTTCCTACTGTGGCCAGATCGTTGTTTTAACCAATCCTCAAATCGGAAATTATGGCACCAATGGCGAAGACAATGAAGCCACGCGCCCGTATATCGAAGGATTGATTGTCCGTGAATTTTCCAAAGTAAGTTCCAATTGGCGTTCGCAGCAGGTTGCCGAAGAATATCTCGAACAATTCAAGGTCCCAGTTCTTGCTGACATAGACACGCGTGCCTTGGTCCGCCATTTACGCGACCACGGGGTCATGCGCGGGGTTATTTCCACGCTGGAAAATGACCCTGAAAAGTTGGTGGCCAAAGCCCGCTCCATCCCCAAGATGGACGGCACAGACCTGGCGAAAGTCGTGAGCACCAACCGCTCCTATGTGTGGGAGGTCGGCGAGCGCTCGCATGAACCGGTGGAAGTGGTCGGCGTGAAGGATGTTCCCGAACAGTATCATGTGGTCGCTTACGATTTCGGCATAAAGCACAACATTCTGCGCAAGCTGCGCGGTGAGGGATGCAAAGTCACCGTTGTTCCCGCGCAGACCCTGGCGGAAGATGTTCTCGCGCTGAAGCCCGACGGAGTATTTCTCTCCAACGGCCCCGGCGATCCCGAACCTTGCACCTACGCAGTGGACAACATTCGCCGACTCATGGGACGTCAGCCGATTTTCGGCATCTGCCTTGGCCATCAACTTACAGGAATTGCGCTCGGCGGCAAAACCTACAAGCTCAAGTTTGGCCACCATGGCGGAAACCATCCGGTGAAGCAGTTGAATTCAGGAAAGATCGAGATCACGGCACATAACCATAACTTCGCCGTGGATCCCGATTCGCTTCCGCAAAGCGAAGTCGAACTTACGCACATGGATTTGAATGACAACACGCTGGAAGGCCTGCGGCATAAAAATCTGCCGCTGTTCAGCGTGCAATATCACCCGGAGGCGGCGCCGGGCCCCCACGACTCGCATTATCTGTTCAAAGATTTCGTGAAGATGATGGAGGAGTGGAAGGGGTGAAGTCACAAAGCGTGTTTTACGTTTACGCTTTGAAAGATCCGCGAGTTAACCCAGCTCGAGCTTTTTATATTGGTAAAGGTGCTGGTACACGCGCTTGGGAACATGTACTTCAAGTAGACCAATCTGCTAAGGGGAAACGAATACGTGAGATTCATGATGCTGGGCTAAAAGTTCTGACGATTAAATTGGTTGAAGGAATATCAGAAACGGAAGCGTTAAGGATCGAAGCAGAGTTGATCGGTGCTTTCGGAACGCAAGATCATGGCGGTTTTCTTACAAACGCGGTGGTGCCGTCGGGGACTAGGCTTAGCAAAAGTAAAGATGTTATTGTTCCCTCGGGCGCAGTTGAGAAGGCTCAGATGTCTTTGGATCATCTCAAGAGTGCGGTTTTTGAAACTGCAAAAGCTAATAAGAACGGCGTCACTAATTACGACGTGGCAAAATGTCTTGGATTACAAAGTGACTATGGTGGCGGTTCTAAGAATTATTTGAGTTATAGCGTGCTTGGAATTCTGATGCGCGAAGGCAAAGTTAAACGACTCCCAAACAAAAAGCACGTAGCTGTGATTGATTGAAAAAATGCCCAAACGAACTGACATCTCCAAAATTCTCATCATCGGCTCCGGCCCCATCATCATTGGACAATCGGCCGAATTCGACTACTCCGGCACGCAGGCCTGCAAGGCGCTCAAGGCGGAGGGCTACGAAGTGGTGCTGGCGAACTCGAACCC
>JAICKN010000203.1 GCA_025927855.1 Terriglobales bacterium
ATGACCGGCATGTCACGTTTAATGCCATCCTGTTCGCCTTTATCAATGTAGATGGAACGCGACTCTTCGCTGCCGCTGGTGCCGATGACCTGGGAGGCAACTGTGTGCAGGATGAACTGTTCTTTGAACCGCAGCAGCGCCTGCAGCCGGTGGGCCTGGTTGGCATCTTCAGAAAGCCGCACCTGGTTGAGGCGCAGTTGCTGAATTTCCTGTTGCAACTCGCGGTTTTCCTTGCGCACTCCGCGCAGGTAAAGATAGTTGTGCCAGACGCCAGAAACTCCGTCTTCCAGGTCCACAACGCCCTTTTCCAGAGGCGTGATGGCGGCGACGGTCCAAACGCGAATCAGGCGGCTGGATTCATTTTCCGTTTTGCGCTTGACCTGAATGGCCAGGCCGAGGACCTGCAGGAACAGCACTCCCACGAGAATGCTGATGTTCCTGTAACGGGTGAGAAGGTTTTCCATAATCAGCTACTAGCCATTCGCTGCTAGCTTCTGGCTACTACCGGTGCAATCGCGCGTGCGGGGCTAGCAGCTAGAAGCCAGCAGCTGTCTTACTCGATGGAGATTTTTCGCAGCAGCTTGAAATCGCTGAGCATCTTTCCTGTGCCCAGCACCACGCTGCACAGCGGATCGTCGGCAATGGAAACGGGCAGTCCGGTTTCCTCGCGGATGCGCTTATCGAGGTTCTTAATGAGCGCTCCGCCCCCGGTTAAAACGATGCCGCGGTCGCTGATATCGGCGGAAAGCTCCGGCGGCGTGCGTTCCAGAGCGACGCGGATCGCATTCATAATGGTGGAAACGCATTCGCTCAACGCCTCGCGCACTTCGCTGTCATCCACCGTAATGGTTTTGGGCACGCCCTCAATAAGGTTGCGGCCTTTAATTTCCATGGTCAGCGGTTTATCGAGTGGATAAGCGGAGCCTATTTCCATCTTGATCTGCTCGGCCGTGCGCTCGCCGATGAGCAGGTTATATTTGCGTTTCAGGTAATTCATGATGGCTTCATCCATCTGATTACCGGCCATGCGGACGGAGCGGGAATAAACAATGCCGCTTAAAGAAATGACTGCGATGTCGGTGGTCCCGCCGCCGATATCCACGACCATGTTGCCCGAGGGTTCCGTGATAGGAAGCCCTGCGCCGATGGCCGCGACCATCGCCTGTTCTACAAGATGCACTTCGCTGGCCTTCGCGCGGTAGGCGGAGTCCATAACGGCGCGCTTTTCCACCTGCGTGATCTCCGAAGGCACGCCGATCACGATGCGCGGATGCACCAGCATTTTGCGGTTGTGCGCCTTCTGGATGAAGTAGTTCAGCATTTTTTCCGTGACTTTGAAGTCGGCGATTACGCCATCTTTCATGGGCTTGATGGCGACAATATTGCCGGGCGTGCGGCCCAGCATTTCCTTGGCTTCTTTGCCGACCGCTTCAACCTCAGCGGTGCCCTTATTGATGGCGACGATGGAAGGTTCGTTAACCACGATGCCTTTGCCGCGCGCGTACACCAGTGTGTTCGCCGTGCCCAGATCAATGGCGAGGTCGCTCGAAAACATGCTGAACAGCGACCGCATATTGTGCAAACGCGATCCGTTGGAATGGAAGCCGTTGGATGACATACTGAATTTTTTCTCTCTACGCTCTTAGTTGGGCGCGGCCGCCGTTTATATGTACTGTCCGACAACATGCAACCCGCACCGCATCAAATTTTATGGTTCTGGCAATTCTAAGTGATTCTTTTCGCAAGTTACTCTAAACGAAAGTTCCTGCCCACCGGCGGGAAAAGCACAGCCCGTCACTATTGGATCAACACCTTCTTTTGCAGTGTGTTGACCCCTCCCTTGCTGTCCTGGGCCGTGACGGTTATAACGCTCTCGCCAGGAGGCAATGGGGGTGTAAAGTAATGGAACCCTCCGTCCGCGCCCACGACCGGCACTTCCCTGCCGTTCACCATGACCCGCGCGCCGATTTCTGTTTTACCGGTCAATTCAAGAACATGCCCATGTTGAATAAACGGATCCAGTTCAAGATTGATGGCGACTGTTTCTTTTCCTTTGGGAATAATGGTGAAGCGGTTCTTTTCGCTCTCCACTGATTGCTTCCCGGCCGCATCGTAAGACTGCACATACCAGTAATACGCGCCCTGGTCGAGGCCTGAAACCATCACGTCGGCAGCGTCCACCTTGCGGTCCACAATCAATGAAGAAAAGTACGGGTTCCGCGAGATTCGCAGCACATAACCGGCAGCGTTGGGCATGGGCGTCCAGGAAAACTCCACCGGCTTGGGATCGCCCGAGGTAAAAATCGGCATCATGTTGGCCGGGGAAATCGGCGTCGGTGGGCCAATTTCCTGGACTCGTTCCATGTGCGGGGACTTTGCCGCGAAGCTGACCTTCTCCCAATCCGCCAAATGGATCGTTTCTCCATTACGGCTGATCTGGCCGGTGCCTTTCTTCAGCAAGATTTCATGCTGATCCTGCTTGGGATCATTGTGCACCATGGCGGCGCTTTCCGGGGCCAAAGTGGCCGTCGCGCCGCCAACAATCACTTCCGATTTCGATCCCTGGGTGTAGGTTCCCGTAGCCAGATCAACGGTTCCGGTGCTGACGGCCACCGCCACGTTGGTCTGCTGCTGATCGTTGGCTGAGTTTTCCTGAATCACAATCAGCGAATCCTGTTTGACCGTGTAGTTGGTGCCATCATTGAATACGATCTTCGCCATGCCTTCCGACCCGGTCTGAACGACATCGCCTTTTTCCAGGGGAATGTTGTAGTCAGCAGCGAGCCAGCTGTTGCCGTTGGCCTTTTTAATGCGGACGGTGCCATCGAGCGCGGTAATGTGCGCCTGCTGGGAACTCATGACGCCGGTAGAGGTTGGCGCGCCGGCGGCTCCAGCTACTTTTTCCAGCAGAGCATCGGTGAGATGTCCGGCAACTTGCAGACTGTTCTGGGTGAATTGAGGAAAGGCGAACCGCATCCCGGCGAAGAACAGCAATAGCCCCATCACAATCACCAGCGCGACGCTGCGATAGGAGACGGTCTTCCACGCAATGTGGATCCCGGGCTTGCGCTCTGAGGACACTGATGCCACTAAAAACCAGCCAAATACAAGGATTCGCGGTGTTTTTGAGAGTACCACAGGGGTTAAAAGGCAGGAATAGGGAAATCACCTCAGTAATGAACGATAGTAACCTCGGGCCATTCGGGGCTCCGGCGATTCCATGCATCCACTTCTGCATTCTCTAAACCGCACTGCCTTGACGCATTGACCCGTTCCGGGGCCGATGCATTTTTTCATTTCCCATTCTGGTTTTTGTTGCAACGCCAGAGTTGATGAAGTATTGTGGTTCTCCCTTCCCCGGAAAGACCGCCAAACCTTCGGAGTGTGCGGATTTTAGTTGTGGAGTTTGCATTCGTGTATTTACTGTCCGGTGGTACGCCGCAATTTTCCCATCCAAAAAATCTTGGCCGCCGAGTTTGGGTTCTTTTACCCGCCATCTTCTTATTCATGATGCTGTTGCCGTTGGCGGGCTTGGGCCAGTCAGTTAAGCAGCTGATCGTTCAGCCCGTTAACGAAGCTCAGGTCGAGGTGCTCAAGGGAAACACGCATCGTCTTGCTCAGCCCCAGTTTGACCGGGGCGCGGCGCCCGCGGCTCTCGCCATGAACCGTATGCTCCTGGTTCTGAAGCGAAGTTCCGCGCAGGAAACGGCACTTTCCAAATTGCTTGATGATCAACAGGACAAGAATTCCCCGAACTATCACAAATGGCTCACGCCGGAAGAGTTTGGAAAGCAATTCGGCCCTTCAGACCCGGACATCCAGACCATCACAGCCTGGCTGCAATCCAGCGGATTCCAATCCGTTCAGGTGAACAAAGGACGCACGATGATCGAGTTCTCCGGAACAGCCGCGCAGGTGCAGCAAGCTTTCCATACTCCAATCCATAGCTACGTAATTAATGGGGAGCAGCATTGGGCCAATCAGCAGGACCCTTCCGTTCCGGCGGCAATTGCCCCGGCGGTGGCGGGCGTTATGAGCCTGCATAATTTTTTTCGTAAGCCACAGTTGCACATCGCCAAAGAGCGGATTCCGGCCGAATATACGAGTGGCTCGCAGCCGCGTATCACCTTTCCGGGCCCTCCGGTGCTGCATGCGTTAGGCCCGGCCGACTTGGTAAATATCTATCACGTCCCGGGCTCTTGGAACTCGGGGACCGCAGGTAAAGGAATCAAAATTGGTGTTGTGGGCCGCAGCGACCTGTATTCGGGCGGCTATGACATTACGAGTTTTCGGAATGTATTTTCCGTATGCTGCGGATCATTTTCCATCGTTCGCAACGGAGAAGATCCCGGCGACCTTGGCGGTGGCGAAGAGGCAGAAGCCACACTGGATGTAAGCTGGGCGGGCGCGATTGCCGACGGCGCTCAGATTGAATTTGTTGTTTCCGCCAGCACGAATACCACCGACGGCGTAGACCTCTCCGAACTCTACATTATTGATAACAACCTGGCAGACATCATGACGGAAAGCTTCGGAAGTTGCGAGGCAGACGAAACCAGCGCCCAGGCAGCCGGGATCTCAGCCCTGGCCGAGCAAGCCGCAGCGGAAGGGATTACGTATATCGTTTCTTCGGGCGATAACGGAGCCGAAGGATGTGACGATCCGAATTCCGAGGCCGTGGCGCGGGGCCCATTGTCGGTGAATGTTTTGGCTTCCACGCCTTATACCATCGCCGTAGGTGGAACCATGTTCAATGAACATGGAATGGATTCTCTCTATTGGAACGCAACTAATAATCAAATCACAGGAGCTTCCGCGTTGTCGTACATTCCGGAGAACGTCTGGAATGAGAGCTGCCTGGCTTCGGAATGCGGTCAAGATGCCGGTATATGGGCAGGTTCCGGGGGCGTTAGCCAATTTTTTACCAAACCATCCTGGCAGTCTGGCGTTCCCGGAATTCCAGCCGACGGAATGCGCGATGTTCCGGATGTCTCGTTGACCGCCGCAGGTCATGATCCTTATTTGCTTTGCCTGGAAAACTCCTGTGTGCCCGACTCTCAGGGATTTATTTCTTTTGCAGGGATTTCTGGAACTTCTGCTTCCGCGCCTTCCTTTGCTGGAATCATGGCGCTTGTAGATCAACAGATGGGAGGCCGTCAGGGCCTGGCGAATTATGTATTGTATCGGCTGGCAGCTTCGCAAACCCTTTCCCAATGTAACGGCTCCAACACCACTGGACTGCCTAACACTAACTGCATCTTCAATGATGTAACCGTGGGCAATAATGCCGTTCCGGGAGAAACAGGATTTGGAACGCCGACTTCGTCCTACCAAAGCGCGACCGGCTACGACTTGGCCACCGGGCTTGGCTCCGTCAATGTCACAAATCTGGTAAACAATTGGAACTCTGTAACGTTCACTCCAACAACCACAACCTTGAGCCTGAATTCGGGCAATGCGGTCAACGTGGTTCATGGAACGCCGATAAGCCTGGCGGTCAATGTTTCTCCAAACAGCGGTACTGGAACGCCCACTGGGGATGTTGTGCTGATCAGCGGCGGATCCATTATTCCAACGAGTGATGCGATGTTTACCTTGAATGGTGGAGGGGTGAATTCAACTACGGGCGCTTTACCCGGCGGGAGCTACACCGTGACAGCTCACTATGCCGGAGATGCAACCTTTTCGCCGAGTGACTCCGCTCCTGTTCCTGTAACTGTGACCGCAGAACCCAGCACGACAACTATTACTGTTTTGACTAGCGATAGCAGCGGTTCTCCTGTTCCCTTCACTACTCTTCCGTATGGCAGTTTTGTGTATGTGCGCGCCGATGTGGCGGGAAAATCAGGACAAGGAATCCCGTCGGGCCAAATCTCAGTCACTGATCCAAACGGAGGAAGCGCTATCGGGCTTCTCACGCTGAATAGCGCTGGGAAC
>JAICKN010000202.1 GCA_025927855.1 Terriglobales bacterium
CGTACCGGGCGAGAGTTGGCACCTGCAATAGAGATATATGATCCCGATCCGGTTGCCGTGGCGTCTTAGGGCTCGTCCCTCAGCCACTCTGCATGAAATCCTAGTCCGCCCCGAGAGGCCGACTGACACTATGTTAGCGATCCCGAATCGATTTCGTCAAGAATTTTAGCGAGCGAATACGGACACGCTATTTTGCAGATTTAACGTGACTTAGCGTCCTTGACGGGCGGGGGCCTTCCTGAGAAACTCTCCTCCCTGTGTTCATCATTCCGTTTAATCGCGATAACAGGTGCGAATCAACACCTTGGGTGTTAATCGCAATTCTTATATTCGACACAATATTGTTATTTCCCACCTTCAATCCAGTGTCCAGAGCGGCATTATTTCAGCAATGGGGATTTATTCCCACGCAACATCGCGCTATCACAGTATTCTCTTCGTTGTTCTTGCATACAGGTATTTGGCATTTGCTTGGCAATGCATGGTTCTTTTGGATGTTTGGGAAAAGAGTGGAAAGTTATTTTGGCAACTTTCTGTTTGGCATTATCTTTTTGATTTGCGGACTTGCAGGAACTGCGTTGCATTACGCGTTCAACATAAATTCTGCCGTGCCATGCATTGGCGCATCGGGGGCAATTTCCGGGATTGCAGGTTGCTATTTCATATTGTTTCCTACGTCCAATTTTGATCTAGACATTTATCTGGGATATTGGAGAGTAAAAACGATTCCTACTCGTACCTATGGCGCGGTGGGCGCATGGATCGCGGAACAAGCCATTTTAGCAATCATTACACAAGCCGTTCATGCTTCTTCCGTCGCATATTGGGCACATATTGGAGGCTTTATTGCTGGCGTAGCATTAGCGTTTTCTTTGCGAGGTTTTTTTGACAGCTCCGGGCACGATAATGCGATTTCAACGCAGGAGCTCGCAAAGGCTGCGAGCGGCAAATAGTTTATTGCTGAGATATTTTACGGATTCTCCGATATGTTTCTAACTCCGGCTGTACTGGTTCTTCTTCTTATCTTTGTGCCGCTCTAACCCAAGCTGAATCAGCTTTTCAATCAATTGCGGATAGGCCAATCCCGTGGCTGCCCACAGCTTGGGATACATACTGATTGAGGTGAATCCGGGCATGGTGTTGATTTCGTTGAGGTAAATTTTGCGGGTCTTGGGATCCATGAGAAAGTCCACGCGCGCAAGTCCGGAACAATCTACGGCTTTGAAGGCGCGGACGGCGAGTTCCTGAAATTTCTTGGTTTCAGCCTTGGTGAGTTTGGCTGGAATGATCAGCTCAGATCCTTCGTCAAGATATTTGGCGGTGTAGTCGTAAAACTCTTTTCCCGGCACAATCTCGCCGGGGACAGATGCTTCGGCCTTGTCATTGCCGAGCACCGCGCACTCAATTTCGCGGGCCTTGTTCTTTTTTCCGCCGACTCCCTGCTCAATCACAATTTTGCGGTCAAACTTTGCGGCCTCTTCGATGGCTGGGCCGAGTTCCTTGCGATCGTGTGCTTTGGAGATTCCCACCGATGATCCCAAATTCGCCGGCTTCACAAACACCGGATACTTCAATTTGCTCTCCACGAGCTTCTGAATTTTCTTTGGCTCGCCTACCCATTCGTTGCGCAGAACCGTGACGTGCTTCACAATGGGCAATCCGGCGGCAATGAATAGGGACTTCATAATGTCTTTGTCCATGCCCGCGGCTGAACCGAGCACGCCCGCACCGACGTAAGGAAGATCGGCAAGCTCGAGCAGGCCCTGGATGGTTCCGTCTTCACCGAATGTGCCGTGCAGAACGGGAAAAATCACATCCACATTAATAGCCCGGTCGGTCGAGCGGCGTGTGGGATTGTCCGTTTGAAATGGTGTAAGTGACGAACCGGCCCTTTGCGGCTCAGGCGGAACAATCACGCCTTCGCCCTTCGCCAAAACTGCCGCGGCAGAAGTGGTTTCCGGATCGCCCGCGCGCAGATGTCGGCCTTCTTCCACGGGCTTGCCGGAGAGCAAACGTTCGGCATCTCCAGCCGTGACCCAGCGCCCTTCCTTCGTAATTCCGATGGGAACAACCTCAAACTTGCTCTGGTCAATCGCCTTGAATACAGACGCCGCAGAAAGCAGGGAAATTTCGTGCTCGCCGCTGCGCCCGCCAAAAAGAATTCCAATTCGAAGTTTTTTCATTCTTGTTTCAGTCCATTTCCATTTTTGCATAAGAGCGGCGCATCTTCATTGACAATGGCTGTACCTGGCGTTACCTTCAGCACAGTTCGGAGAACCATCCTGCCTTCTCTGTAAATAGAAATTGTAGGGGACACCAAAAAGCTAATGTAGGGCGGAAAGCCGGCGTGAAGGTGAGCGTCAGTTTAGCGTAGAGCGCGTTACTTCATGAGATCAAAGGCCACAAGGAAGGTAATCGCCATTTGACCCCGCCCGTTGTTGGAGATTGCGGTAAAGACGGCACGGAGTAGAAGTGCGGAAAACTTTTCTATATGGAAAACAGGGAGCGATCTAATGCGCTCCCCTATTTTTGCAATAGGGTTGTTGTGTAGTTCCCCTAATCTCAGGTGACCCGCCCCCATATGTCGAGGTGACTCGGGGCTGAACTTTGATTCGAGGCGTTGAACCTTATCCTCCCAGGTTCTCCGTCACCCGATACACCATCCCGCCCTTCACGCCCAAGAACCGATATGTGTGCGAGTCCAAAAACCGCGCCACATTCGGATTCACTTCCAGAAAATCGTCATACGTCGCCCCTGCTTTTCCGTCCACCGAGACAGCATAGGTGTGTCCGTTCCAGATCATGGTGGCGAAGTGCTTGCTGTCGGGACTGAATCCGGGGAACTCGTAAGCACCGTGGCCGTGCGTAATCTCCTGGCTGTTAATGCTGATCACATTTCCGCTGACGCCATCCGATTTTGGCCAGGCCCAGACCAGCCGCGTTCCGTCGCCACTAAAGAAGAGCGGTGGAAAGTCGATGCCGGGCCTGGCCCGGGTGGTGAAGGGGACCAGAGACGGGACCTTCGTGGTCTCGCCGTCGCGGATGATGGCGCATTGCGAGAAATTCACATGAATCGCGTAAGCATAGTGCTTGCCGTCCGCGCTGAAGCTCATGGATTTTGCAATGAACTCCTGGAAGCGCGGGCTCTGTTTTCCGTCAATGACCATGCGGAAACCCGCTTGCGGCGAATATGCCAGATACGCAAAACGGCCGCCGGTCTGGCTGAAGAGGAAGTTCGTGACCGTACCTTCGCCTTGCATCTCCTGGCCATCGAATACCACGAAGTCCAAATTCCGATGTCCCACGTAGAAATCGTGCCTGGAATCCGGGCTGAACTGAAACACGCCGATGTTGTCGTAAGCCCGTCCCATCTTTCCGTCAACCACAACTCCCATGCCTCCAGGAGCGTGCCTGACGTAGGCGACCCGCTTTCCATCCGGGCTGAACAGGACGTATGCCTCGAGGAACTTTCCTTTTCCGGATTCATCCACCACCGCGAAGGGATGAACGGCAGGACCAACATTATGGCCGTCAACGTACAAGTCGTCGGAGCCGTTGGGCGAGTTGGGCGTGCCGCCCACGACCGCTTCGTAAGCAACGCGGCCGTTCGAGGCAATGGTCAGATTACGGATGGTGCCGCGATGCGGTGTGCCTGGGATGCCATCCATCACTACAACCTGGTTGCCTCCGTTGCTTCCTCCGTCTCCCGCGATGTAGGCGTAGTGGTTGTCGTCAGCATTTACCAGAAGAGTGAGCACCGCGTCGTGTGCCGGGCCCAGCTTGTCGTTCACCACGACGTGAAATTTCTTGTCTTTCGTTTGGGCGACGTAGACCAGCTTTTCCGCGACAAAAGCTATCTTGCTCACATCAATCGAGAGATATGGCTGGCTCTTCACTCCATCGAGGAACATATAGTAGTTCAGCGGCTCAGAAGTGCTCGCGTGCGTACTCGCAACCGCGACATGCGCTCCACTCGGGCTGATAAGGCACTGGTGCACGAGAGACATCGTCGGGGAGTCCGGATTGTGAATACGCGACTGGTCAATCGCCAGCACGGCTCCTTCCTGGCCGCCGTTGGGCAATCGCTTGATACTGGCGATCGTGAACGCCGTTTTGCCGTCCCGGACCTCAACCATCTCGTCGCCGTTCTGCGCCACATAAGCCGAATGCTTGCCATCGGAATTGAATACGAAGTCAATGGCTTGCCCGCTCCAGGCATGCGCGGCGTGGTCGAACTCAGGGCCGTCCACTCCATCCACGATGACCAGTTCACGGCTTCCGTGCATCGCCGCGACCGCATAATGCCCGCCATCCGGACTCACGACAAACATTCCGGCCTGTTTGCTCGGGCCCAGCAGCATTTCCTGAACCTTGGCGCTCAGGGTTCCCCCGGATGCCGATTCTCCGGCTGCGGACGAGCTCGCCATGCCAGCCGTATTCCCGCCGCCAGCATATGACGGTTCTCCGCCACCCGACGCCATTACCCCGCCGGGAGCTGAAGCCCCGCTAAGTACAAACTGCAATTGTGTTCCCGGCGGCAGTAGCACACGATCTCCAGTTGCGATCGCTTGAACGCCGGAGGATTTAGGCGGTTTGTGCCCGAAATGCCCAAAGCCTCCCATCATCGAGGTTACCGTGCTGACTGCGTTGGTGGCGGCTCCCTGTGCCGATCCCATCACCTTCGCCGGAGCGCTGCTCACGTTCACCGTTTGTCCCTTAACAACGACCGACTGCAAATGCGCCGACCATCCGCCTTGATCCTTCATCAGAGTGACCATCGCCATCGAGCCCCGCGAGATGGTGACACCGTTGCCTGCATCCGCCGCTGTCGTGACCGTCCCCCGATACTGCTTGCCCGCAGGATCCCTACTGGAATCTACCGCTTCAAGGATTCTCACGGCCAGCGTCGTCCCTGCGGCGGGAAGATTCTGCGCTTGCCCGGCTGAATTTGCCGGCTCCGATCCGCCTGACATTGATCCATTTGACGCTGACGCGCCCGATTCTGATCCGCCCGACGCCGATCCGTTTTCTACACCCGCCGATGAATCCTGGCTGGAGTTCAACACCGCTGCCCGCCGGGCCGCAGCGCTTGCCCCAGATGCGCCACCTCCGGGCACCTTTGCCCCGCTCCATATCCATCCCGTCTCAACCGCGGTCCTACCGGAGGAGCGGGCACCGGAGATGCCACTCTGCCATTGCGCCTGCGTCTGAGCCTTGGTCTTCGTCCCAAAACACACGACGGGTCCCTGATAGCCATATTTTGCGGCCAGGGCTTGCTTGAATTCATTCCCGATCACGCTGTCCTGAACTCTCGTTGTGCCCTGTGGCCAGCTAAAATCGAACTCGGCGCTGAAGTAGATCGTGTTTTGGCTTTTATCATTCGACGTGCAGTAGTAGTGGTCGGTGCCGCCCTGCTGGTTCCATTGGTTCGCTCCGTTCCCAAGGCTTCCTGCGGTAGCAAGCTGCGCCGAAAACATCAAGCAGCACAGGATGAGAAGAGCGTCGGCCAAGCCAGGGACATGGGGAATGGAGTAAAGGGTATTGGCGAGGGATTTTGCGGCCATCCTCGGCCAGAGAATGTTGCTGGATGTCATTGAGGTACCTTCCGCGATGCGCGCGCAATTATACCTCGCGGGCGCGAACGCTGCCATCGCTTTATAAAGATTTGCATGGTACTGAAAAACCTCTTCAAGCAAGCGTCAAGCGCAGAATGCTCAAAATCGTCTCAGAATGCACGCCTGTCATATCGTCGTTCCCCCAACCCATCGTGAAATGATATGTGTAGCTTTTTGTGCAATTTATTTCATTTGAGTGGCCGATCTACTGAGTGGCCGATCTAAGCCTTTGAATACAGCCTGAGGGAAGCTCCGATCAAGTCTAAAAGCAGGTTTCTCGACTTCACAAAAAGGCATGAACATGGATTTTTGTTACGCTCGAAATGACAAGATTTTGCTAAATCAGAG
>JAICKN010000269.1 GCA_025927855.1 Terriglobales bacterium
CATGGGCTGCATTCTGGCCTCGACCGGCGGCAGCGTCCGGATCGCCGGAATCGAAGTGACCCAGCTGCGGGAGAAAGAATTGCCCCGCGTGCGCCTTGAGCACATTGGCTTTGTCTTTCAGGGATTCAATCTGTTTCCCACGCTGACTGCGGGGGAGAACGTCGAACTGATGCTCGATCTGAAGAAAGAACCGCCGGCAGCCGCGAAAAAGCGCGCTCACGAATTGCTGGACATAGTCGGCCTTGCGGAAAAGTACAAAAGCTTTCCCGCGGACCTGAGCGGCGGCCAGAAACAACGTATCGCCATTGCGCGCGCTCTGGCCTGCGATCCCGAAATTGTGCTCGCCGATGAGCCCACCGCCGCGCTCGATTCGCACACCGGCAAAAATGTCATGCAGATGATGGCCGACCTGGCGCACAAGCGTGGCCGCGCTGTCGTGATCGTGACCCACGATCCGCGCGTGCTCGAATTTGCCGACCGCACCATCCGCATTGAAGATGGCCTCGTGGCTGGTTTTTCAGCAAAAAAGCCATCCGCCGCCACGAGGGATTTTTATCCAGCCGTTAACGCGGCAGTTGAAAGTGCAGAAGTGAGGGGAGTATGAATAAGACAAAGATTGCTGTCTTAGTGTGTGCCGTGGCTGTGCTTGCTGTTCCATTCCTGTTTTTGGTTGGCCGCTCCCGCGCGGCCAACTCTCAAACGGAGATCGCCCAGCCGGGGGTAAATCCCCTCGTGGCCGGCCCCGGACAGGTTGAGCCTGTTTCGGAAAACATCATGATCGGCTCAGAACTCAGCGGAAAGCTGAAGTCCGTCAATGTGGAAGAAGGAGACCGCATTCACCGCGGCGAGGTGCTGGCTGTTCTCCAGAATGACGACTATCGCGCGCAGGTCAATTCCGCCGCGGCCCAGGTGCAGCAAAAAGAAGCTGCCTTGCGCAAAGTCTTGAACGGCGCGCGCAGCCAGGAACGCGCGCAGGCGCTCTCTTCTGTGCATGAGGCAAAAGCAGTGATGAATAACGCGGAATCGGAATTGCTCCGCCGCCAGAAGCTCTTTGGCGCGGGCGTAATTTCCCGCGAAGAACTGGAAACTTATCAGCGCGAAAGCGACGTAGACAAAGCCAGGTACCAGGAAGCTTTGCAGAACTACTTGCTCATTGATGACCACGCCCGCGAGGAGGACGTCTCTGCGGCGCAGGCGGATGTGCAGGAGGCTCGCGCGCAATTGCAGGACGCCCGCGCCATGTATGAAAAAACCATTATCCGCTCTCCCCTTGATGGCACGGTCCTGCGCAAGCACCACCGCAATGGAGAGAGTGTTTCTAATTCATCCACCGTACCCGACCCGATTCTAACCATTGGCGATACAAAAACTCTGCGCGTCCGCATGGATGTGGACGAGACGGATGTAAACCGCGTGCACCTCGGCCAGCAGGGATACGTGACCGCCGACGCTTATCCCAACCAGAAATTCTGGGGACGGGTGGTGCGCGTCGGCAATCAGCTTGGCCCCAAAAACGTTCGCACCGACGAGCCGGCCGAACGCGTGGACACCAAAATTCTGGAAACCCTGATTGAATTAAATTCGGGCACAAAGTTGCCCATAGGGTTGCGAGTGGATGCCTACGTAATTGGCGACGCGCGTTCAGGCATGCCCAGATAGCTGATTTCCTGGAATTCTTGTGAGCGAAACGTATCAGGGCATCGCCTCAGCGATGCCGAAAGTGATGCGGTATCAATGTCGCCTTTAGGCGCTGCATCGTCGAGAGGCTCGCCAACAATCTGAGCGAAAGTTCCTCATATATGAGGAATCCACTTGTCTCTGGGACTCCCACCCATTACAATTCGCCAACCTTCTCAGGAGATTCTTATGAATTCTATTTCCAACGGCGCCGCCGGAAACGATCTCGCCGGACAAAATTCAGCCGGATCCGGCCTGCCCGAACAAAGTCCATCCGCCCCGGCATCCCGTCCCTCTGAAGCTGCGCGGCTGGTGAATACATTTGTTGCCCCCAGCAAAACCTTCGGGGACCTGCGGCGCAACGCAAGCTGGTGGGGGCCGTTCATCGTGATGGCTGTTTTCTCAGTCGTTTTTATTTATCTGGTAGGCCAAAAAGTAGGCTTCTATCAAGTGGTGGAGAATCAGAACCAGCTTTCTGCCAAAGCCACCCAGCGTATGGAATCCATGTCCCCCGCGCAACGTGAAAATACAATCCACCTGCAAGCCACGATCACCCGGGGTATCGCTTACGGGTTCCCCGCGCTCATTCTGATTTGGGACCTGATCGTCGCGCTCGTTCTATTCGGTACCTTCAGGGTGGCGGGGGCCTCGGACCTTACTTTCAAGGCATCGTTTGCGGTCGTTCTCTACGCTGGCCTGCCGCAAGTCATCCGCACCCTGCTGTCCATTGTTTCTCTTTTTGCCGGGATTGATCCCGCTTCGTTTTCTCTCCAGAATCCCGTCGCCACCAATCCCGGATACTTCCTCGACCCGCGCAACTCGCATTTCCTATACAGCCTTGGCAGCTCGCTCGATATTTTCATGATCTGGACTCTGATTCTTACCGCCATCGGCATGAGTTGCGTCAGCAAGCTCAAGCGCTCCACTGCATTCGTGGGCGTCTTCGGCTGGTTCATTCTGTTGATATTCGCGAGCGCCGCTCTTTCCGCAGCATTTTCCTAAACCTGCGAAACACAAGCGGCACGAAACTTGGCACTGGCTCAATGGGGCATTTGCACCGGACCAGTGCCAAATTTTTCAACCCCGCAAAGCTGGAACTCTCACGCGGAACTCCGATCTGCTAAACTTTCAGCGTTGTCCCGACTTACTAAAAAGAGATACTATGAACACACGATCAGCAGTTGCATCCTCTCTGGTTGTCCTTATCGCTATCGTTATATTTTCGCTGCAACCCAGCACTACGGTCTCCGCGCAAACCAATCAGGCCGCTCCCGCAACGGGCCAGTCTGAAAAACCAGCAGTTAAACCGGCAGAAGAGGTCTTCAAAAATATTCAGGTTCTCAAGGGAGTGCCCTCGGACCAGCTGATTCCCGGCATGCAGTTCATTGCCGCGTCACTCGGCGTACAGTGCGAGTTCTGCCACGTCGAGGGCAAGTTCGATCTCGACGATAAGAGGCCGAAAAAAACCGCTCGCGAAATGATGACCATGATGTTCGCCATCAACAAGAACAACTTCAAGGGCCATCGCGAGATTACCTGCAACTCCTGCCATCGTGGCGCCGAGCACCCTGTGGCCATTCCGCTGATTAACGAAGCTGACGCCAAGCTGGAGCTTGCCCGCGTACCACGCGGCCCTGCGGCTGCCTCTGTTGCCTCTCTGCCCGATGCCGGCCAGCTTGTTGATAAGTACATTCAGGCCTTGGGCGGCGCAACGGCAGTGCAGGGAATCACCAGCCTGACCGAAAAAGGCAGCGCCAGCTTTGGCAAGTTGAAGGTCCCAATCGAGATCTTCGCCAAAGCGCCGGACAAACGCGCCTCCATCATGACCATGCCCAACGCGCAAAGCGCCACGGTTTACGACGGCAACTCCGGTTGGACTTCCACTCCACGCGGTCTGCGCGAGGCCCACGGCGGCGATCTCGACGCCATGAAAATGGACGCGGATCTGCACTTCGCCCTCAACATCAAACAGTTGTTCCCGGAACTCAAAACCGCCGGCACCGGCAAAATCGGCGACCAGGATGTCTACATCGTGATCGGAAGGCAGCAGGACGCGCCCCCGGTTAAGTTCTACTTCGACCAGCAGTCCGGATTGCTTCTCCGCATCCTGCGCTATAGCGATTCTCCGCTCGGACTGAACCCGTCAGAAGTTGATTACGCGGACTACCGTGCTGTAAACGGCGTTAAGATTCCGTATCAATGGACGACGGCGCGCCCCGGTAATCAATTCACCATACAAATCGAACAGGCACAATTAAATGTGCCCGTGGACGATTCCAAATTCACCAAACCGGCTCCGCCCGCAGTTGG
>JAICKN010000105.1 GCA_025927855.1 Terriglobales bacterium
AACTTCAAAAATCCAAACTACTTCGGCTGTTTCACGGTGCGTAAGTATGGTTTGAACGCCTTAAACTCACCGTACTTCTTCTGCACATCTTCGTTCGACAAGGCCGCCGGTACAATCACATCGCCGCCTTGCTTCCAATTTGCAGGCGTCGAGACCTGGTGTTTTGCGGTGAGCTGCAGCGAATCAATCACACGTAAGATTTCGTCAAAGTTGCGGCCCGTGCTCATCGGGTAAGACAACATCATCTTGATTTTTTTGTCGGGGCCAATCACGAACACCGTACGCACAGTCGCATTGTCGGCCGGAGTGCGCCCTTCTGAAGTCGCACCGCTTTCGGCGGGCAGCATGTTATAGAGCTTTGCCACCTTAAGGTCCGGATCGCCGATCATTGGATAATTTACTTTGTGTCCTTGCACCTCTTCAATGTCCGCCGCCCATTTGCCGTGGCTGCTCACCGGGTCCACGCTCAAGCCGATAATTTTAGCGTTGCGCTTGGCGAATTCCGGCTCGAGTCCGGCCATCGTACCCAACTCCGTTGTGCAGACCGGGGTGAAATCCTTGGGATGGGAAAAAAGAACGGCCCACCCGTTGCCGATCCAATCATGAAAATGGATGGGGCCTTTTGTTGTTTCGGCGGTGAAATCAGGAGCGATGTCATTAATACGCGGTGCGGCAATACTTTCTGTAGCAGTTGGACTCATATTTTCCTCTCCATCATGCAATCATCTTGGATTGCGGCTGTTTAATTGGTCATTCACTGTACCGGCCATGTCCGCCGGCTTGAACCTCTTCACGTTTCTTCGATCCAATTCCTCGCAGGACCCTTGCGGATTCGCCCGGCAAACCCCGGGCAAAAATAAAACCCACCCTGGATCCGCCGGGTGGGTCTAGAAAAAACTGGCTTAAAGCTACCCACACTCCGGCGCGTTCATGCAACAACAACACGCAGCAGCCGGAATGCGAAAAGACGCCATAAAAAAAGCATACGCGCCGTATATAGCTGCGTCAATGCAGCCCAGAACAAACAAACGCGAAATGCCGCCAGGCCTTCATTATTCTGTCGAGTATTCATTATTCGATGACCGCCTCCGCTTCGATCTCCACCAGCATCTCCGGAGAAATCAGCGCCCGCACTTCCACCATGGTCGTGGCTGGGCGTATGTCGCGGAAAAATTCGCCGTGCGCTCTGCCAATCTTTTCCCACTCGGCAATGTTGACCACGTAAATTCTTGTGCGCACCACATGCTTCAACGTCGCGCCCGCCTTTTGCAGCGCCGCTTCAATATTTTTTATGGTCTGCACGGTTTGTGCATACGCATCTCCCACGCCCAAAATTTTTCCATCCGCGACTGTCGCCGTGGTGCCAGAAACATGCACATGGTTACCGATCTTTACCGCCCGCGAATACCCAACAATTGGCTCCCACTGCGTGCCGCTGGATATGTTTTCCCGATTTGTTGCCGACGTGCTCGCCATAAACTTCCTCCACGCCCCTATGGATGCGCTCGCGAATCAAAAAGACGCTGCCCGATTGTAATGGGTCCATCAGGAAGGTTGCGCCAATACGATTGTTCCTGACAAAGCAAACGCAAGTCGGAGTGTTTTCAACTCCATTTTTGGCAGCCGCGACTCTAGTGTGCCAGCAAAGTTCCCGCATGAAACCTTCAGCTGCATTCCGGGTTCTAATAAAGTAGCGGCGCTGGGGTGCTGATATCCATGGCTTACAAAAGTTACTTGCGCGCCGTAAAGGAAGGGAGTAATTAGTCGGTTAATGTGGTCGCTCAAGCGTTAGATGGGGAGGTGATTCGCAATGGTGGCCGAAAATCATCCGCTTCAGCAGTTGTTCATTGAATTGGTGGGACGGCATTACGCCGAGGAAATTGGAATTCGCGATCCGCAATTGGTGAGCTATGTGGCGTCGTTGCTCGCAGAGTTCTGCGACGTCGAACAACTCTACCAGATACGCAACGCTGCGGGCCGAGCCCTTACCGATGTCGGCGAGATGCTCGCCGAATCCGACCCGGTGTTTGGCCCTGCTCCTTCCTTCGATCGCGAACGCCAGGTCCGCAAGCACATTGGCGATTACACGCTATTTTTTACCGGAATGTTTCCCGAGAGCATCAACCACTTCCGGCTTCGCCGCGACCGCGTGGAAAATTTTGTGGACTGGATGAAAGCCGGCAAGGAAAGCTATTACATCGTTTCGAAATTCGATTGCTTTGAATACACCAAGGTCGCGCCGCTTTTCGCAAACCTTTCCGCGCATTTCGAGCAATGCGTCTATGGATTAAGCCGCGTAAAAAACGATCTGCAGGAGATGCAGCATCCCATTATGCGCCGCAGCAACGAAATGCTGATGTAGGCAGTTTATTCGCCGCCAAGTCTCCGCTTATTTCGGCCCCTGCGTCTCGAGCGTGCACTCCTCCGGAAGTTTATCCTCCCGAATCCCCATGAAAACCGGCGCGCGCAGCTTCAAACCGCCTTCTGTAGTTTCATGCGTCCATTCCGTAAACTTGATCTCCGCCACCAGCTCCGGTTTCACCCAATGCGCATTCCGTGCGTCCACATCGCCATGAAATGGCTTTCGCGGTGAGTTCAACTTCGTCAGCATCTCCCAAATTTGTTTTAGCTTGGCATGATCAAATCCCGTTCCCGCCTGCCCCACATGAATCAAATTTTTCTTCTTGTCATACATGCCTAGAACCAGTGATCCAAAATATTGGCGCGAGCCTTCAGGATCTGTGTATCCACCAATCACGCAATCCACCGTCTGTGTGATTTTTATCTTCAGCCACTCGCGGCTGCGCCGCTCTTCGTAGCAACTTCCGCGCCGCTTGGCGACGATCCCTTCCAGCCCCTTCGCCCTGGCCACCTTGAAAAGAGCAACGCCACTGTCAAAGTGGTCGGAGTAACGCACCAGGTCATTCGCCTTCAAGATTGCCGCGAGCAGTTTCTTGCGCTCTTCGAGCGAAACCCGCCGTAGGTCATAACCGTCCACGTACAAAACATCGAAGAGATAATAAACAATGGGAATTCCCGGCTCGCCCGCCACCTGCTTGCCGTGTTTGCGGATCCCGGTGCGCTGCTGCATCAGGCTGAATGACGCCCGTCCTTGCTCGTCGAGCGCAGCCACTTCGCCATCCAGAATGACCTTCTTTCCTGTCAACAGCTGCGGCAATATCTGCAACTCCGGATATCGCACCGTCAAATCATTTTGCGTCCGCGATACCAACCGCACCGCGCCGTTCTCCACAAAAGCCACGGCTCTGTATCCATCCCATTTGATTTCAAATAGCCACTCTTTATTGTCGAAAGGCCTTTCAACGGCCGTCGCTAACATGGGATGAATTTGCTCCGGAGCGGCCCGCTTCACTGCTCCTCGCAGGTCTTTTGCCGCGGCCACGCGAGGTTTCGCGGAGCTTACCAGGAAGGGCTTTTTAGATTTTTCATCTTTCGCGGAAGTCCCGCCCATCGGACGATCGCTTCCGTCGTTTTCGTTTTGCCTCTGATTTGTTTTTAGCGGGGCCTGTGTGGCTGATTTTGCTTTTTTTTTATCGGCCCTGGCGATTGCCTCCGCCAGCCATGGGGCTTTTACCCCTCCATGCGCCGCCTTGCGGTTGCTCTCCCACTCTGAAGAGTCCTCATCTCCCCCAATTTGTTTCAGCGTGCGCCCGGTAATTGCCGACTGGTCATATACATCAATGTCGTAACCTTCGACCACGGCATCGTCATGTTTCTTAATCAAAAGCCATTCCGTGCCTTTGCTTCCGGGCCTTCTCGCTTTCATGTGGATCAAAGCAAAATCGCCATTCAGCTTTTTTCCATGCAAGCGGATTTTTAGATCGCCCTTCTTCAGCATGGCCGACGCTTCCGCATCGGTCCCGGCCACGTATTTCCCATTCACCGGCTCCGGAGAGAGCGGTTCCCATGTGCCCACGTCCCACACCATCACCGTGCCCGCGCCGTAATTTCCTTCGGGAATAATTCCTTCGAAATCAAAATAAGAAACGGGATGGTCCTCCACCTGCATCGCCAGACGCTTGTCTGCCGGATCAAGCGAGGGCCCCTTCGGAACCGCCCATGATTTCAGCACTCCTTCCATCTCCAGACGAAAATCGTAATGAAGACGCGAAGCCCGATGTTTCTGCACCACAAAACGGTGCTTCGACTTCTTTTCCAGCTTCGGAGGCGGCTCCGGCGTGTCCTTAAAACTCCGCTTGCGTTTGTATTCTTCTAAAGGCATCGTATTGTCCGGCCGGGTCGCAGTCGCATTCTTTAGCAAATCGCAAATCTTCCCATATTCTAGCGGCCATTTTCGCAGTTTCGGCTTCTGCTTGCGGTATCCTACACGAGGCTGCCTTTACACGCCGCAGCGCCACTCAGTAAAGACGCGAAGAACCATAACAGGGTTGTCGCCCGCGTACATACTAAAAAGTTAAGGATGAATCGCCGATGACGGAATCTCTCCCAATGCACCGCCAAATCCTTGGGGATTTCGAACTCACCGTGGTTTCGGACGGCGTCTACCACATGGATGGCGGCGTCCTGTTCGGCGTAGTGCCAAAACTTCTGTGGCAAATGAAAATGCCTGCTGACCAATACAACCGCGTTCCCATGGGCCTGAATTCTTTGCTGGTCCGCACCGGCAGTCAAAACATCCTTATTGAGACCGGCATCGGCAACAAGCCTGCCCGCACCATGGCCAGCGTTGCCGGCCGCCCTGCGCAATTGCTGGAAAATTTGCGCGCTGTGGGCGTGGCTCCTGAAGAGATCCACGTCGTCATTAATTCTCACCTGCACTTCGACCATTGCGGCTGGAACACCGTGCAGGAGAGTGGCAAAATAGTTCCCACTTTTCCCAACGCAAAGTACTACGCGCAGGAGGGCGAAGTTGCTCGCGCACATCTGCAGCACGAGCGGGATGGCATCAGCTACATAAGCGATAATTACGATCCCTTGATTGAGAGCGGGCAAATGCAGCTTATGCGCGGCGATCAGGAGGTTCTTCCCGGCATCTCCGTCCGCCTCTTTCCCGGTCATACCCAGAACTTGCAGGCAGTGCTCGTGCAGAGCGGCGGCCGGACGGCCTGTTATATTTCCGATCTCATTCCCACCACTGCGCATCTTTCGTTGGCCTGGGTTTCCGCTCTTGACCTGAATCCGCTCGACAGTATGGAAAGCCGCAAGAAATTTTTTGCCCAGGCCGTGGCGGAAAACTGGCTCACCGTATTCACCCACGATGACGCTACTCCGCTCGCATATCTCGATAAAAATGAAAAAGGGAAGGTGGTTTTGCGCAAGCCGTGAACTCGCCTGCCGTTCGAGATACTCCACATGGCGCGGCCATCTCCGTAAAAGTTCATCCCCGTGCCCGTAAGAACGCCATCACCGGCCAAATAGACGGCATGCTGAAAGTTGCACTCATCGCTCCTCCAGTAGATGGCAAGGCCAACCAGGCGTGCATTGAATTTTTCGCGGTGGCTCTTCGCGTTCCCCGTTCCGCCGTCACCATCACCTCCGGCCAAAGCAGCCGCCGTAAGACCGTTCAGATAGCCGGGCTTTCGGCCAAAGAAGTGATGCAAAAATTATCTGCGGAAAAGTAGAGAAATGCTCGTTCTAAGGAATGCGCGCAGTGGTCAGCGCAGATCGCGCGCTCTCATTCTTTTTCGAATCCACCGTAGAAACAGCATAGTCGTAGGTGTGGCCGCTTTTAACGAATGTGTCCGTGTATGAGCAGCAGGGGACCCGCGACGCAATCCGCGAATAATCTTTGCCGGGAGCGTCGGCTTCATCCCGCCGGTAAATGTTGTAGCCAACCACCTTCACCGCCTGCGGCGAAACCGAAGCATGCCAGGTGAGCGTCACGCTATGCGGCTTGCGTTTGCTCGATAGCCGCACCGCTGTAAAAACCACCAGCGCGGCCAGAATTATTGAAAAAATTAAGATGGACCATCTGTGATTCATTAGCCCCGCGCTCGGTGAGTCTTATGGCTTCTTTAACACCAGCGTTTGTTCGGCTTTGCAATTGGCTCCGGGATCGTAATTGTAGTCCGCCTCTTTGCCATTCTGGGTAGCCACAAAAAGCAGAGGAATTTTTGCCCTTGCCGGCAGACCATTGAAGCGCGCTTTGCCATCCACATTCGTCGCCACTTCCAAATCCATTTTGTGCGCGCCCAGAAATCCATACGAAAAATGCACGCGCACTTTAGCGGCATATACCGCAGAGCCGGATTCATCATGCACCGTGAACTGTACCGAGCATGGGCCTGCTCCTCCATCTACCGAGGGAATAGAGTGCGGATCAGGCGTCTGTGCGAAACATGAAAAACTCAACAGCATGCAGAGCGCCGCCATCAGCGCAGAGTACGAAATCAACTTCGAGTATGTAGGGCGATAGAAATGTCTCATCTCACTTCGTCCCCGAATCGTTGCCGGGAGGCTTCGATTGATTTTCTTCCTTGGAGTGGTCTCCATAAATGGAATATTGCCCGGTGGGACGCTTCATCCTTACCGTGATCCGCATAGCGCGCTGATTAATGTCAAAGTCTTCGCCGTACGTCTGGAAACCGGGGGCCAGCACCTGAATGCGCATTTTGCCGTATGGAACCGAATCATATCTCGCCTTCCCGTCTGGATCGGTCTTGAGTTCCACGCCATTGCGCTCCTGCTTGCCTTTGCTGTCCACCGGATGAATCACCACCGCCGCATTGCGCAACGGCTTGCCGCTGTCATCTTTGAGTACTACAAAATTGACTACGGAAACCAGGTCCTCATAGTCGTCGTCCCGCGCCTGGCAAACTACCGCGCCTATGGCCATTCCCGCCAGAATCAGTGCAATCCATTTTATTTTTATTTTGGTCCGCATGGCGGTTCCATTGTAAGCCGCTCAGTTCTCGTTGTCAGCCTCGGAAACGGGCCCGGAAGGATGTTGTGGAGAGCACTGATCGCATTGATGCCGCTTTAAAACCTGTACTGCGCGAATCATGGGCTTCCTGTAGCAGAAATTTTGTGTTTTGGGGTGGCGCAATGCGAACTTGTCCTGAGCGAAGTCGAAGGAGCAGTGCGAAAGTAGCTGCAAAATTCAATTGCGCTTTAGCGCCTGAGGTACAATTTGGGCGAATTTCATTTGGCCAACGACCGCCGAACAATGACCACCGATCCCAACCAGGAACGCCGCCGTCTCCGCGAACTCTACGCCAACATGAGCGACGGCGAACTGGAAAAGCTTGCATCCGAAGGAAGTTCCCTCACAGAGGAAGCCTATGACACGCTGGAAGACGAACTTGAACATCGCGGCATCGCGGACAAGATCGAAGACTTGCCTGCTAAAAACCTTCCGCAACTCGATTATCGGGAATTGATGACGATTCGTCACTTCCGCGACCTGCCCGCTGCCTTGTTGGCGCAGGGTTTGCTTAAGTCTGCGGGCATCGAATCATCTCTGGCCGACGACAACCTCGTCCGTCTCGATTGGTTTATTTCCAACTTGGTTGGCGGCGTCCGCCTCAGAGTAAAACCTCAAGATGCTCAAGAGGCATTGCAAATCCTCAATCAACCTATTCCTGCCGGATTCAACGTCGAAGGCGTCGGCATCTATGAACAACCGAAGTGCCCGCAATGCGGATCGTTGGACATCACGTTTGAAGGACTGAATAAGTCGGTCGCGTATGTAAGCGCCTATTTGAATGTGCCCATACCCATCCACAATGAAGGTTGGAAGTGCGCCTCCTGCGGCCACGAGTGGATGGATGAAGTCGAAGTCGAATCCGAATCAGACGACGAACCCGAGCCAGAACTAGAACCTCCACAGAACTAAAACGGGATAAAAATGACCGCCAATTTTTATAGCTGCTCCACTTGACAATCATTCACTCAACTCCTACAATTAGCACTCAGCAAGTTTGATTGCTAACAGCGCACAACACACAAATCCCGCAACGATCCAAATATTGTCTATCTATAATGAAAGAAAGGAGTTTGTAACAATGGCTACCAAGTTCACACCGCTGCACGACCGTATTTTGGTGCGCCGCGTGGAAGAAGCTGAAACCACCCGTGGCGGCATAATCATCCCAGATTCCGCAAAAGACAAGCCGCAGGAGGGCGAAGTGATCTCCGCTGGCAAAGGCAAAATCAGCGAAGAAGGCAAGGTCCGTCCTCTCGATGTGAAGGAAGGCGACCGCATCCTGTTCGGCAAATATTCCGGCACCGAAATTAAGCTCGATGGTGAAGATTTCATCATCATGCGCGAAGAAGAAGTTCTGGGCATCATCACCGGCGCACCCGCAAAGAAAGAGCTCGCTGGCGCGCGCAAATAAACGCCGTTTAGCCGGCGTCTTAAGCCCGCCGGCCGTAATCCTGGGGTGACAGGATTTTTGTCGCCAAAGGATCTCGTATCTCGTGTTCTGAAAACTCACAACCGCAGAGGACACTGAGATACACAGCATATTAACGGAGTTCCTCTGCGGACTCTGTGCTCTCTGTGGTTAAAGATTGATTCCTGATAGGAGAAGAAATTATGGCAAAGCAAATCGTACACGGAGAAGAGTCACGGCAGGCGATCCTCCGCGGTGTGAACCTTCTGGCTGACGCCGTGAAGGTCACCCTCGGTCCCAAGGGCCGCAACGTCGTGATCGAAAAGAAATTCGGTTCGCCGACCATCACCAAAGACGGCGTAACCGTTGCAAAAGAAATCGAATTGAAAGATTCGCTCGAGAACACCGGCGCACAGATGGTCCGCGAAGTTGCGTCGAAAACCTCGGATGTCGCCGGCGACGGAACCACCACCGCCACCGTCCTCGCCCAGGCGATCTATCGCGAAGGCGTCAAGACAGTTGCCGCTGGCGCGAATCCGATGGCCCTGAAGCGCGGCATCGAGCGCGCTGTGTCCGTCATCGCTGGCGAAATTGACAAGAAGACCGGCGAGCGCGGCAAAGGCAAGCTCGATGAATTGTCAAAGCCCGTTTCCGGCGAAATGATCGGCCAGGTCGGCACAATTTCTGCGAACAACGATGAGACGATTGGGAAGATTATTGCCGAGGCGATGAAGAAGGTCGGCAAGGACGGCGTCATCACGGTGGAAGAGTCGAAGACGCTGGAAACTCAGCTGGATGTCGTCGAAGGCATGCAGTTCGACCGCGGTTATCTCTCACCTTATTTCGTCACCGATCCGGAGCGGATGGAAGCGGCTCTCGAGAACGCCTACATCCTGATTCACGAAAAGAAAATCAGCTCGATGAAAGACCTGCTCCCGTTGCTTGAGCAGATCGCGAAGAGCGGCAAGCCGCTCGTCATCATCGCGGAAGACGTGGATGGCGAAGCGCTCGCGACCCTCGTCGTGAACAAGCTGCGCGGCACGCTGCAAGTGGCGGCCGTAAAGGCCCCGGGCTTCGGCGACCGCCGCAAGGCCATGCTGGATGACATTGCCACCCTCACTGGCGGTAAGTCCATCACCGAAGATCTCGGCATTAAGCTCGAGAACGTTCAGGTCAGCGACCTTGGCCAGGCCAAGCGCGTGACCATTGACAAAGACAACACCACCATCATCGAAGGCAAGGGCAAGCCTGCCAACATTGAAGGCCGCGTAAAGGAAATCCGTGGCCAGATCGAAAAGACCACCAGCGACTACGACCGCGAGAAGCTGCAAGAACGGCTGGCGAAGCTGGTTGGTGGCGTTGCCGTCATTAAAGTGGGCGCCGCAACCGAAACCGAAATGAAGGAAAAGAAAGCACGCGTGGAAGACGCGATGCATGCCACCCGCGCAGCCGTTGAGGAAGGCATTGTCCCCGGCGGAGGCGTTGCTCTGGCCCGTTCGGCCGCAGCGCTCGACAAGCTGAAGCTGGAAGGCGATGAGCAGATCGGCGTGAACATCGTGAAGCGCGCCATCCAGGAACCGCTGCGCCAGATCGCCGAGAACGCCGGCGAAGAGGGCGCGATTGTTCTGGGCAAAGTGCTCGACTCGAAAGAGTCGAACTTCGGCTACAACGCCTTCAGCGGCGAATACGAAGACCTGGTAAAGGCCGGCGTGCTCGATCCGACGAAGGTCGTGCGCACCGCGCTGCAGAATGCCGGCTCCATCGCATCGCTGATGCTCACCACCGAAGCCCTCATCTCGGAGATCCCAGAAGACAAGAAGGGCGCTCCGATGCCGGGTGGCCACGGCGGTGGCATGGAAGGCATGTACTAGGACCAGCCGTCCAGGCAAATAAAAAGCCCCGCGCAAGCGGGGCTTTTTATTTGCCGGAAGATTGTCGCGACCGGAGGATTCATATGCTTCTTGTCCACGATTTCCAACATTGCCAAGCCGCAATCCCGCAGGGACGTTTTGTTACGGAGAATGGAGACGTATAGCGTCTATTATTGACGCCTATAAATCCTTTTGGTAACGTGTGTCCGATTTAAGATGTGATGCTATTCTTCTGGAACGGTATAAATTCAGAATGGTAATATCCGATCCAACTCTCCTGATTCTCTTCAAAATCTATTTATGCGATTGAGAATTTTTTGATGCGATCTATTCGTTCCCTTTTCAGCGGGGTCATGGGTTCTGTTGTTTGCACCATATTGTGTTTTTGTCTTGCAGCCTGTGGTGGCGGCGGATCGGTCAGCAATGGAGCAAGTGGAAGCAACTCAGGTGGAGGGGGAAACTCCGGTTCCTCTGGAGGGGGCGGGTCTGCTCCACCTCAACTTGCGAACAATCGCACTGTCTTTGTCCGTACGGACGATATACCTAGCTCCGCAGTTTATGATTCAGTACACAAACTCATTTTTGCGGCCGAACCGAATCTTGGCTTAGTCGACGCGATTTCCGTTCCTAGTGGTCAGATGATGGCACGCATTGCGGTACCTGGAGTACTCATCCTCAGTCTATCTC
>JAICKN010000067.1 GCA_025927855.1 Terriglobales bacterium
ACCCATGAAGGCAGCTATTCATCCCGCTTACAACGAAGTGCGCGTCCTATGCGCGTGCGGCAATACGTTCACCACCCGTTCTACCCACAAGGGCGAAATCCACGTGGAAATTTGCTCGAATTGCCATCCGTTCTTTACTGGCAAACAGAAGCTGGTGGATACGGCCGGCCGCGTCGAACGCTTCCGCCGGAAGTATGCCAAGGCCGAACCTGCAAAGAAGTAGCTCGTTGCGCTTAGAGTTTACGTCCAAGGTTTAGATCCATGACTTGCGTCTGGACTAAGAGTTGGTGTGTGGGCAAAAGCTTGGCTTACGTTTCCGCTAAAAATTCGTATTCGTGAATGACTGCGGCGACGGTAACTTTGCCATGGGAAGCATTGTCTTCCACGCGAACAATTTTGCCTTTGCAACGCACGCGGATGCTCTCGGTCAGAGTGATTTCCGGGGGCAGCGTGAGCGTGAATTCAATTTCCGAGCCCGCGTCCATTACTGAATCGGTATAAAAGCAAATGCCGCGGGCGCTTACGTCGCGCGTTTGCGCCGCCTTCTCGCTCTTGCCGTTCTCGGCATAACTCACCGTTAAAGGAAGGCGCAGAGCAAACCGCCGGGTTCCGCGCTTTTCTTGTTGCTGCAGCTGCACTTCGGCCATGGTTTCTCCGTAGGGCCTGTAAGCATGGCCGTTTACAAGCCTCCTGTCAAGAGCTACGTTGTGGGATCGGACGGCACTTTGGCGGGATATTTACCTAATGAAAAAAGTCAAAATCCAACATTGCTTCCCATATCTAGCTCAATATCGACTTGGTGCGGGTGCAGTCGCCGGGGAAAACGTAGTGGCCCAAGAGGGGATCCCGGCAGCCATCGGCGGTTATTCGAGTCAGGCTACGGGCCGGAAACTAACGCACCTGCATATCAAACTGCATTTGCTTCTAATAGTTCTGGAACCCTGCGCGTTGCATGCCGCGCTGCGCTTCGGGGTTCTTCATAAACGTATTCCAGACGAAACCGGTGCGCAGATTTTCCGCCATGAGCATAGTGATGCCGGTATCAATTCCGACGACATCTGTGTCGTACCAATTCTTAAGCGGATTGAAGGCATCTACAAAACCGTAGCCGCTCCAGGCGGCCCCGTAATGTTGCCGGATATTGCGCAACACCTGCAAGGTTTCCGCCGGTAAAAACGGCAGCGAGCCTCCGGTGGCGCTCGGCACCACAGTGCCATCAATCGGGCCGATGGCGGGAGGGCCGCCCCAGACCACGTATCCCTGTTGAGAGTCGGACGCGGTGATTCCCCACAGGTTTTCGCTGTAGTCGGGGAATTGCTTGCCCAGTTCTATGCAAAAACGGCGATGCACCCGCGTGGCGATAACGGAATTGTGAAAGTAGTCGGCGTACCGGTCCCGTTTATGGCGAAAATCAAACCAAGCCTGGGAATACTGATGCACAAACAATGGCGCGAACGAGCCAATGTAACGCATGCCGTCATATTCGAAGATGGTCCGCTTCCAAGCGTTCCAAGTATCCGGGCGCAGAGGATATGAGGAAGATCCGATGCCCAGCAGGTACATCATCATCAGCTCGCTGTAATAATCCCAGCGGTATGGGAGAAAGCCGATTTCCGGCATCCAGCCATGCGGCAGAAGGTTGGTGTCTTCGGAGAGCCACGTCCAATCCACGCGGTTAAAAATCTGCAGCGCCAGCCGCTGAATTTCTGCATTGTGAAAATGCTGGCGGCAGGTAAGCACGCCGCAGAGGAGGATCGCGGTATCTACCGACGAGACCTCCGAGTCCCAGGTTCTTTCGCCGGTGTTTAAATCCGCGAAGTGATAAAAAAAACCGCGATGATGGGAGAGGCTCTTCCAAAGGAACTGCAGGGTGGCCAACGCGCGGTCACGGGCCTCTGGATAAGAAACATAACCGCGCTGCTCACCGATACAAAGCGCCGTCAGGCCAAAGCCGGTGGCAGCAATGCTGGCAACCTTGGTCGTATCGGTGGCGGCTGTCCGCGCGTCACACCGGTCCTTTACCAGGCCGTTTGCCGGGTTGGCCTGTTCCCAGAAAAAACAAAAGTTCGCGCGTTCAATTTCGTCGAGCAGCGCGTCATCCTGCGGAGAAAGCGCGGCTGGCGAGGGAGGGGAAGTTTTTATAGGCGCGTCCTGCGCAAACAACTCCGTAGACAGGCTCCAGCCCGCCAAAGGGAGGGATACTGCCACCCCGGAAAAATGCTTTAACATCTCCCGGCGCGACAACCTCATTCCGGGCATTCCCCTTCATTAAAATGAATAGTTCGTGAGTACTTGACCATCTTAACCAAATTTCGTTCACGGTCAGCGCGTATTTTTCGGCAATATTTGAATGTCCCATTCTGTTTCGATCTGGAAAGTAAGATAATCAAGCGGACGAGCACAAACAAGGTCCGTAGCGGCGAAGTGACAATGGCGCGTTCCTGGATATCAGACATCAGCATTCTCGTATTGCTCTCTCTTCTGGGCGTTATAGCGGTTGTGCTTCTCTCCGGAGTTTTACAGAGGAAGCCCCTAACGCTGGCGGGAGCGATTATGGTGGAAGATACGGATGCGCGTAAACAACTGCCGATCGCGGGAGTTAAGATATCTGCCGTGGTGGGCACAGTCAACGATAGCGCTATATCCGACTCGTCGGGATCGTTCCGTATCACGCTCCCGAAGTACGTGCGGCGCGGGGAAGCGCTGACCTTCAACTTTGAAGCGGCTGGCTACAAGCCCCTGATGGTGCATGACTATGCGGGTGACAAACTTTATGTTGTCCGCCTCACGCGGGCATCGGTGCCGCCCTCTCTGCAACCCAATCACCCTCGCGTGAGCATCGGCAACATCGTGGTCCGCTACTCTGTAAAAGCAACCGCCACCGTAAATGTGGGCAGCGCGGTGAAAGCATTCGAAGTAGTGAACCAGGGGAACGTTCCCTGTAATGGCAAGCATCCCTGTTCTCCGGATGGAAAATGGAAGGCCGCAGTGGGATCCGCCACGCTGGATGCCGGAACTGGAAATGAATTCCGCAATGTCCGCGCCTCCTGCATCGCCGGGCCATGTCCTTTCACGGAAATCAACGCTGGCACGCAGGAACAGAGAGGGTCCACATTGAAGGTTTCCGCCACTGATTGGTCTGATACGGCAACGTTCCTCGTGGAAGCAGAGGTCGTGCATCCCATGATCAGCAATACAAACAGGGAATCTTATCCCGTGATTTTTGGGCCGGCGCTGAATTTTACTTTGCCAGCGAGCGCCGGCGGCGTGAGTATCCAGGCCGATGTAAACGGAGAAAGCATTATTTTTCCGCTTGGTCCCGATCTTATTTTGAGCTGGGCGGAGTGCAATGCGCGCACGACCGAAAACGATAGTAAAGTCTACCGCTGCGAATTGAAGCCGGGTTTCCGGTTTAAGTGAAGCCGGGGCGCGAAAAGCCGGCGGGACACGCCGGAGCTACGAAGCGCAGCGTTCTTGTCTGGTATCCTGCGCGATCGGACCCGCCTCGGACTATAACGAACAAATCGGCCAATTAAACACGGAAGGCTTTAAGCCGCGCAACAAATGCGTGGTAATGCCAAACGCGGCGAACTATTTCCCTATAAGAACTTCTTCGGCCTGAATCGCAGAAATTTTTTCTAATAGCTCCTGCACGTTGTGGCCTGTATCAAGATTGGCGTCTACGTAGGGATGGCGGCCACCGTCGGCGTGGAGCACAAGCACTCGCGTGCCGGACTGCGCCTTCTTGACCATGTAAGGAATGTGATGCCGGTCATCGCGGCTCAAGGTTGGCCCCAGAATCACGAGATCAAAATTGCCGTTTTTGAGGGCTGCCAGTGAAGCCTGGCGGCCTATTGCGCCTTCTACCTTGTGGCCGGCTTTTTGCATTGCAGCCGATTGTGAAGAGAGAACCTGTTCATTGCCTTCGCTGTACAAAATCTTCAGAGAATGCCCCGACTTTGCCATATTTTGAGCAGGCCCTTTCCGTGTTCCTGCTGGGCTGAAACATAGCAAGCCCGGAATGGCGGCGAAAGTCACCGAAGGCCAATGACGGTTGATTGCGAGGGATTTCCGGGCCGCCAGGAAAAAGCCGTATCCAATTAAAAAAGCGAGGCTTGCTTGCGGTTCGGCGTGATACCGAAGTGCTCGTAGGCAAGCTGAGTAGCAACCCGTCCGCGCGGCGTCCGATTCATAAAACCGATCTGTATGAGGAACGGTTCGTAGATTTCTTCGATTGCGTCCGGTTCTTCGGCCAGGGCTGCGGCCAAAGTATTCACCCCGACCGGGCCGCCCTGGTATTTCTCGATAATGGTGAGCAGCAACTTGCGGTCTACCTCGTCGAAACCGTGGCGGTCTACTTCGAGCATTTGCAGGGCTGCCTGCGCGGTGGGCAGATCAATTTTTCCGGCGCCACGCACCTGCGCATAGTCGCGCACGCGGCGCAATAAGCGGTTGGCAATTCGCGGAGTACCGCGAGAGCGGCTGGCCAGTTCACGCGCGCCTTCGTCGTTGATTTCTACTCCCAGAATTTCAGCCGAGCGGTCAATGATGACGCGCAGATCCTCATGAGTATAAAATTCCAGCCGGAGCACAATACCGAACCGCGACCGCAGCGGCGCGGAGACCAGTCCCGCGCGGGTGGTGGCCCCGATGAATGTAAACGGTTTAATGTCGAGCGTGTGAGTGCGCGCGGCCGGGCCTTGGCCAATGATGATGTCGAGCTTGTAATCTTCGAGCGCGGGATAAAGAATTTCTTCCAGTGCGGGCTGCATGCGGTGGATTTCATCCACGAACAAAACCTGCTTGTCGCGGATGTTGGTGAGGATCGCGGTCAGGTCCCCTTTGATTTGCAGAAGAGGCGCTGCGGTCGGCTGAAAATAGACTCCAAGCTCGTTGGCAACGATGGCCGCCAAAGTCGTTTTCCCCAAGCCGGGAGGGCCATAGAGCAAAATGTGGTCGAGGGCCTCTCCGCGCGATTTGGCGGCTTCAATTGCGACAGCCAGATTTTCTTTTATTTTATTCTGACCGATGAACTCAGCCAGGCGCTGCGGACGCAGCTTCAGCTCAAAGGAAGAATCATCTTCGACCGGCGCAGCGGAAACGATGCGCTCTTTGATATCTGCGGAATGATGCGCGTCAGGCACTTATGGCGATAGTAAAGCGAAAATCGTTCGGGTGCAATTGCGGAATCGAAGGTTGTGTCTGCTGGGAAAGAGTCGTGAGGTTTCGGTGGGTATAGATTATTTCTGTTGTAGCACGAGTTCGCCGTTGTCCACCTTTACGCCGTCAATTGAATTGGGCAGCTTCAGGCGGTCGCGTTGTTCTTCCAGTTTTCTTTGCAGTGGGCCATTCACCAGAGAGACGGGAATATTCAGGTCACCGACCTTGAATTCCGTAGGGTCGAAGGTGGCATATCCCTCTTTTGAGCCGAGGTGGCCGGAGATAGTGATCCAGACATCCTTGCCCGCGATTGTGGTGAGGAACTGCCCGTGAACCAGGTCGCCATCAAAACTGACCTTCTGGTCTTTGATGGCTGGCATGGAACCAACGTCCGTGCCGGGCGAGAGCCCTGTGCCATCGGAGGCAACGGCTCCCAGCGCCTGGGTTAACGCTGCGTTGATTTCGTCGGAGGTAAGGCGGGTTTCCGCAGGGTGCGAAGGAGATGGCGAGGTTGAAGTGGGCGCGGCTTCACCGGCGCTGGTCTGCGAATCAGCAGCAAGAACCGAATCGGCGCTTTGCGGCTGCGATGGTTGGGAAGACTGTGAGGCTTGCTCAATCTGATCCATTTTTTGCTGGAATGATTGCGCATTGGCGGCGATTTGTTCCGGAGTCTGCGGGGCCGCAACCGGAACAGGTTTTTTGAGCACCAGGACAAGCGCCGCCACGGAAGTGACGAGTGTGGCGATACTGATGATTCGGTCAAGCTTCCACTTTTTCATGGTTCCTTGTGTTCCGGCCCTGCCCATGGCCGGGCTGGCGATCGAGCGGAAAGTCCAACGCCGGCCACCAACAATGTTACCCATTCGGGCAGGCGTTTTCAGGTGACCGAAGGCATAGGACGAGAGTACGGCAGTTTGGACGATTGCGCGCCGGAAAAGGCCTATCCACTATGGCGTATGTGCATGACGTCGCCGTCCTGCACGATGTAATCCTTGCCTTCAAGGCGCAGGGTGCCTTTAGCGCGGGCGCTGGCTTCCGATCCTGCTTCCAATAGCTGGTCCCAACGGATGGTTTCGGCACGAATGAAGTGTTTGGAGAGGTCGGTATGAATCGCGCCTGCGGCATCAGCGGCGCGCATGTTCACAGGGATGGTCCAGGCGCGGCATTCGTCTTCTCCCGCAGTAAAAAAAGAAATCAGGCCGAGCAAGGTGTACGTATTGCGAATCAGCCGGCTCAGGCCGCTTTCTTGTAAACCGTAGCTGGAGAGAAATTCGGCCGCCTCGGCATCCGGCATCTCCGCCAATTCCGCTTCCACTTTGCCGCAAATGGCGGTGGCACCGGCGTTGGGACGGGCGGCATACTCCGTCAGCTTATATTTGGCTGTGGCGTCTTCGAGTTCTTTGCCCAGTTCGGAGCTCTCGCTCACATTCAGCACATAGAGCATGGGCTTTTCGCTGAGAAACATAAATCCGCGTAGGCGCTTCTTGTCCTCTGGTGTCATCTGCATTTCACGCAGGGGCTTTTCCGCCTCCAGGTGGGCCTTCGCGAGCTTGATTAATTCAAATTCTTTCTCGAGCTCTGCGGAACGCATTTTCTTCAGATCTTTTTCCAGGCGCTCCATTCGCTTTTCCACCTGGCCCAGATCGCTGACCAACAGATCAAATTCGACGTTCCTGATGTCGCGGAGCGGATCCAAAGGGCCGACGTGCGGAATGGCAGGATCATCGAAGGCGCGGACCACGTGGGCGAGCGCATCCACGTTGCGAAGATGGCCGAGGTAGGAAGTCTCCTTTAGCGCATCTTGCCCAATGGCGCCAACGTCAACGTATTCCACCGAAGCATGAGTCAGCTTTTTGGGGTTATAAAGAGCGGCAAGGCGGTCGAGCCGGTTGTCAGGAACTTTGGCGACGCCTACATGCGCTTCGCGAGGATTTGAATACGCCTGCTCGGAAAAATGCGTCTTGGTCAAAATGCGAAATAGAGAGGTTTTGCCCACCTGCGGCAGGCCAATAATGCCAGTCTTCATAGGATGAAGATTGATGATAACAGGCGGGGAAGGGTCCTGCGTGAAGATGCAGGCGGAAACAAAACCGCCATCAATATGCGGAAGTTGCGCCTCGGAATATTCACGCTTCTACAGACGACCCGCTGCGTACCGGGCTGCGCAAAGTGAGTCCCCGCGAGGTCAGGTAGATCACGGCCAAGCCGAGAATAAGAACAAAACTTTCCAGCCGGACGGAAGCCGCATGCAGCTTGTCAAAGTGCACGCGCAGAGGATTGGTAAGAACCAGGGCCTCGATATTACCCACAGAGGTCCGTATGGTTTCCATCCTCGGAATGATTACGAATTGAGAAATGCAGGTCAGGGCGAGCATCAAGTAAAACAGAACATTGCCCACCGCAAAGACGCGCAGCCTGCCGGTGTTTGCCCATTCGACAATGAACGAGCAGGCCAGAAAAACCACTCCGCAAGCGATTCCCATCCAGTGCAGCCGGACAAGCGTTGCGCCGACAATCATACCGGCGATGTGAAAGGAAGGAAGCACCGAAAAGGCGGCCGGAGCAAGTATAAAAGCGAAGAAAGTAATACCGCCGATCCAAACCGCTAACGAAACCAGCATCAAGAAACGCAAAAAGGACATGGCACGCCTTTTAACAACAGTCAGAATCGAAAGAATTAAAAAATAATAAACGAGACGCTTGGCTAAAACTTAATCGCAACTATGATGTTTTTCTTTCGTTCCTGTTTGCCGCTTAGGGTTGCCGCGATTCCTTTTTCTGAGCAGGATCGCCGGTACTGGCTTCTTTTCGCTGAATCACTACCGGGAAAGGAGTGGAATCGAGCTGCCGGACCAGCAAGCTGCTGTGCTTTTCGTTACATGCCCGGATGCTGTGAACGAGCACCCGTTGATACCAGATCGCGGTCAGTGTGGCGTGCTCGTCCGGCCGGATCTCGACGGAACATTCCGGGAGGCCGCAGGCAACAGTGCCCTTGAACCTGACATTCACCCAATGGCCGGGCTGGATTTCCTTATAGTTATCACGATTTTGTGGATGGGCGAATAATGCACCGTAAGACTCCAAATAGACCGGCAACCTGCCTTGGCTTCCGGACACAATACGGAAATTCACGTCTGCCACTTCGTACTTTTCTTCGCTTCCATCGGAAGATTCGCGAGTTACCTGCTCTCCATCCGGCTGCCATGGGATACGTATTCCAGCGGTGCTCACGTTTTTTAGCCGTACGGTGGCGGTGAAGTCTTCGCCGGGATGAAGCTGGCGAGGGGTAAGATCAGAAATCGTCAGCGCAAGAACTGGATCGCCGGAGCGTGCTTTGGGAATCGCACTTTGCGGCGCATCGATTTCCGGTTTGCCATTTTGAGGTCCGTCGTTTTGCGGCGCCTCCTTTTTCGGTGCGTCAATGGTGGACTTTATTTCCGGGCATATTTCCACGGGAGGAATAAGAAGATGGTCTTGCGGAGCGCGCCAATTTTCCGTCACGTCACGCGATCCAGCTTCCTGGGCCGCACAAAGCGAGTACAGGCCTATGCAGAGAACTGCGAGGATGAGCGTTTTCAAAACCAGCTTTGGGAACATAAGCATTCCACCGGCGGAATTCTTTCAATGGGCGCGGACGAGCCTTCTGCCAACTATCTCGAACTTCCCTTCCAGCACAATATTGATGGCTTCAGAATACGCAAGGTGCTCTTGTTCTAAGATGCGCGAAGCAAGGCTGTGCTCATCATCATTTTCGGCTACTGGGACTGCCCGCTGCACGATGATGGCCCCATGGTCCAGTTCTTCATCCACAAAGTGGACGGTGCATCCGGCGATTTTTACGCCATAAGCGAACGCCTGTTCCTGAGCCTCGAGCCCCGGAAATGCAGGCAAGAGGGAGGGATGGATATTGAGAATGCGCTGCGGAAACTGCTGCACCAGCCAGGGCGAGAGCAGGCGCATATAGCCGGCAAGGCAGATCAGGTCAAGATTGTGAGGCTGCAAAGCCTCGAACAACTCCTGGTCATGCTGTTTACGCTCTTTTCCTTTGGAGGGGACGACGATAGTAGGAATGCCGAGTTTCTGCGCAATCGCGAGCCCTCCTGCGTCGGCCCGGTTGGAAGCAACCACGGCAATTTTTGCGTCCGGAATTTTCCCCGAAGCAATATTGCGGGCAATGGCTTCAAAGTTCGATCCGCGACCGGAGAGCAGAATCCCAATATTCTTCATGGCTTAAGCGGCTAAACGGCTCCAGTCCATCATAAAGCATCTATTACGAAGCCGATATTTGCTGGCCGCAGATGGGCCGAGGACAGCGTTCTCTTCGCATCCACAGGCTTCTCGCCGTGTAAAATAATTAAAAATGGCGAGTTCTCCACAATTTGTACAAATCGAGCTCGGGCCGATTATGCGGCAACCCAAACCGGAGTGGCTCAAGGCCAAGGCTCCGGTTGGCGAGAATTTTCATAATTTGAAAAAGCTGGCCCGCAATTTGGGTTTGCATACCGTTTGTGAATCCGCCCAGTGCCCCAATATCGGGGAATGCTGGAACCACCGCACAGCAACGTTCATGTTATTGGGAGATATTTGCACCCGGCGTTGTGGTTTTTGCGCAGTGCCAAAAGGCCGCCCTGGGCCTATTGACTGGGACGAACCCGGCCGCGTGGCCGAAGCGGTCGCGGCCCTGGGGCTGAAACATGCGGTCATTACCAGCGTGAACCGCGATGACGATAATGTTGGCGGAGCCAGAATTTTTGCGGAGACGATACGAGCAATCCGCGAACTGACTCCCGATTGCAGAGTCGAAGTCCTTATTCCTGACTTCCAAGGCAGAGAAGATGCCTTGCGCATTGTGCTGGAAGCAAAGCCTGAGGTTCTGAATCACAATACGGAAACTGTGCCCCGGCTTTACCGGGCGGTGCGTTCGGGCGCGCGTTATCAGCGCACGCTCGATTTGCTGGCCAATGCCAAACAATTTTCTCCGGGCACAGTGACAAAGTCCGGGCTAATGGCCGGACTTGGCGAAACCATGGAAGAACTCATCGAGGTGTTCCGGGATTTGGGAACGCGAGGAGTAGACATTCTGACCGTAGGCCAATATCTGCGGCCGTCGCGGGACCATTTGCCCATTGCGCGCTTTTACACTCCTGAAGAGTTTCTGCAAATCAAAAATGAAGCCATGCGTTTCGGTTTCCGCCACGTGGAATCCGGTCCGCTGGTGCGTTCGAGCTATCATGCGCATGAACAGGCCGCAGCCACTGCTCCTGCCCAGGGGTGGCGGTAGGGCCCCTCCTGGGGTGGGTTTGACCTTTTCTTGCAGGTACAGCGCCGGCCAAAATTCTTCCCGCTCTAAATCCTCAGAACAACTTCAGGTGAATGGTCAGGTATCTCTTGGGGTTCTTACGGATTGCTTTGATAAGGTCCTGAGTATCTGTTAGCAACTGATTGGTATTGTTGTAGAGGGTTTCATCCTTAAGAAACTTTCCCGCAGTACCGTGCCCGGCCTGTAATTCATCGGTAATGGCGGAAAGCTTGTTCATAGTGTTTTGCAGTTTGTCGGCAAATTCCTGGTCTTTGGTCAGCTTGCCGATTGCGCCCTTCCCCGCGCTAATGTCGTCGGTCATCTGCTTGACGTTTGCAATCGTTTGATTGGCGTTGTTATAGAGAGACGGGTCCTGCAACAACTTCCCGGCTGTGCCTTTGCCGGCATTCAAGTTATCGAGGATCAGGTTGATCTTATCGAGGTTCGCATTCAGTTTTTTGTAGAGGTCATCTTTGGCAATGAGTTGGCCAAGCGTTCCATTGCCCTGGCTTACCTGGTTCATCAGCCCCTGAAATTCGTTTACGGTGCCATTCAAACGGTTGTAGAGGCTGGGATCATAAATCAACTTCCCGATCGAGCCCTGGCCACTTTCAACAAAAGCCACGATGCGATCCAGCCTCTTCAGCAGCGCGTCCATGTTTTGCAACGTGCCCTGGCTGGAGCGCACCACGTCCTGAATGTCCGGAGTTTCCTGGGCCTGCAAGGTTGCGCCGTCTCTGACTTCAGGGCCGGTGGCCTGCGAGCTGTCAATATCAATAAACGTTTCGCCCAGAACGCCTGCAGTGGAAAGTGTAACCACCGAGTCCGTGCGGAGGTTGAAGCTATAGTCAGTATTTACCTTCATCACAGCTTCGACCGGCGTCAATTTTTTGCCCGGCACAACCCGGATGCCGGCGACGTTGCCGATATCTACGCCATCGAGCCTTACCGGCGCGCCCGTGCGAAGCCCGCTGGCATTATCGAAGTAGGCAATCAGTTTGATCTTGTGGGTGAAAATACTGCTGGTGCTGTTCATCAGAAAAATCAGAACAGCCAATGTGATACTGGCCGCGAGGACCGTAATCCCGACTTTCAGTTGAGACCACTTCAACTGCTTCCGGCTAGGCACGCATTCTCCCGGATACGAACATCAGGTTTATCTCCATTGGAGCACAACAACGGAGTTGTGTGCATGATAGCAGAGGAAAGCATCCGCTTCATCCGCCGAGATGCCGGGTTGCGGACCTCGAATGCAACGTTCCGGCAAGCAGCAACGCAAATAGGTAGGCCAAGGCTCCGCAACCCAAAGCGATATTCAGGCCGAATTGAATGGCGATCACCATGGCGAGCACCGAACCCATCACGCTGGAAGCTGCATTCATCGCCCAGGCCCATTCAATGGCGGCCGCATTCGCAGCATTTGATTTTGCTGCCTCCGCGCGGAGCCCTGAAGGAAAAGGCATGCCCATGAGAAAGCCCAGCGGTATCAGCAAACATCCGCTGACGATCAGCTTCAGTGGGAAAGCAATGCCGACCAGGGCGTTCAGCACCGCAGGCAAGAAGAACACCGTTATCAGCAACGCCGAAACGATTGTCGCCAATACCTTCCAGAGCTGCGAGCTTTCGCGTATCCAACGGCGGGAAATCAGGCTGCCAGCGCCGCTTGAGAGCAACAGCAGGAAAACCACAACGGTCAAGGCATAAGTGGGATGGCCGAGGAAAAGAACGAAGCGCTGAATAAATGCGATCTCAACCAGAATGTATCCCAGGCCAATGGCAACAAAGTAGAGGATGCTGCCCATGGATTGGCGGTCTCCGCCAACTTTAATCGCCAGAGGCACAATGAGAAAAGCCAGGACCGCCAGCACAGAAATAATCAGCACCATGCCCAGGACAGCAACTCCCAAATTGACTTTCCAATCGATCCCCGCTTCCACGCCCTTATGGTGCAGAATCTGCGGGAGCTTCAGGGTAAAGAAAAAGAAGGGCGCATTGTCCGTAACCGGAGCTATGTTGTATGGATAGTGCTGGGCAAACCCATAAGGATCATTGCTCGCAACCAATGCTGAAAATGGATTTTCGGCCGGCTCTGAGGGGCGATACAAGCAATGCAGAAGAGGATAATGCGCCAGATCATTTTCAACGGCAGCTTCTTCCTGCGGAGTGAACCCGCTTTTCTTGGCGAGCACTACTACAGGGCGCCCATCTTCATCCAGGCGGCCTTCTGAGACAACAATAAAATTTCTGCGCGTGTCGCGGATTCCAAGCTGGTGCAACGCTTCCATGGCGACGGAGACGACGCGCAATGCCTCTCGCGGCTGGCGGAATTCCCAGCGCGTGATGGCGATCATTCCGTCCGGGCGAAGGTGCTCGAAATACTCGCGAAACGCATTTACCGTGTAGAGATTGTTTTCACTGAGTGCGAACGCTCCTGCAGCCGTGGAGGCCCAAGTGTCCACTAGCGTCATTTGCACGACATCGAACTGTTCTTTGCTGCTGCGAATGTAGGATCGCCCATCGCTGACGTGCATGTGCACTTGAGGGCGATCATAAAGGTGGTAGGCATAGTCCGCATAGCGGCCGCGCATAATTGTATTTGCAATGATGGGATTAATTTCAATGCCAGTGACGCTCGGGCTCCCGCTGGCCACAGCGCGTAGCACGTCCACACCTCCGCCGGGCCCGATGATGGCGTAATCTCCGCGCGGACGCAGAACATTGGCGAGCGCGGGCGGTGCCGACATCAACTTATCGCGCCAAACCGGATCCATGTGATCCGGGTCGGAATTCATGATGTAAGTGGAAGCATCCGCATCAATGACTACAGCTTTGGCACCACCCTGCGTGTCCACTTCCACGCGCGAAATTGCGTTCCAACGCGCGAACTCGACCCAAGAGGCATCGCGCAGTTTGCCTTTGGCGTAAACGATATCGGCCAGCTTGCCAGAGTGGTTGGCAACAGTCAGTAACAGAAGAAGCAGCGCAAATACGGCAGCCACCTTGCGCAAAGCCGGGCCATTCCTCCACATTGCCCCGGTGCTCCATATTGCGCCGGCAACGGCAGCAGCGATGGCGGCGGCCAAAATCGCATTCGGCCCGCCTATCCAATTCAATAGAGGGACAACAGCCAGGCAGGCCAACGCGCCTCCGGTAAGGTCAGCGCCATAGAGCCGCGAAATCAAATCTGTTTCGCGCGCAAAGATGATGGAAAACTCCACGCCCGTGATGAAAAACGGTACCGCCGATGCCAAATACATTGCCGTCAGCCGCAGGAAATTGGAACGGGTAAGATCGAGCGAGACCGGAACGTGAAGAACAACTTCCAGCACCAGCGGAATCAAAAGCGCATTCAGCAGAGAGAGCCGGGCCGCCAAATTTCGGAGCGGAAAACGGGAGAGCCAGCTCTTTGCCAGATGCGCGAAAACGCCGCCCGCGCCCAGCCCGAGCAATGCAATGGAGATGGCAAGAAATGCAAAG
>JAICKN010000309.1 GCA_025927855.1 Terriglobales bacterium
AAAAGATCCGAAGGCGAAAAAGAACAACATCGCGGACGCTTCGACCACATTTGCGTTGAAGGAGCCGCCCAAGAACCCGCCGACCGCATCCTGCTCGGCAAGTCCCAGCAGCGCGCAAATCGGCGCGACAGTTTCCATTAACTGTACCTGCACCAGCCCGGATGGCGTGCCCGTCACGGTGAGCAACTTCAGTACAACTTCCGGGACGATCAGCGGCTCGGGTAATAACGTGACGCTAAACACGACGGGGGCGCAGGCCGGAACCGTTACCGTAAGCGCATCGTGCAGCGATCAGCGCGGTCTTAGCACGCAGGCGACGACCTCTGTGAGTTTGGAGAACCCGCCGCCTCCACAGGTTTCGCCGGAAGTAAAACGCCTGGAAGCCCGGCTGGCACTGCATAGTGTTTACTTCCCAACCGCACAACCGCCTGTTGCCCATCCAAATGGCGGATTGGTACTCAGCCAGCAACGCACGCTCGAAACACTGGCCAGCGATTTCAGGCAATACTTAGAAAGCAAGCCGGATGCGCACTTGATTTTGCAAGGCCATGCCGACAAGCGGGGCAGTGCAGCCTACAACCAGGCGCTTTCTGAACGCCGCGTGAACAGCACCAAAAATTTCCTGGTGCAACACGGAGTTCCGGAGGCAAACATTGAAACCAAGGCCTTCGGCGCGGAACAGAACCTCACGGCTGACCAGGTGAAAGGCTCAGTGGAACAGGATAATGAACTGACTCCAGGAGAAAAGCAGCGGATTCTCTCGCATGCCAGGACGATTATTCTGGCGAGCAACCGCCGCGTGGACATCACGCTCAACACGACCGGACAGGAATCCGTGCGGCAATTCCCATTCAACGCCGAGGATTCGCTGACGCTGATCGGCGGTAGGGAGAAGCCCGCTGCGAAAACGGCGAAGCCAATGAAGCGTCGCAGAACGAGGAAAAAGTAGAAGCGGTTACTTTGAGTTGGGAGGTAGGTCCTATGATCTACTTCCCTTCACTTCGCAATTGACAGCCTGAATACAGTCCAGTAATCTATTTCTTCATGTCGACCCGGCACCATCATCGCCATCATCACGCGCAGGACGCGTTGGCGGCGGTGTAGCTGAGTATCGGCAACACAAGTTTTCAGGCCCGCTGACGCAAACGTCAGCGGGCTTTTTGTTTATCTGCAATGATTTACAGTTTTCGCGAAAAGGAAAGATGATGGAACCAACAATTGACTTCGACAAAATGGGTGGACTGGCGCCCGCGATGGTGCAAGACGCCAAGAACGGAGAGATGCTCATGCTCGGTTTTATGAACGCCGAGTCGTATGCGCGCACGTTGAGCAGCGGCTACGTAACGTTCTACAGCCGTACCCGCAACAAGCTTTGGATGAAGGGGGAGACTTCCGGCAACCGGCTGAAGGTGCTCTCGGCCTCCACGGATTGCGATAACGATGCCCTGCTCTTCAAAGTGCAGGTGGAAGGCGATGGCCTGGTGTGCCACGAAGGAACCCGCTCCTGTTTCACAAAAAATATCGAGGTTCCAGCTGCCGTGCAGGAGGCTGCGCGATGAAATTGCACGTCGGCATTCCCAAAGGGAGTTTGCAGGAGGCAACGCTCGCGCTTTTCGCCAATGCCGGATTGAAAATTAATACCAGCTCGCGGTCGTATTTTGCTTCGACGGGCGATCCTGAGATTGAGTGCATGTTGATCCGGGCGCAGGAGATGGCGCGTTACGTCGAGCACGGCGCGCTTGATTGCGGGCTCACCGGACAAGATTGGGTGGTTGAAAGCGGACTCGAAGTAGAGACGGTTGCCGATCTCATTTACGCCAAGCAGAGCCGCAACAAAGTCCGCTGGGTGCTGGCCGTGCCGGAAAGTTCTTCGTACCAAAAGGCGGAGGACCTCAAGGGCTGCATCATCGCCACGGAGCTTGTGAACGTCACGAAAAATTACTTCCGCGACCGGGGTGTGGATGTGAAAGTAGAATTTTCCTGGGGCGCAACGGAAATCAAGCCGCCGACGCTGGCCGACGCGATTGTCGAAATTACGGAAACCGGAAGTTCCCTGCGGGCGAACCACCTTCGCATTATTGACACGCTCATGGAATCGAATACGCAGGTGATCGCCAATAAAAACTCCTGGCAGGATGCAGAAAAACGCCGCAAAATCGAGCACCTCGCCATGATGCTGCGAGGGGCCATGGCGGCCAAGGAACGAGTGGGCCTGATGCTGAACGTGCGCAAAGAAAATCTGGACGCTGTGCTGGCGGTGCTGCCGTCGTTGAAAGGGCCAACGGTTTCCACTTTGAGCGATCCGGACTGGCTGGCGGTGAATACCGTGATTGAAGAATCGGCCGCGTGGAGCGTGATTCCGCGGCTGAAAGAGGCCAAGGCGCAGGGGATTGTGGAATATCCGCTGAACAAGGTGGTGATGTAGATGCGGAT
>JAICKN010000156.1 GCA_025927855.1 Terriglobales bacterium
ACCGATGAGATCGTTCAGGATGCCTTGCAGAAACGCATCCTTCTCTACGACAAGGCCGGCGAAGAACACTACAATCTGATTTCCGCTTTGCACAAATCCGTGCGTAACAGCGATCCCGATGCCGCTCTTTACTGGCTGGGCAGGATGCTCGAAGCGGGCGAAGACCCGCTTTACATCGCACGGCGGGTGGTCCGCATGGCAGTCGAAGATATCGGCCTTGCCGATCCCGGCGCTCTTTCGCTTTGCATGGCGGCCCGCGATGCCGTGGATTTCATCGGAATGCCGGAAGGAAATTTGGCGCTGGCGCAGGCAGTGGTTTATCTCTCTGTCGCGCCCAAATCGAATGCGCTCTATACCGCTTATGGCGATGTTCAGCAAGATGTGGAACGCACCGCCGCCGAACCTGTCCCGCTGCACCTGCGCAATGCTCCTACCCGCCTGATGAAGGGCCTGGGCTATGGCGAAGGCTATCAATATGCGCATGACCTCGAAAGCAAAGTTGCTGACATGCAATGTCTTCCCGAGAATCTCCGCACTCGCACCTACTACCATCCCACTACAGAAGGAATCGAACAGCGAATTCGCACGCGCCTGGAAGAGATCCGGAAAAAACGCGGCGCATCTCAAGGCGGGACATCCCATAGTGAATAGCCCGATGGTAGATCGTCTGATGGCAGATCGTCTCATACCGGGCAAGGACAAAGGCAGCCCGTCCCCCGAACAATCATCCCGCTGAACCTAATCTGCCCGGCAAAAGTACAGCGGCCCAGGGAACCACGCTAGGGAATGGTTCCATACCAGCGGCGTTGGCATAATCAAACTGGATATTTTCGGATTGTTCTGTGTTCGTATGCGAATCCTGTCTTTCAGGAAGGTTCGGCGGTGTCTCAACGGGCTCCCGTTTTTACGCGGCAGCGCCGTCACTGCCTTCCTCCTGCTGCTGCTCACAACCCCGGTCACAGCTTCATCCGGTGGAGCGCCCTCCGGCACAGCATCTTCCAGCGGCCCAGCCTCCGCCGATACGGGCGCGATGGTTTACGTCAAAGGCTCCGTATGGCTGAACGGCAGTGGCATTCCGGGCGACAGCGCGGTCCTTCCCGGCGATATGGTGCAGACCAACGGCGATTCATTCGCAAATATTAAAGGCAGCGGCTTGAACCTGATGGTCGCCCCTGACTCGTCGTTGCGTTTTGAAAGCGGCCGCCTGGACCTGAAACGCGGCGCCATTGCCGTGGATACGGGAAATGCTTTCACCATACACGCGGCAATTGTGACCATTGTTCCCGCAAGCAATGAATGGACCCGTTTTGAAGTGCGCGAAACCGAAGACGAAGTCCGCATTCTCGCTGGGGATGGAAAGCTAAACGTCACCGATAGCCACGGCACTGTAACTGTAATGCCGGGCGAGCAGACTATCTACGCGATCGAGCGCAAGAAGAAAGGAATCGTTGAGCCGGGCGATCACGCTACCCTCGATTCCCCCTGGGCAAAAATAGGCGGCTCTGCGGCCGGCGGCATAGTCCTCATCTGGCTGTTGCATCATGGCAACAATCCTGTGAGTCCATCAACGCCCAACAATCAGCCCATACAGTAGGCGTCAAAACATTCTTCGCTGCGTTACTTTTCTGCCTGCTTTCGATCTCTTAAAGCCTTAAACAGCTTAGAATCAAAATGTGGCAGAGCCAACCACGGGACCAGTAAATATTCCGGCATTTCGTTCGCGGCGCGGCCTGCGCGGCGGCCACATTCAAACCTTAGCCAGCTTTTGCATGAACGGGCGCGCCGCCTTGCCTCCCGCAGAAGAACGCTTCGTAGAGGTAGGAGGCGCGCAGGTATTGTGTCACTGCCATTGGCTGCCGGCGCGCCGCGATGCAATGACCATCATCATCGTGCATGGCCTCGAAGGTTCGAGCGATTCCGGATATATGCGCGGGATTGGGGCAAAGGGACTGCGCGCCGGAATGAATGTGGTCCGCATGAACCAACGCAACTGCGGCGGCACCGAACATCTTTCCCCAACGCTTTATAATTCCAGCCTTTCGCAGGATATTGCCGCGGTCGCCACCCACCTGATTGAGCGCGATCATATTTCCCGCTTTGCGCTCGCAGGTTTTTCCATGGGAGGAAACCTTGTTCTAAAACTTGCCGGAGAATGGGGCGATGCAGGGCCTGCTCAATTTCGTGCGGCGGCCGCGGTTTGCCCCGCCATGGACCTTGCGGCTTCGGCGGACGCGTTGCACGAGCGGCAAAATTTTTTGTACGAGCAATATTTTATGTGGAAGTTGCGCAAACGCTTTCGGGAGAAGGCGCGGTTATTTCCCGATGTCTTCGATCCTTCGCGGTTGCAAGGCGTGCACAGCCTGCGCGAGTTTGACGACAGGATCACCGCTCACTATTGCGGATTCGCAGGGGCTTCCGACTACTACGCCCGGGCAGCCGCCTCGAATGTAGTCGAGCGGATCACGCGGCCCACCCTGATTTTGCAGGCCATAAATGACCCTTTTATTCGCATTACACCCGGAACTCGCGCAAAAATTCTGGCCAATCCTCATATCACTTTTGTAGAAACCGAGGATGGCGGCCACTGCTCATTTATTGCCGCTCCAAATGGCGCCAAGGCGAATGGCGACGACACGTTCTGGGCGGAAACACAGTTGGTGAACTTCCTGCGCCAATTTTGAAGCATGATTTCTAAAACGTATTTGCGTAACGGTTTTAGTTGTGGTTTGGATCACGGTTTTTAGTCAGGATAAGATGGCGGAGGGCGCAGCCAAATTCTTTGCTGCGCAGTGAGAATTATGAAAATCGTTATTGCCGCCGAGATGCGCGAGATTGACCGGAACACTACTCAGCGCTTTGGTGTGCCATCGCTGGCGTTAATGGAAAACGCAGGCACGGCAGTAGCGGAATTCGTACTTGCCCGCTACTCGGCGGCGAGGCGCATTGGGGTAATCTGCGGCAAAGGAAACAACGGAGGCGATGGATTTGTTGCCGCGCGTAAGTTACATGAAGCGGGTAAACACGTTTCGCTAATTCTGCTTGCATCTTCACACGACCTGCGCGGAGATGCGGCGGCGATGTTCGCCAAATTGCCCACCAAGCCGGTACTCGTGCGATCCGCAGAAGAGCTGCAAAGCGCGCCAGTACGGGAGATATTTCGCTCGGACGTTCTGCTCGATGCCATCTTGGGCACAGGGTTCCAGCCGCCTGTAAAAGGTTTGTACGAACAGGCTATTTCCCTGCTGAATAGCGCTCCTGCGCCCGTCATCGCCGTGGATATTCCCTCAGGCGCAGATGCAGACATGATGGACAAACAGCCGGGCCTAGTAGCGCGGGCGAATGCCATTGTGACGTTCACAGCCCCGCGACCCGCGCATGTATTCGGCAATCTGGCCGTCGGCCCGACTGTTATTGCGCCTATTGGCTCGCCGGCTGAAGCCATTGTCTCTTCCCTTGATTTGCATTTGACTACGCCTGCGGATTTAGCTCCACTGCTGCTTCCTCGCCCCCGCGATTCGAATAAAGGAATGTACGGCCACGTGCTCGCGCTCGGAGGCTCGCTCGGAAAATCCGGCGCAGTGGCCATGGCCGGAATGGCCGCGCTCCGCGCGGGAACTGGCCTCGTGACAATTGCAACCGCCAAATCCGCATTGCCTACGGTTGCTGGATTTCATCCCGAATTGATGACCGAGCCGTTGGCAGAAACGGAAGGTGGCAGCATCTCGCTCGAGGACTTCGAGAATGGCAGGTTCGATGATCTGGCGAAGCGCAAGACTGTCTTGGCGATCGGGCCGGGAATTTCCCGCCATCCGCAAACTTCGCAACTGGTGCGGAGCATATTGAGGAAATATGAGCTACCCATGGTTCTCGATGCCGACGGCCTGAATGCTTTCGAGGGCAGAAGCTCGGAGCTGAATGGGAAAAATAGAATGCTCGTCATTACGCCTCACCCGGGAGAAATGGCGCGCCTGGCAGCATGTTCGGTGGCGGAAGTGCAGCGCGACCGCTTAAGAATTGTCCGGGCATTCGCTCGTGAGCACGCTGTCATTGTCGTGCTTAAAGGCGACCGCACCCTGGTCGCATCTCCGAACGGCACAACTTGGGTCAATCCCACCGGGAATCCCGGCATGGCGACGGGCGGTACCGGCGATATTCTTACGGGCATAGTCGCGGGATTTATGGCTCAACATCCCTCCAGGACATTCGAGGCTGTGATTACCGCAGTCTATCTGCATGGACTAGCCGGAGACGTGGCCTGCGAATCCATGGGAGAGCACTCCCTCACCGCCACCGACCTGTTGCCTGCGCTGCCGGAGGCCTTCCGCCGTCTGCAGCGCGACATGGGCAAAGATGGCAAAGTGGAGATCCTATAGGCTTGTTCCTAACCGTCCCTGCTCGGCCCACCAGTCAAAAAATGACGGAACTTTCCCCGTGCCCCCTGCGTACCTGTTCATGAACCCGGAGGCCCGCCTCCGCAGACCGGACACCTTGTGCGATCCGGCGAAAGGATTGCCATGAAAACTTTGAAATACGCCCTGCCGATTTGTGCGCTGCTTTTGACCGGAACCATGCTCTTCGCCCTAACCACAACCCGCTACTTGCATGTTCGGGTCAACAACCCTGTAACGCATGAAATCGTCCGCGTGAATGTTCCGCTTTCGCTCGCTGAAAAAATCATTCCCGCCATCAACAAAGGCGAGTTGCACGACGGCAAAGTTCACATTGGTAAATTTAAAACTGACGATGTAAATCTGCCGCAAATTCTGGAGGCGCTGAAGACGGCGCCAGAAGGCGAATTCGTGACCGTCCAGCAGAAAGACAATAACGTTCGCGTCGCAAAAGAACATGGAATGCTGGTCGTCCACGTGGTTGACCAGCGCAGCAAGGAAAACGTGGACGTTACGATTCCATGGGAGGTAGCACAGGCGCTCTCGTCCGATGTTAATGACAATCAACTCAATATAGAAGCCGGAATCAGGGCCCTCGAAAATGCAGGCGACGTGACCCTGGTCAGCGTCGTGGGTAAAAATGAAAACGTCCGCATTTGGGTAGATTCAAGCAGCTCAGCGGATTAAGCACGACGAACGCAAACTTCACAGGAGGAACGTATGATTCTTCTCGCCAAAATAGGGGTCGGCCTGATGGGAACAGCAGTCGTCGGCGGCGCGATGCTGTGCAGCGAAGGATTCATGACCATCAAAGTCCACGAGAAGCGGGCGAACGGCACGAACATCTCACTCATTCTTCCTGCCGCCATTGTTCCAGCCACTTTGGCCGTCATTCCAAATAACCATCTTGCTCAGGCGTCGGAGCAGTTGCAGCCTTACATGCCGTTATTTGACGCTGCTCTTCCAGCCTTAGAAGAGTGCCCCGATGGCGTGCTCGTGGAAGTGGCAGACCCCCACGAGCACGTTCTTATTAGAAAAGATGGCGGATCAGTAGATCTGGACGTGAATGACTCCGACGAAATCGTCCATGTCTCTATCCCCCTCCGGGCAGCATTAAGCACGCTCCACGAAATCGCCGCTAACGGACAGATTTAGGCGTAATTGCGTTCTCTATCCTGCCCTTGGAATGTGATACAGAAATGTGTCACATTGCGATTATGCATTCTGTTAACATCCGCCAGCTTCGTGATACCCGCCGCCTGAAGGCGTGACTGAGACAGGGGAACACGGTGGAACTCCGCAAGCGCGACCGCGTTATCGCCCACATGTTCCGGAGAAGCAGGCCCAGAAACCGGTAAAATGGCCGGACTTCGCCGCCCGCCGTAAAAAAAAATCTTTGGCGATCGTGTTCTGCCAGGGGCCGATATCTTTATTGCACAAATTGGATGGTCCAGCATCAAAGGACGCATCAGCCGTGTGGGTCCAGCAATGGACGCGCTTCTTATCCTAATTTTATGATTATGCGGTGGCGGAGCGATGGCAAGCGAATACTTTTACTGTATTCGCGATGAGCCAACGCTCTCAATTGTGGATGCCAATAATTTATGCCCTTGCAATTGGACATTTGGTCTGTGGTCTTCTCAGTGCAGCATTCTCCACGATCAATACGTTGGGACTTAATAAGTCTCGATCCTGAATCCCCTATGCCACCTCATCCGTCACTTCGCCGCGCTCGGCTTTGTACTTCTCGATAATCTTTTCCTGCAATTGCGCAGGAACAATATCGTAGTGGTTCATCTCCATGCTGAAGCTGCCCCGGCCCTGCGTCATCGCGGTCAGGTCCACTCCGTAGGTAAGCATTTCAGCCATTGGCACTTCGGCCTTAACGACCGTGTTGCCGGCCTTGTTGTCCATGCCCTGAATGCGCCCACGGCGGCTATTGAGATCGCCCATGATCGAGCCGGCAAATTCATCGGGAACTGTAATCTCTACGCTCATTACCGGTTCGAGCAGCGTGGGCTTTGCCGTTTCCATGGCCTTGCGGAACGCAATACGCCCCGCCATCTGGAATGAAAGATCGTTCGAGTCCACATCGTGGTAGGAACCGTCGTAGAGGATAACTTTGAAATCCACCACGGGATACCCGGCAAGATAGCCGCGCGCGGCGGCGTCTTTAATCCCCTTTTCGACGGGAGGAATAAAGTTCTTCGGAATGGCGCCCCCGAAAATATCGTTCACAAATTCGAAGTTCCCGCCACGGGGCAGCGGCTCCATTTTGATTTTGCAATCGCCGTACTGGCCGTGCCCGCCCGTCTGCTTCTTGTGGCGGCCCTGCACGTCAGCCTTGCCGCGAATGGTTTCGCGGTACGGAACTTTCGGCGCTTTCAAATTCACTTCCGTGTGATAGCGCTTTTTTAACTTCGCGACCACTACTTCAATATGCTGCTGGCCGGTCCCTGCAATTAAAAATTCGTTGGTCTGGGGATCGCGGAAAAAACGCAGCATGGCATCTTCTTCCATGAGCTTATGAATGCCGGGGCCCAGCTTGTCTTCATCGGCCCGGGTTTTCGGCTCAATGGCAAAGGTGATCGCGGGTTCGGGCAGTTTCACCTTCGGATATTGAATGGGGGCAGACTTGTCGCCAAGCGTATCTCCGGTTAGTGTGTCTTTTAACTTGGCAACCGCGCCAATGTCGCCCGCGTGCAGCTCATTGATGGGAATGGCTGTCTTCCCCTGCATCACGGAGATGTGGGAAAACTTTTCCTGCGTTCCGCGCGTAAAGTTCTGCACAGCAGCATCGTTCTTCAACACGCCCGAAAACACTTTGAAGTAAGAAATTCTCCCCGCAAATGGGTCCGACACGGTCTTGAAGACGTACAGCGACACCGGTTCGGCGTCCGTCTCGTGCCGCCGGGGGGCTTCGTTGTTGCCATTGCCCGAGGCCGACGCCTCGCCCTGCACCCATTCGTGCTCGGAGGGCGCGGGCGTGTAATCCACAATAAAATCCATCACGCGGTCGGTGCCAATATTGCCCAGACCAGAGCCGAAGATCACCGGGAAGATTTTGTCTTCGCGAATGGCGTTATGCAGCGCTGGGATCAGGTCTTCCTCAGGAATCGTGCCCTTTTCGAAAAATTCTTCCATGAGCGCGTCGTTTCCTTCGGCCACCAGTTCCACCAGCCGCTCATGCGCTTCTTGCGCGCGTTCTTTCAAATTCGCGGGAATCTCGATTGGCTTCCCCTTTCCATTTCCGCCTAGCTCGTAGCTGTAGGCCTTCATGCGGACCAAATCCACAACCCCGCTCAAACTTTTTTCGCTTCCAATGGGAAGCTCGATCGGAATCACATTCCGCCCAAAGGCATTGGTCACCGAGTCCAGCACGCGGTCCATGTCAGCGCGGTCGCGGTCCATGCGGCTGACGACGATCAGCCGGGGCGTGTTGTATTCTTGGCAATAATTCCACACCCGCTGCGTGACCACCTCCACGCCAGCAACGCCGTCCACCACAACAATGGCCGCATCCACCACCGGCAACACCATCTTGGCTTCATGCACGAACATGTTGAAGCCAGGCGTATCCAATAAATTGATTTTGGTTTTTTCCCACTCCAGGCAGGCAAGACTGGTGGTCAGCGACATCTTCCGGGCAACTTCTTCGTCGTCGTAATCCGTGATG
>JAICKN010000051.1 GCA_025927855.1 Terriglobales bacterium
CGCAGCAGGTCCGCAAATTCGAGCGGCAAAGTAGAAGCGAAAAGGACCTCATTCGAAGTGCCATATTCAATGACAGTGCTCTCGCTGGCAATGCCGCTATGATCGGCAACTCGCGTGAGCCGAACAGGAATGCGCACCGGGGTAGCATTGGGAAAGAACTTGGCTAGTTTGGAGGTCGTACTCTCGCGCGGCGCGCGCGCGGAAGCTGTGGCCTGTAGGTGCACGGGTACTCCTCAGTTTTCGGGAGAATCAACGCGGTCTGGCTGCCGCTTCCTGCCGGTTAGCATGGTGTTGGTACAACCAGACCGCGTACCTTTCCTGTGAAAGCACGATAGCGGCCAAACAAGCAGCCCCGGGCAGATTGTGTAAGTGGTTGTTTTTGTTGTAGAAACGGCTCCGTAAATCTACAGCCTTGCGGGAAAAATCAGGCATGTCTCAGTTTGACACGGGAATCTCACGAGATTTGGCTTAACCAAACTATTGCAGTGCCTGGCTCGTTGATGTCATGCCTTCCCGGCTGCCGATGTTGTAGCGCTTCAATTTCCTGTAGAGAGTGGCACGGCTGATGCCCAACATTTTTCCGGCCAAGGACTTATCGCCCTTTACCTGGTCAAATACCCGCTGGATGGTGGCTTTCTCGATATCTTCGAGGTCGGTGGTGGTAAGCCCGGAAGTGGCATCGCCGTTGGCGTCGGGAGAGGCGGCGGCAATGATGCCTTGAGGAAGGTCATTTACATCTATCAATTTGCGGTCGCCGAGGGCCACAGCTCTTTCCATGCAATTTTCGAGTTCGCGAACATTGCCCGGCCAGTCGTATTGGAGAAGACATTTCATTGCGGAGTGTGTCACCTGAATGGACTCGCCAGGGGCGCAACGGTCAAGGAACCAGTTCACCAGCAATGGAATATCCGAGCGGCGCTCGCGCAAGCAGGGAAGCTGGACGGTAACCACATTCAGGCGGAAATACAGGTCTTTTCGGAACGTTCCTGCCTGGTATTCCTTTTCAAGGTTGCGATTTGTAGCGGCGATTACGCGCACATCTACTTTGAACTTTTGATTGCTGCCCACCGGACGCACTTCTTTTTCCTGCAAAACCCGCAGAAGTTTGGCCTGCATCTCCAGCGGCAACTCGCCAATTTCATCGAGAAATATGGTCCCGCCATTCGCGGATTGAAAGAGACCGTGCTTGGAACGGACCGCGCCGGTGAAAGCGCCTTTTTCATAGCCAAACAACTCGCTTTCAATGAGAGTAGGAACGAGCGATCCACAATCTACCGCAACAAAAGGACGATTAGAAAATTCTCCGCGGAAGTGAATGGCGCGGGCAACAAGTTCTTTCCCTGTGCCGCTTTCTCCCGTGATAAGAACAGGAGTGCGCGTATCTTTCAAGCGCGAGACCACACGCAACACGTCCTGAATTTTGGCTGAGGTTCCCACGATCCCATGTAAATTGGTTTCCGTTTCCATGCGTTCGCGCAGGAACTGGTTTTCCTCCACCAGGCGGATTTTGTCCGCCATGCGGCGCAGAAAAAGGCGTAATTCTTCCAGGGGAGAAAACGGCTTGCTGATGTAGTCATAGGCGCCGAGCTTCATGGCCTGGACCGCGGTTTCAACCGAACCATGCCCCGTCATGACGGCAATCTCGGTCCGCGGCAGCATTTTTTTGACGCGCTCGAGAAATTCCAGACCGGACATTTTGGGCATGACCATGTCGGTTAAAACCATGTGCGCGGGCTGCTCTTCCAGCAGCGCCAGCGCGGTTTCCCCGCTGCCCGCCTCAATGCACGTGAATCCGAGCGATTCCCCGACCGTAGCGCAAAGCCTGCGGATGCTTTCTTCGTCGTCCACAATCAGCAGGCGAATCCGCATATCTTCGCGGCTATTGATTTTGTCTATCACCGCGCCTTCCCCATGGTTTTCTCCACAACCTCTATAAATTGCTGCACGCGGAAAGGTTTTTCCACGCAAGGAGCGCCCGTGCGGCGCAATGTCTCCACCGTTTCTTCGTTGGCCAGGTCCCCGGTAATAAAAACCAGGCGGGAAACCAACTCAGGCCGGTTTTCCATGATCCAGGCATGGACATCGGCGCCGTCCACCCCGCCGGGCGTACGCATGTCGGAAACAATTCCGGTATATTCTCCGCTGGCCAGCAAGCGCAGACCCTCCGCCCCTGATTCAGCGCAGGCAACCGTATAACCGCTGCGCTCAAGCGCGGCGCGCACATAGGCCATCACGGCCGGTTCATCTTCAATCAGCAGCAGCGGCAGCAAAGAAGGTTTGATTGCAGGTGATGTCATCTCTTTAGAACTCCGGCAGCGGCGCCCAGAGAGGCCAGTTCCGAGGCGGCAGGCAGACGAACAATAAATGTTGCGCCCTCCCCGCCAGCGTTGTTTTGGCACAAAATTTCGCCGCCATGTTCACGAATGATTCCGTAACAAATACTCAGCCCCAGGCCCGTTCCCTTGCCAATTTCCTTCGTGGTAAAGAACGGATCAAAAATGCGTTCGGGATTGGAAACTCCCTCTCCATTGTCGCGGAATGAAACCTCGACAGTGTCGCCGGAACGGGCCGTCATGATCTCGATGCGCGGAGGCCGTCCGGTTTCCTGTATGGCATCGTAGGCATTGTTGACGATGTTCAGAAACACCTGCTGCAATTGATGAGAGTCGCCGATTACATAAGGCAGGTGCTGATCGAATTGTTCGATGACCTGCACACCGTGATTTTGCAGATCGTAGGCGCGAAGCTGGACCGTGCGATGGAGAATAACATTGAGTTGTACGGGCTTGCGCTGTGGTGGCATTTGCCGGGCGAAGCTCAAGAGGTTCTGCACAATCTGCTTGGTCCTTTGCGCCTCCTGCAATACCACGCGAAGATCGCGGCGCGCGCTCTCCGGCAGTTCCGGATTTTCCATCAGCAGGTCGGTAAACCCGAGAATAGCGGTGAGGGGATTATTGACTTCATGCGCCACGCCGGAAACCAGTTGCCCCACGGCAGCCATCTTTTCCGCGTGGACCAGCTTGGCCTGCAACATGGCGGCATCGGTCACATCCGTCATGACAACGACCAGGCTGGCGACGCCGCCCAGTTCATCGCGCATGGGACTCATATTGACGGAGAATTGGCCAATGCTGCCGTCTCCGCGCAGGACCTGTAAATCCAGATTGTCCACCTGTTGCCCTGCGAGCACCGACTGAAACGCTTCTTCCAGAGCTTCTTTCCGCTGCGCAGATACCAGTTCCTGCAAAGGGCGGCCCAGAATATGCCGGTGCTCATAACCCAATTCGTGCCAGCGGCGGTTTGCATAACTGATAAGCCCGGCGGTATCGGCGACAAGAATGAGGCTCTGCGTGTTGTTGAGGATTTTGCCGGAGAAGTCACGCTCCCGCTGCAACTCCGCCTGGAAGTTCTTGAGGCCGCTGATGTCGAGCATGACGCCCCGGTATTGCAGAATCTGTCCCTGCCGGTCGCGGACGGCAAAAGCGTTGATCAGCACATGGACCACGGAGCCATCGCGGCGGCGTAGGGTGTCTTCATGATTGCGGACGACTCCGTGCTCGCGCATCTGCTGCGAAAAATGCTCGTAATTCTCCCGCGACGAGTACACATGGTCGTTCAACCGCGCCTGCAAAAGTTCTTCCCGGGCCATGTAGCCGAGCATGCGCACAAGAGCATCGTTAACTTCAATAAATTGGCCTTCGGGAGTGGAAAAGAAAAGGCCTTCCTGAATATTGTCGAAGAGCTCCCGGTAGCGGCGTTCCGCTTCGCGGCGGTCGGTGATGTCTTTCAGAACATGAATGGTTTGCAGCCCGTCGCTGCTCGCAGCGTGGACCCGCGAGGTTGAGACCAGATAGGTCCTTTCCAGTACAGGATGAACATATTCATCCGAAGCAGAATCCAGGCCTTTGCAAAACGGGCAAGCGTATACGGGAGCATCTTTGCCCAGGGCAAGCAGAGCGCGCATATTTACGCCGATGAGTTGCTGCGGCTGCACACCGATAAAATCCGCCAGAGAGCGATTCACCCGCAAGACGTCGCCGGCAACATCGTGCACCACAATGAAGTCGGAAATGGCGTCGAAGATCTCAATCCAATGCCGGTTGGCTTGTTCCATCCGGCTGAAAAGACGCGCATTTTGGAGTGCTACGGAGGCATGGCTGGCGATGGCATGAAGGAGCGGCTCGTCGTCATTCGTCGGGGCATTGTTACTACCCGGATGTGCCTCCCGGTCTGCCAGGCAAAGCACGCCCATGACCTCTCCGGAAGCCGAGTCCAGCCGGACGAGAGTAAGTTCATTCCATCCGAGGGTTGAGGCCAGCGGGTCACCCAAAACCTGCGGCGCGGAAGACGAAATGATTGTCGCGGAGGGCTTGGCCAAGCTGCGGGCGATGGCGGCCCCAAATTCTTCTTTTTTCTCTTGCGGAATCTGGATCGAGCCGCCCTTACTCTCGATCACGAGAGTTTCCAGAGATTCACGTTGTTTGACCACTAGCGCGCCTCCACGCGCGCCTGTCATTTCTATTGCGCGGGCCACAAATTGTTTGGCGAATTCCGGCAGACGGACGGAGGAATTCAGTTCTAAGGCGAGCTGCATGAGCGAATCGGCGCGCCGCCGGTGCTGCTGCGCCAAATGCAGATTGTGCGTGGCCTCAAGGGCAACCGCCGCCTGGGCGGACAATGCCCGCGCGCGGCGGATGTCCTCTTGTGAAATGGAGGCGCTGGCCAGCTTATCCAGCACGCCAAACATTCCCAACACATCGCCGTTCGCGCCTAACAGCGGCACGGTAAGGATCTGTTTGACGTTGTACTTGGAAATCAAATCCGTCGCCGAACCGGGCACGGTAGCGGCATCATCCGACCAGAACGCTTCTTTGTTCAGCAAGGTGCGGGTGGCAACTCCCTCGGGAAAAAGCGAATTTACCGGGCCTGATTTTCCGTTGCTGGAGCTCCAGCGGACATGAAAAGCGCCTTGTTCGCGCAGCGCAATGAATGCCCGGCCGAAGCCTAAAAAGTCAGCCGCATGCAGGGTGAACCGCCGCATAAACTCATCCAGATTGCCGATGGAAGCAAGCTCAGAAAAGACTTCCAGCAATTGATGCATCTCCTGGGCTTGCGCCTTGGCCGTGGAATAAAGTTCAGCATTGGCAATGGCCACCGCGCCAAATCCCACAACGGCCGCAACCAGGGATTTCTCTTCTGAATTGAAAGCGCCCTCGCTACGTGGATAAATCAGGACCGCGCCTTTTGCCCGCGAGGTCCGCAGAGGCGACGCCAGGAGCGGTCCCGCCGGGAGCACATCGCCGAGACCGTGGCTTGCTGGATCAATGTCAACCGTAATCGATTCACCAGCCGCAATTGCGCGGGAAGCGAGGTCGCCGGCGAACTGCAAACCTTTGGGCTCGTAGCGTGCCCGTACCAGGTTGGCCAGCAGCGACGATTCTGCCGCCACCGCCCGCAGCTGAAAGCCTTTCTCTTCACGCATCAGGATGCAGACCAGGCGCGCGCGCAACAAATTTCGCAGGCGGTCGGCCAATGCTTCCATGACCGCCGAAGCATCCGGGACCGCGTGAAGGGCCTGCGCAACCTCGGCAAGAATTTCAGCGCGCCGATGTTCTTCCCGCGAAACTTGCGTCAGCCGGCGGGCTTCGAGGAGGCTCCCCAGTTGCCCGGCAACGATTGTCGCTTTGGCGGCAAGGTCTTCGTTGAAATACTCGGAAACGGATGTATGGAGAAATGCTACCGCGCCGATTACCTGGTCAGAAACCACCAGCGGCACCGCCATCAAAGACTTGGCCTGGAACTCCGCCGCCATGGGAAATTTTGAAGCTGACGGATGGTTTACATAAACCGCACGCCGGGAGCGGATTGCCTCCCAAACCACCGCGCCCTGATCGGATTTTAGCTTGCGCCCCCGAAAGTCGTCCGCCCGCCAACCGTCTGCTTCCGCGCCGATAAGTTCTTCCCGAGTAGCTATTTGCCAGAAATAGGTCGCGTCTACCTGAAAAAATTCGCGCGTGGCACGGCAAAATAAAGGAATAAGGGAAGCGGATTGGCTGGCATCCGATTGCGCGGCAGCGGTGGAAAACTGCAGCAGCAATTTTTGGAAAGCCTCTTCACCCCGCCCCGGAACTTGTCCAAACAACGCCGTGTATTCGGCTTGCATGATTTAGACGAAAAGCAGCGCGACCCTCGCAAATCTTTGATATATAAAGGACATTAGCCCCTAATCTCAAATTGAGTCAAGAAAAATGCGGTTACAAAGGTGCCAAGGTGGGAAATCCCAAAAGCCTGGTTTAGTGTCTCAGGCTGAGACACTAAAGTCTTACTGAGACATTTTTAAGCTTGGTGCATGATAGATGGCCACCCACCTGAGCCTACGTATTCCATTGAAATTTAAGCTGGTTATCAAAAAATTAATTACTTTTTCTATTACTCGGATACATGGCATGACCCTTGCATTTTGGGAATTGGTCTTCATCTATTCCCTGGGAGGGAACTGTGTCTTCAAGGTTAACGCGCTGTCTGCTTGCAGCTGCTCTATTTGGGCTTATGGTGGGAACTCTGACCTACCGTCCGTCACCTGCGTATGGGCAAGACGCTCAAATTTCGCGCAAAGTGAAATCCAGAATCAATCCTACGTATCCGGATTTGGCCCGCAAAATGGCAATCAGCGGGGTGGTGAAAGTAGAAGTAGTGGTCGCCCCGAACGGATCGGTGAAGAGTACTAAAGTACTCGGCGGGCACCCACTGCTTGTTGATGCGGCAGTAGATGCGGTCAGAAAATGGAGATTCGAAGCAGGGCCAGACGAAACCACCGGGATTGTGGAATTCAAATTTCAACCCTAGTAATCGGCAGTGGGATCCGGGAGGCGCTATGCGCGCGCTGGAAATATGAGAAAAACGGTCTACGGAGGAGCAGGAATGACGATCCGCAAGAAACTCTATGTGAACTTCGGAGCCGTGCTTGCCATGGTCGTGGTGCTGTTCCTTGTGAACCTCATCGCGGTCCAGCGTGAGCACAGCGCCAAATCCGCCGCGTCCCAGGCCCTGCAGCTTGCAGAGGCAACGGCAAAAATTAAGTTTCAAATGATGCAGGACCGCCTCGACCTCAGCAACTACTTGCTGAGCGGCGACACCCGCGAGGTAGACCGGATGAATGCCGGCCTGCAGGAGCTCATCGCCAATATTAAAACCAGCGAATCCCTTGCCAGTTCCGAGCAGCAACATTCCGCGCTGGAGCAGGTGCTGGAAAGTGAACAAAATTGGGGAGCAGAATTTGCGGCCCCTCTGGTACAGAAGCGGAAAGATGTGGACGCGGGCAACGCCACTGTCGCCGCGCTGCAGATTTTCTATTTGCAAAAAGACAGCGCTTCCTGGCTCAAGGCCTCGACCGAGCATTTGGACCAGGTGGACACCGAAAACAATAAAGTCCTTGATGCGCGCCGCAAGTCCGACGAAAGCGCCAGCACGTGGACCATCATCATTGCTCTTCTCAGCACGCTGGTCGCGCTTGGCCTGGGCAGTGTGATCGCGTACTCGACAGCACGCTCGATCATTGAGCCGTTGAATAACCTGATGAATGTTGCGCAGCAAATCGGCAATAGCGGCGATCTGGAGCATGAGATTGATACCGACCGGACCGATGAAATAGGGCAATTGGCCAGGACCTTCGCCACCATGGTGAAGTACCTGAAGGAAATGGCCTCCATTTCTGAGGCCATTGCCGGCGGCAACCTTAACGTAGAAGTCACGCCCCGCTCAAAGAGTGACACGCTCGGGAACGCTTTCTCGCGGATGGTGGAAGGCCTTAGAAGTCTCGTCCGCAATGTGCGCGATGCAGCTTCCCAGGTGGCCAGCGCTTCCAGCCAGGTGGCGGGCGCGTCCGATGAATCCGCAAAAATCAGCCTTCAGACTTCTTCCGCCATTGATGAAGTCACCAGCACCATGCACGAGATGAGCGTCAACGTGCAGAACATGGTGAAGAGCACGCAAGTGCAGGCCTCGAGTGTAAGCGAAACATCAGCCTCCATTGATCAAATGGTCGCTTCCATTCAGCGCGTGGCCGACACAGCCAAAGTGCTGCTGGATATTTCCAACCGCTCGCGCGAAGAGGTGCATAACGGTATTGGAACGATGGAGAAGGCCACGGATGGCTTGAACCGCATTAACTCGACCATCCGCTCTTCCGGCGAGATTATTGATGTGCTCGGCCAACGCGCCGATGACATTGGCAAGATCATTGAAGTCATTGATGATCTTGCGGAACAAACCAACTTGCTGGCGCTCAACGCCGCCATTGAAGCCGCCCGCGCCGGCGAGCATGGACTGGGCTTCGCCGTCGTTGCCGATGAAGTCAGAAAGCTGGCGGAAAAATCAGCGCAGTCCACTAAGGAGATTTCCGAGTTGATCCAGAGCATCCAGAAAGAGGCCCGCAAGGCCGTGGAGAACATGGAGCGCAGCACGGAAATTGTGAATGAAGGATTGGGACTGGGCGAAGACCTCAACGGCGCCCTCAAGAAAATTTCCAACGTCGTCACCGAAGTCTACAAATTCGCGCAGGAAATTGGAGCGGCTACCAACGAACAATCGCATGGTTCTTCGCAGATTGCGCGGGCTACCACCCGTCTGAACGAAATTACCCACGAAATCAACTCCTCGGTGGAAGAGCAGGCCTCCGGGGCGCATGCCGTGGTCAAAGCTATGGAGAGAATGCGCGAACTGGTGCAACAGACAACCTCCGGTTCTACAGAGCTGGCTGCTTCGGCGGAACAAATGTCCAAGATGTCCCGCGACTTGCTGGAATCCATGGACCGCTTCGCTCTGGAGCAGATCGAGCGGGCCTTCTCTCGGCATAACGAAAAGGCGGCTGGAAATGCCCGCCACGCCACCGCCGGAGCGCGGGGCTAAGGCGCGCTCCCATGAGCCGAGAGTTCCACATTGTCGGGTTTCAGGTGGGGCGCGAGACCTACGGCGTCCCCATCACTTCCCTGCACGAAATAGTCCGTGTTCCTGAAATCACGGTCGTGCCTGATGCTCCTACTTATGTAGAGGGCGTCATTAACCTGCGCGGCAAAATCGTTTCCGTCATTGATCTGCGCAAACGTTTCGGCGAAAAGAAGGTGGACGCAAGCCGCCGCAACCGCATTCTGGTGGTGGAACACAAAGGGCGCCTTTGCGGCCTCATTGTGGATGCGGCTTCCGAAGTCCTGAAAATTTCAGGCGCCGACGTAGAACCCGCCTCTGCTGTTTTCCAGGATGAAGGGTTGAATTGCGTTACTGGGCTGGGCAAATATAACGGCCGCCTGATTGTGCTCCTGGATATGGACAAGTTGCTGGCTTACAGCGGGATGTGGCACGTTGATACGCAAAATGCAGGGAAAGCTCGGCGCTCCCCGGCGGAGCAGGCTCAGGGGACGAGCGCGGGGAAATAACTCCCACGCGGAGGAACTTGCGCAAGCAATGGAAGAGAGAGCATGACAATCACTACGATTCCGGCACAATTGACCGAGGCGGAACTAAAACTTTTACAGGCGCTCATCTACCAGGAATGTGGAATGCATTTCGACGAGCGCCGCACGCATTTTCTTCAGGACCGGCTGCAGCGGCGCTTGAAAGAATGCCAACTCGACTCTTTTTACAGCTACTATCGCCTGCTCATCAGCCAGAACGGAAAAGAAGAGCTGGCCAATCTGCTGGAAAATCTCACCATTAATGAGACGAGTTTCTTCCGCAATAAAGCGCAACTGGAGTTGTTCCACAAACAGATCCTCGAGGAAGTCATCCAGAAGAAGCACGCCAGCGGAGATTACACATTGCGTTTCTGGAGCGCCGGATGCTCCACCGGCCAAGAGCCTTACACGATCGCGATGCTGGTGGTGGATGCGCTCGCTTATTTCCAGATGCGTAACCCGAACTCCTACGACCTGCCTCTGCCCAAGCCGCTTGTGCCCGCGCCCTGGAAGGTTGAAATTCTGGCCAGCGACATCAGCTATTCCGCCCTGCGCGCCGGACAACAGGGAATTTATCCCGACCACCAGATGAACTCCGTGGATTACAGCTACCGGCTGCGTTATTTCGATAAGGTCGGCGAACGCTACGCGATTAAAAAAAGCGTGCGGGAGCTGGTCCATTTCGACTTTCACAATTTAAAGACCGAATTTTTGCCGCAACGCAATGACGTGATCTTCTGCCGCAACGTCATGATGTATTTCGATGAAGCCGAGCAGAAGCGGCTGGTGGAAAAATTCTGGCGGTGTATCGTTCCCGGCGGATACCTGCTTGTCGGCCACGCGGAAAGTTTGCTGGGACTGACGGACAAGTTCGTCATGGTCCACCACAACAATGGCACGGCATATCAGCAGGTTGAGGCGGGCAAGTGAGTCAATTTTCCGATGAACGCGGAGCGGAGTTGCGCGAGTTCTTCTTTGAGACCGCGCAGGAACTGCTCCAGTCTCTGAATGACGAGGCGCTCAAGCTGGAAAAACAGCCGGGCGACGTCGAGACTGTGCGCAGCATCCGCCGCATCGTGCACACCCTGAAAGGCGATGCCGCGGCTTGTGGATTCCGCGAACTCAGCGAAACCGCGCACGAACTCGAAGATGCGCTGGCGCAGGAATCCACCGCAGGAAATACTTCCCTTGCGGAAATCGTTTTCAAAGCGGCAGACGTGTTTGCCGCCATGCTCGCCGCTTACCGGCACAAATCCAAGCTGCCTGCCACGGCCACTTTGCGCAAGATGGTGAAGGAGTTGGTCATGGCTCCCGCCGCCAAAAAAGCAAATGGCAAAAAATCGCAGAAGGCAGCCCCCAAGGCAAATCATGCCAAGGGCGGAACACACAAGGCATCTGGGACCGAAGCCAAAGCGGCGAGAGAAGCCAAAACCTCTTCTGCCAAAGCGCACTGGACGGAATACGAAGAAGCATCAGTCCGGAATGCCGCAGCCACGGGCCATCACGTATTTCACATTGACGCAATTGTGGACCCGAATTGCGCCATGCCCATTGCCGCGCGCCAGCTTGTTCTCAATGGTCTCGGCGCTATAGGCAATGTGCTGGCGGTACGCCCTGAAGCGAATACAGCTTCCGCCAAGCGCCTGGAAATTCTTCTGGCCAGCCAAAAGGCCGCCGAACAGGTCGGCGCCAAAACGCAAATTCCCACCGTGATTTCGAGCGTGCGTGTGGAGGTAGTTGCCGAGCCCACAGCGCCCGCTGAAGCCGATGTTTCCATAGATGAAGTGGCCGCAGCTAATCAGGCCCCGGAAACAGACAGCATCCGCATGCCGGCAGAGGAACCTGCCGGCAAACATCATGGCCTTGCCGCCACGGAAAATATTCTCCGCGTAGATGCGGAGCGGATTGATAACGTGCTCAATCTCGTTGGCGAGCTGATTATTGGAAAATCCATGCTGCAGCAGGCGCTGAACGAATTCGCCCGGCATTATCCGAAAGAGGGGATGCGCGGTCGTTTTGTGGACGCCATGGCATTCCAGGCGCGCGTTCTGAATGACCTACAGAGATCGGTAATGAAGATTCGCATGGTTCCGGTTGAGCAGCTGTTCCGCCGGTTTCCGCGCATGGTGCGGGACGTTGCCAAGCAATGCGGACGCGACGTTGAACTGGTAATGACCGGACAGGACACCGACCTGGATAAAACTCTTCTTGATGCCATCACTGAGCCGCTCACGCATCTTGTCCGCAACGCCGTTGGCCATGGAATCGAACGCAGCGAGGACCGTGTGCGCCAGGGCAAACCAGCACAAGGGACGGTCCACCTGAAGGCATATCACCAGGGCAACCAGGTGGTTGTTGAGGTCACCGATAACGGTCGCGGAATTGACGCCCAAAAAGTGAGGGCACGCGCTCTTGAAAAGGGTCTGATAACCGGCGAACAAGCCGCGCGTTTAAGCGAAGCTGATATTCAGGCGTTAGTTTTTCGTCCCGGCTTCAGCACTGCCGATGAGATTACAGAAGTTTCCGGACGCGGCGTGGGATTGGATGTAGTCCAGAGCGTTCTCCAAAGATTAAAAGGTACGGTGGAAATTGAAAGCCGCGCCGGCCAGGGGACGACATTCCGGCTCAAGCTTCCGTTGACGCTCGCAATTATCAAGGCGCTTCTGTTCCGTGTGGAATCGCGTTTATACGCGATCCCACTGAATACCGTGGCGGAAATCGCGCGCGCCAACGAATCGGAAGTGCACCGGGTTGACCATAACGAAGTCCTGCAATTGCGCAATCAGGTGCTTCCTCTTTTGCGGCTGGGCCGTCCTTCCGCCAAAACGGAGGGCCACTCCAAGATTTTTGTTCTTGTCATCACCATGGCGGACCGCAAACTCGGGCTGATTGTGGACGCGCTCGAAGGGGAGGAAGAACTGGTGATCAAGGCGCTGGATGACCAGGCAGTTGCCACCGATCTTGTGAGCGGCGCTTCCATCCTGGGGGATGGCCGCGTGGTGCTGATCCTGAACCTAGCCGCGGTCGTTGAACGTTTCGCCAAACTTCGCCCTTCGGAGGCAGGAAGCATTTCCTTTGGATTGCTGCTTTCGAATGCGGATCGCACGCAACTCTCTACTGCTGGAGGCGCGCAGGCATGAACCAGCCGGTCAGAGTTTTGGTCGTGGACGACTCTGCGCTCATGCGCAAGCTGATCCCGCAGATTTTGCAGACGGATACTTCCATCCGCGTGGTTGGCACTGCCATGGATGGGAACTTCGGTCTGAAAAAAATTGAGGAACTCAAGCCGCAGGTGATCACCCTTGATCTTGAAATGCCGGGCATGGGCGGCATTGACATGCTGAAAGAGATCATGCGGTTGCATAGAATTCCGGTAATTGTTGTGAGTTCGCACAGCACAAGCGGCGCCTCAGTAACGCTCAAAGCGCTTTCCCTGGGAGCATTCGACTTTGTAGCCAAGCCGCAGGATGTTTCTGCGCGCATGCCGGAAATTGCCCGCGAGTTGATTGCAAAAATCAAGGCCGCGGCGCAGAGCCGGGGGCTGCGGGTAGCTCCTTTGGCTGTTACTACGCCTGCTCCTGCGGTGAAGACCCGGACTAAATCCGGAGTGGTCCCCACGCGGGTATTCGCCATCGGTATCTCGACCGGCGGGCCGCAGGCCCTGCAATATTTGTTGCCGCAGCTTCCCGGTGATTTTCCCGGCTCCATTGTAGTAGTGCAGCACATGCCGGAAGGCTTTACCGATATGTTTGCAAAACGGCTCGACGAGACCTGCGCTCTTCACGTGAAGGAAGCGCAATCCGGCGATTTGTTGCAGGCAGGGCGCGTCCTGATTTCGCCGGGCAACCGGCACCTGAAAGTAAAAAAATTGCCGCTGGGCGATGTTGCGGTCTTGAGCGACGATCCCAAGGTGAATGGGCACCGGCCCTCGGTGGATGTGCTGTTCCGCAGCGTAGCGGAAGAATTTGGCGACAAAGCGGCCGGCATCATTATGACCGGCATGGGAGACGATGGAGCCGAAGGACTGGGGGCCATCCGGGCCGCGGGCGGCGTGACCATCGCGCAGAGTGAAGAGTCCTGCGTGGTGTACGGAATGCCCAAGGCAGCCATTGAGCGAGGCTATGCCACCCGGGTGGTGGCGCTGGACGCCCTGACCAATACTTTGCTGGCGCAATGCACGCACGACCGCAAAAGCGCCGTCCCGGCGGATACCGCTGCAAACGGCAGATCAGCAACAGCCGGGCAGTCTTCGTAAGAGAATTTCTTGCCCGGCGGATTCGCCGGACGGAAGGAAAGAGCAGGAGGAGTGATATGGAGCAGTTTGCACCAGTAAAGCGCAGCAAGGATGGCCAGCCGATTCGCTACCTGGTAGTGGACGACTCGGTCTTCGCGCGCAAGAACCTCGCCCGCATTATTGAAACATTCGGCGGGCAGCTTGCGGGCGAAGCGGGAGATGGCCTAACCGCAATCACGGAGTATGAACGCACGCATCCCGATATCGTGCTGATGGATATCACCATGCCGCAAATGGAGGGGATTGAAGCTGCCGAAAAAATCGTGCAGAAGCACCCTGAGGCGCGCATCGTGATGGTCTCTTCGGTGGGATATCAGGAAAACATTGTCGCCGCGCTGCAACGCGGGGCGCGCCACTTTGTGCAGAAGCCGGTCAAGCCGGAAGTTTTGTACGAAGTCATCAAGTACGTGCTGGGAGAAGAAGCCACGGCAGCAAGCGCTGCGGGCGCGGGAGCCTAACATGAAAATGGAGTTGATCCAGCCGTTTATCAATGCAGCGGACGCAGTGTTGGCCCAGGGCCTGAAAGGGCCGACGGCCATTGGCTACCTCAGCATGGAAGAGGAAGCCTATCGCCGCAAAGGAATGGCATCCATGGTGTTGGTTACCGGCGATATTGAAGGCCGCATCATCTTCGACCTGGATCCCAAAACCGCTACGCGTGTGGCCAGCGGGTTCGCGGGAATGGAACTGCCGGAGTCCGATGATTTGGTGCGGGAAGCCGTCTGCGAACTCGCCAATCAGGTCATTGGCAATGCCATCAGCGCCTTGAACGACCAGGGATTCCGCTTCCGCGTTCATCCACCGGTCCTTCACAGCGCCGACCAGGGCGCCAAGAGCAGCGTGGATACTGAAGCCCTCGTCATCTGTTTTGAAACTGACAGCGGCACGGTACACATGAATATCGCCCTTCGCTACAACTGCGAAACCGAACATGGAAACGGGAAGACGACAGCAGCACAAGCAAGTTGATTTTGCGAATGAAGATGCGGAGCCAAAATTTGAAACTGGGCGCGCACGTCGATTTTTGCGCGCACGCGGACGATACTTTTCCACAGATATCTTTGCGCACCGGACGTAGACTCTCTTAATTCCCTCTCACAAACAAAAATCCTCCAACGCATTTATTTTTCTATTTTCCGCATCTATGCTTAAGGCAGCCATTTTCATGGCAGCATAAAGCAGTGGTGAAAAATGCGGATGCGGTTTCTTATTGATCTACTTCTCATGACCATGCTTGCGGTCCCTTCCCTCTATGCTCAAACCCGCGCGGCGGCATCTGCGAATCCGCTATTGGAGAAAAATCTTATTCGCAACGGAGACGCGGAGCAGGAGACAAATACCGTGTGGGCGCCCGGTTGGCAGCCTGCGCAGTTGTTACAGGAAGCGGGCTATGGCCGCATTGCGGGCGAATGGGAGGAAGGAGTCCAGGGGGCGCCACATGGAGGTTGCTGCTATTTACGGTTGGAGTGGCAGGCCGATGCAGCAAACGCCGGAAACTCCTCCCGGTCCGCTTTTCAGGAAATTGACTTGACCGCGCTCGCGAAGGACATTGACCACGGCATGGTATGGGCAAAGCTCTCCGCATATTTAGGCGGTCTAATAGAAGGAAATACTCAAACCAGCCTCATAGCCAGTTGGCAGGATGCCGATGGAAAAGAAACTGGCAGTACTGCTCTCTCGCCCGTTTTCACTTCCAGCATACGGAAGCCATTTATAGGAATTGCCTCGCTCGTGCCTCGTGAACAAATGGCGCTGGTGCCTGCCGGCACGCGCAAAGCCGTGGTGACATTTGCCGGTAAAGCCACGGCGAAAGGCTTCAGTTATATCGCACTGGGAGATAATCTATCCCTGGTGCTTACGGAAGAAGGGATTCGCGATTAGAAGACGATGGCGCGATAGTAGGCCGGCAACGCAGAAATTTAGTTGCTTGGATTGTGCCGCACGGCGGCAACAACATTTAGCACCGCATCAATAACCGCCTGAGGATGCTCAACCTGGATCATGTGGCCGCCGGGTACAAACACCTGAGATCCCCGAGTCGAAAGACCTACGAGTTCTTTTTGCATGGCTCCGAAGGAGTTTGGGCTATCGCCGGTCCCAGCTGCGCCTTCGGTTAGGACAATCAGCGGTATGTTGC
>JAICKN010000195.1 GCA_025927855.1 Terriglobales bacterium
CATTAACAGTTCGTTTTTGTGCAACAAAAAAGCAACAGCAGCACACAAACACAACTGCACCAATATCGAACGGTACTCTTGCATGTTATTAGCACAGCGAGCGCTCTCCAATGGCCCGTGGGTGGGGGCCTTAGCACGAAAGTGCCATAACCCTAATTTTTAATAACTTACGCGGCCCGAGACGTCTCATTATGAGTCATGGCGCAGTTCTACACGGCAAAGGGAACAAACTCAGAATGATTAAATCCCGAGAGGGCACGTCCAAGAGGGCAATGAGGAAATCCCAATACCTCACCAGCAAATTAAGCGATCGGTTTGAGTGGCAAGGACTGATTAACAGCAAAAAGAGCAAGTTCTAAACGGGTGGAAACGCCGAGTTTATCGAAGATATTGCTCAGGTGATGTTTCACCGTGTCTTCGCTGATCTTAAAATATTCGGCTATTTCTTTGTTGGAATAACCAGCAACTACGGCGGAAACAATTTCCAGTTCGCGCGGAGTCAGGCCAAACTTTTTTTGCCGGGCTTCTTCTCCGGAAGATTGCACCAGATTGCGGAGATATTGCACCAGGTTCGAGACGCTCTCGCGGCCAACCCAGTATTCTCCCGACATGACGGTATGAATGCTCTTGATCAGAAGCTGCGTGGCTGAATCCTTGAGTACCACGCCGCGCGCGCCGAGTTGCAGCGCTTCCACGATTTGGCGTTTTTCAGCGGCTGCGGTGAGCAGAATCACGCGGACGGAGTGCTGTACTCCCGTGCTCAGTTCGCGGAGCGCCTCCAGGCCCGGCTGGCGCGGCATGGCCAGATCGAGCAGCATGATATCCGGCTTGAGCTGGCGGGCGAGCTTTACGGCTTCCGCGCCATCGCAGGCCTCGCCAATCACTTTGAACCCGTCTTCGGTTTCTAGCAGACGCCGGAGCCCATCACGGAAGATGGGATGATCGTCTGCAATCACGATGCGAATCGGTTGTAAGCGGTTATGCATTCGAGTCTTGCAATTTCAAATCTTCTAATTCAACCTCTGCTGAATTTCAGCTCCTGCTTCAGTTAGTGAAACCTATACCCCGGCCGTTTCTTCCTTGGCAGCTTCTTTTCGCTGCGGTACCCGGATTTCCAGGCGGGCGCCGCTTCCCGGAATAGATTCTATCGTGAGCTCGCCGTTGATCAAGCGCACCCGCTCCCGAATGACAGCCGGACCTTTGCCAAGCTTCTCCAGTTCCACGTCGGAGACCCGGCCGGAAAAAGAAAACCCGCGGCCATCATCTTCGATGGAAACGTTCCACATGCCATGGCTCGCGCCGAAGCGCACAATCACCTGCCGCGCCTGGCTGTGCTTGCGCACATTGACCAACGCCTCCTGCACAATACGGGCGACCTCGCGGCAAACAAACTGGGGCATGTCCAGCTCCCCAATTTCAGAGTAGAAACGCGCCGGAATGCCCGTTTCCCGTTGAAACCGTTCCACAGTATCGGAGAGAAACCCGAGCAATTTCCGGGAATCTACATCCAATGATTTCATCTGCTGCATCAGCTCGCGCAGCTTTAAGACCTCTTCGCGCAATAGCTGCTGGATGCGCCCGAGTTCATCCGGCAGCAACGCCGGCTTTGTGGATGACTGGCGTTTCAGCACATCCACCTGCATTTCAACTGCGATAAGCGATTGTACCGCGCCGTCGTGCAATTCGCGCGCAAAACGCGCGCGCTCCACCGCTCCCGCGCGTTGCCGCAAGCGCCGCAGCAAATATACGTTGTATACAGCGGGACCAATTTGGCGGGTCAGCTCCTGAAGAAACCGCAATTCTTCTTCGGTGTCGCTGGTCAGCTGCGCGTCGAGCAGGTAAATTCGGCCCCACCATTCATGGCCAAAGGTGAATGAGACCGTGGCCAGAGAATCAAAAGGGTGTTTGGCGGCGAATTTTTCCAGGAAATCCGTAGGAATATTTCTAATGCGGCTGCCTTGCTGGTCGAGGCCGATCAATTTATTCGCCAGTATGCGGCCTGCGGCATCGCGCGCCGCAAAACAAGCTTCCGAGGGCGAAGGAGATAAATAGATTTCCTGGTCTCCGGGAGACGGTTCCAGCCAGCGGAAAAGCGAGCCGGGGAAAGACTCGGCCACAAATGTGCGGTGGCTGTTCAGCTCCTGCGAAGCCAGGACCACCTGGCGCGCTCCATACATCGCCATCACATCGTTCAGAATGTCTTGCAGAGTTCCTGCGAGGCCAGTCTCCACGCGGATTCCGGCCAGAACGCGTGTAATGACGCCGCGCTCGGCGCGAAGCTGCTTCTGCTGCTCCGCCAAATAGCCAAGAAGAAGCCCCATCACCAGAAGATAAACAGAACGCATCACCAAACGTTTGGGATCGAAGCCGTCCACGTCAACGTTCAGCGGCGACAAGTGATATCCGGTCACGAGGCGGTTAACCCAGTGCACAAACCCGAGGTGGAACAACAGGCTTTCGACCCACAATAAAAGGACTGCCGCAACGGCGGTTCCGATTGTCTCCCACAATCCCCAGCGGTAGGCGGCAGCGGCGAGAACGAAAACCAAAAAGAGAAAAAAAGAGCTCGCCTGGCGAAAGGCAAAAATCGAAATCAGCGCGGGCCAAATCACGTCTGCGGCATGCACCATCAGGCGGAACGAAGATGTAGATTCCTGCCTGCGGCGGAGGAGCCACAAAATTACCACGCTCTGGGCCATGTAGAAGGCCATGAGCCCCGTGCCCCACGATGAATATTGAATTGTTCCAGGATCAATCCAAATGGCGACCAGCGCAGAAACCGCGAGAAAGACACGGGCCGTGGCCAACCAGCGCTCGGTACGGCGTACTTCCGCCGGCCCCGAGGGGGAACGCAACCGCCACAAAAATCGGTGCCGCAAAATGGATACTGACAAAGTGAAAAACCAGAGAACAGGGGTGAAAAAATATTACTGGTCTGGCCCGGACCTAGCAAGCAAAACTTACGAAATCAGGGAATATCGCTCAAAATGAGTTCGTCGGGATCCACCCGGCCGCTTTGCCGTGCAGAAGGCGGGGTTTGGCTGCCGAAGCGCTGCACGGGCGGGATTTCCGCAGGCGGGTTTTGGATGAGATGCACGTAGGCGGCGAGCCTCGCCACATAAAACCAGTCGGCAACGAGCCAGTAGACCAATGCCACCGCAAATAAAATGCCCAGCAAGACTCCCGCGGGCAAAATACCGGCTAGGCTGACGGCGATAAAAAACAAAATGGCCGCCGCGATCATAAGAATTCCACGGCAGATCACGAACCAAATACCGGGCACGAGCACGGCACCAAAGCGGTCCACGCAAAGGTCGGCGGCGCAGTGGACGGCCTGACGTAAACTTTTCTCCTCGGCCACAACAAAAATTGCCGCGAACGAAAGGAACCAATTCACAGCGAGCCAGGCAACGGCTGCCAGAAAATAAACTGCAAATAATAGAGTGAAAGCCGCCCCTAACCATGCAGGCGCGCGGGAAACGGAATCTCCTGCAACAGCCCATCCGCCGATGCCGACGGTCACCAAGGCAAGCGCGGCCACAATCCGCAGCAAATGGAGAGAAATGAGAGAGGTGATTCCCGGACGCGAGGGGAGACTTATTTGCGCCGGGTCGGAATGAGCGAGCTGGACTTCCGCCGATAACGCCCTCACCACGGCCGCCCGGCCCAGCGATGCTGTAATCGCCCATCCCAGCATGAACACGAGCGCGATAACAATAAGAGTTGCGATCAGGCGCGGCGCGCTCCCGCGAAAAATTTGTTCTAGCGCGTGGGCCACCAGGGCGGGTTGCCGCGTCCCCAGCAGAAACATCTGTGGCCGGTCTACCGGAAGAGTTCCTAAATATTCTTGAAAGCAGAAAGCCAGAGAAAGCAGCAGGGCAGCGCCAAAGCTCCAGCGCCAGGCGATTTCTGCAAAGGCAACACTGGGCCACTTCAAAAGAATGCGGAACCCCGCTGCCGTCGCGGAACGGTGACTCATAATTACAAAAGTTTACTCTGAAGCTGAGTCACTGAATAGCACAGGCGCGTTCAACTCACGCTACACAAGGCAACGTAAACACAATTGCGCGCTGTGGATAACCTGCGCCGCCTTTCAGCAGCAATCTTGCCTGCCCGGATTAGCAACCTCGGGTGAAAGCCGCGGCATCCATCTAATTGAGTGCCGATTTAGAAGGAGGGCGTGCACGGCATATCAGGAGGTAGTGTATGAATAAGATCGCTCTATACTCGTCATTATTAGCCATGTTCATCTTTATGCTGCCGTACGGCGCATTTGCAGCAAGCAACCACACCAGCTTTTCGCTTACCAATCCCGCGACCATCGGCTCAACACAATTAGACCCTGGCCGCTATGAGGTGAAATGGAATGGGACGGGCAATCAAATCCATGTGCGGATTACGCAAAACGGCAAGACCCTGGCAACCGCAACCGGCACAATGGTGAAGCAGCAACAGGCCTATCCTTATAACGCCGTAGATACGGTGAAAAACAGCGCGAACCAAAATGTCATTCAGGGCTTTCAATTTGCGAAGCAGAAGACGGAACTCATGGTAAAGCGGAGTCCCGCCTAACAAGGCCGCCCGCTGCGCAACCGATATAATAGAAATGTGAGTTCATCTCTTAGACCGGTTGCGTCGGCGGATTTCCCCACCCGGTGGGGAAAATTCCGCATTTACGGATTTGAAGCGGAATATGGGAGCGGCGCGGGCCGCCGCAAAGAAGAGGCCGTTGCCCTGGTAATGGGAGATGTGCGCTCCGCGCCACCACTGGCGCGCATTCACTCACAGTGCCTCACCGGAGACGTTTTCGGATCGCTGCGCTGCGATTGCCGCCAGCAACTCGAAATGGCTCTCGCCATGATCGCCGAACAGGGCGCGGGAGTGCTCATTTACGAACAGCAGGAAGGGCGCGGCATTGGCCTGATGCCAAAGCTGCGCGCGTATGAATTGCAGGACTCCGGGCTTGATACGGTTGAAGCCAACGAAAAGCTGGGCTTCAAGGCCGACCATCGCGAGTTCGCGCTACCAGCGGAAATTTTCAAGAGCCTCGGAATTTTGCGTGTGCGTCTGCTTTCAAATAATCCGGAAAAAGTTGCCGCTCTCGAACGGGCGGGGGTGCAGGTCACCGAGCGTGTTCCCTGCGAAGCCGCTCCGAATGCCTATGCGGAAGATTATCTGAAGACCAAGAAAGAAAAGTTAGGACATTTATTTTCGTCGCGGTGAGTGCGGCGTTACTAGTTAGAGAAGATGGAAAAGCGGCTGTTTATGGCCGCGTTCGAGACAAGTTTATGTTTGTGCTTTAGTGCCGGGGCTGAAGCCCGCGACTTAGAGAATTATTACGCGGCTCTAAAGAGCCGCTCTTCCACGTTGAGAGCGCTCTTCTACGATTTGAATTGTAACGATCTATTAAGAAGCGATGTCGTTGGATAACTACTCAGTACAGCGGCACGGTGCCATCCACGCTCCGCGACCAGGCGTCAATTCCGCCCTGCATCGATTGGGCTTCCTCAAAACCTTGTTGGCGGAGCCATGCGACAACATTGAGCGAACGCACGCCGTGGTGGCAATACACAACGATGTGGTTTTCAGGATTGAGTTCCTGATGAGCGCGGCTGGGGATGTCGCCCATGGGAATGAGTTTTGCTCCGGTAATGCAAGCGGTCTCAATCTCCCAGGGCTCGCGGACATCGAGCAATGTGAAGCTTTTGCCTGAGTCGAGGAGCTTCTTGGTTTCTTCTGCCGTGATTTCGTAGTCCATCATCTATGAATGGGACCTAAAATTCGACTCGCAAAATTCCCCACGCAAAACTAGATTCCTACAAATACGATCTAGGAAATCCTCTCGTGCACATAACCGCTTTCTGTGAGGGCTGAGAGCAACTCGGTGATGTGCTCCGGGCCGCGTGTTTCCATGGTGATCTCGATTGCGGTGTCGCCAAGATTCACGCCATAGTAGGCGCGGTCATAGGAAGTCTCTACGATATTCGCGCGATGGCTCGCCAAAATTCCTGTGAGGTGGTGCAATGCGCCCGGAAAATCCGGGAGGTGAATGCGCAACCGCACCAGCCGGCCATCTTTTACGAGGCCGCGTTCCATAATGCGGGCAAGCAGGCTGACGTCAATGTTGCCCCCGCAAACCAGCACAGCCACGCGTTTCCCGGCAAGTTGAAGTTTACGGTTCAGCAATGCAGCGAGGGCTGCCGCGCCCGCTCCTTCCGCCAAAGTTTTTTCCTGCTCAAGCAATAGAAGAATGGCATTGGCGATCTCTTCATCGTCCACCGTTACGACTTCGTCCACATATTTTTTGGCCATCTCGAGCGTGTGCGTGCCCGTTGTGCGCACCGCGATGCCATCCGCAATGGTGGTGGCCGG
>JAICKN010000150.1 GCA_025927855.1 Terriglobales bacterium
AACAATAGAATGGAGAATTTTCGCTTCATTACTTTTAGGTACAAGAAGCTGCAAAACTTAACATCTTAGAAAATGTCGGGCCTGGTATATAGAATGCCGGTCCAAGATGGGCGGGAAAGATCACTTAGCATCATACCACCGCAAGATGCTGAAACGGGAGTTGGTCCCGTCTGAACGAACCCCGTGTGAACGAACATAGTCCGGTCCTACAAATCACACACCGCTGGTTGTTGTTGCGTCATGCAGTGGATCGCGCCCAAGCCCCAAATAAAATCTCCGCAGTAAATACCAACAACTTCGCGCTCGGGAAACAGGTCCGCGAGAATGTCCAGTGCCACGCGGTCGTTCGGATCATTGAATACCGGAACCAAAACCAGTTCGTTCGCCAAATAAAGATTGGCGTAGCTGGCGGGGAGCCGCTGCCCGGCAAAAATCACGGGAGCAGGCATGGGTAGGTCAACGATGGCGAGCGGCTTGCCGTCCTGGTCAGTCGCGGAACGCAGCCGCCGGATGTTCTCCCGCAGCGGCCCATAATTCTGGTCCTGCGGATTGGATTCCACCACAGTGAGCACGGTATCCGGCGCGACGAAGCGAGTGAGATCATCTATGTGGCCGTGGGTGTCATCGCCGGCAATTCCAGTGTTGAGCCAGATCACATTGGAGATGCCCAGGTATTCGGAAAAAATCTTTTCATAATCCTGGCGCTTCATTCCCGAATTGCGCTGCTGCTTCGTGCTCAGCAGACATTCTTCGGTGGTCAGCAAAGTTCCCGCACCGTTCACTTCGATGGAGCCGCCTTCCAGCACGACGGGTTTGCCGCGAAACATAGGCCGGAGTTCCTCTGCCCCGGCGGTTTCGGCCATGAGGCCGCCTATTTTTTCATCCTTTTGCCAATTGGAATATTTCGCCCAGGCATTGAAGCGCCATCGCACCCCGGCAAGATTCTTCGTCGTAGAACCGGCGCGTGAGCCTTCGTCAGACAGGACAAATGAGCACCCGGAATCACGAGTCCACACACGGTTGGTGGGCCAGCGATGAAAGCAGACATTCTCATGGAGCGCATTGGCGCGGATCAGCACCTTGCGGGCGTCTTTTTCAGCCGCGGCATTGTTGACGATAAGTTCTACCCGCTCGCGCCGCGCAAGATTACGGATAATTTCCGCGTAGACCCAGGGAACCGAGTCGAACTTCCCCGGCCAATCCGCGCGATGATGCGGCCATGCCAGCCATGTGGCCTCGTGCGGCTCCCACTCGGCGGGCATGCGGTAGCGCGACAGCTTTTGGGAATGCTTCTCAGCGCGAGATTTCATGTTCACGAATCAATCGAGCAGGCGGTTGGTGATGGGAGCATAGGCGTCAATCCGGCGGTCGCGCAAAAATGGCCAGTGGCGGCGGACCTCTTCCATGAGCCGCAAATCCACTTCGCCAATCAGAATTTCCTCTTCGCCGTGCGACGCCTCGGCGATCACTTTCCCAAATGGATCGCACAAAAACGAGCCGCCCCAAAATTCCAGCCCCTGGCCGGGAGCGGATTTGCCCAGCACGTTGCCCGTCTCAAAGCCCACGCGATTCACGACCGCAACGTACACTCCATTGGCGATTGCATGCGCGCGCTGAATCGTCCTCCAGGCATCATGCTGGGCGACGCCAAATTCCTGCTTCTCCGCGGGGTGCCACCCGATTGCCGTCGGATAGAACAATACCGCCGCCCCTTGCAGCGCAGTCAGTCGCGCGCCTTCGGGATACCATTGGTCCCAGCAAACGAGGGTTCCCAACCGTCCCACGCTGGTGTTAAATGCGCGGAACCCCAGGTCTCCCGGCGTGAAATAGTATTTTTCGTAGTAGAGAGGATCATCGGGGATGTGCATCTTGCGGTAAAGCCCAAGTATGCTGCCATCGGCGTCAAAGATCACGGCGGTGTTGTGATAAATCCCCGCCGTGCGTTTCTCGAACAATGAAGCAATCAAGACGATGCCCGCTTCTTTTGCCAGAGCAGAAAGCCTATTGGTGGTTGGTCCCGGAATCGGCTCAGCCAAATCGAACAAAGCAGGGTCTTCGCGTTGGCAGAAATACTGCGTCTGGAATAATTCCGGCAGGCAAACCACCTGCGCACCCGAGCGCGCGGCTTCCCGCACACGCTCCATGGCGTGCTCCAGATTTTGCGCGGGATCGGGAGTGGCCGCCATTTGCACCAATGCAATGCGGAATTTTTCTGCCGGTTTTTCTGTTGCTGCCACGCCATCGTCTCCTTACAGCGACCGCTTAGGATATCAAATGGACATCTCGACGCGCCTTTCCTGCCTCGCAATGGTTCAAAGCCGCAACCCTCGTGCCATTGGAAAGTTAGGGAATTTGTCGTATAAAATTTAAGTAGGCTTTTTTAGCGCAAAATCCAGAGCGAGGTTTTATGTCCAGTACGATAACTCATGCTCCAAAAGGACTGGAAGGGATTGTAGCCACCACTTCCAGTATCTGCTACATAGATGGGGAGCAGGGTGTTCTGGCCTATCGTGGCATTGATATTCACGAATTGGCTGATCATTCTAATTTTGAAGAGACCTGCTATTTGCTCTGGAATGGAAAGCTGCCGACAAACGATGAACTTGGAAAACTTAAAGTACAGCTAGCCAGCGAGCGGAAGCTCGATCCTGCGATCATTAGTCTGCTGCGCAATGCGCCGCGCCAGGCCTTGCCCATGGATGTGCTGCGTACCGCTGTTTCCGCCCTTTCCTTTTACGATCCCGAAGAAAAAAATAATGACCATCAGGCCAATGTCAACAAAGCCATCCGCCTGACGTCGCAGATTGCGATGATCGTTGCGGCTTATGATCGCATCCGCAAAGGACTGGAAGTAGTTGCGCCGGACCCGAAACTTTCACACGCAGCCAACTTCCTGCTGATGCTGACGGGAAAGCAGCCATCTTCCACGGCGGAAAAAGCTTTGGATATCGCGCTCATACTTCATGCGGACCACGAATTGAACGCTTCTACCTTTGCCGCGCGGGTTACCGCAGCCACGCTTTCGGATATGCACTCCGCGGTCACGTCCGCCATTGGCGCGCTCAAAGGCCCGCTGCACGGCGGCGCGAATGAAGCTGTATTTCGCATCCTGGAGAGCGTGGATAAATCCGGCAGCGACCCCGTGGACTATATAAAAGGGATGTTGGCGCAGAAGAAAAAAGTCCCCGGCTTCGGTCATCGCGTGTACCACACCGAAGATCCGCGCGCCACGCATCTCCGCAAAATGTCACAAGATCTCGGCCAGGCAAGCGGTCAGATCAAGTGGTTCCAGATCTCGCAAAAAATTGAAAAGTTTGTTAATGCCGACAAAAAGCTCAATGCGAATGTGGACTTCTATTCGGCTTCCACCTACCACACACTGGGCATTGACGTAGACTTGTTTACGCCGATCTTTGCTGTTTCCCGCGTGAGCGGCTGGACTGCCCACGTGATTGAGCAGCTCGATGACAACCGGCTGATTCGCCCCCGCGCGGATTATGTCGGTCCCGCGTATCCCCAGCATTGGACGCCGCCCAGCCAGCGTTAAGGCCCACCCTAGGCCAGTCCAAAATTCATTTGCGTTGTATTCTGCTTTCTGGTACCTTGCCGCCGGGTCAAGATTAAGACCGGGCGGGCATCGAATCCGGCACCGCCTGGTCACCATTGTTTTGGGAGATTACCATGGCTTTCTGTAGCGCGTGTGGAGCACAAATTCCGGAAGGTTCAACCACTTGTTCAGCCTGTAGCCGTCCAGCGGCCGCTGCGGTGGCGCAACCTGCTGGCGGGGGCATGGCCGATAACGTCGCTGGCATGCTGGCTTACATCACTATTATCCCAGCCATCATTTTTCTTGTGATGGCACCTTACAACCGCAGCCGGTTCGTGCGGTTCCACTCATTCCAGTGCATTTTCTTCGCAATAGCGTGGACCGTGCTTTGGATTGCATTGAGCTTTGTGGGAATGATTCCCGTCATCGGCTGGCTGTCCATACTCATTTGGCCGCTGCTGGGATTGGGCGGACTCGTTCTCTGGATCATCCTGCTGCTCAAGGCCAACCAAGGCCAAATGTTTAAGCTGCCAGTGATTGGCGATCTCGCGGAGAAGCAAGCTGCGGGCATGGCAGTGGCCTAACAGTAGCGGACACTCATATCTTTTTCGGGGCGGCCCATGCTTGGCCGCCTTTGTTTTCAGCAGGTAGGCTTCCATTTCGCTGGCCCGGCGGATGGCCGCTTGACACGACCCCAGCCTTCATGTCATTCCTATTAGCTTTTCGTCTTCAGGCAAAAAGCGGCGTCACCGTGGTTGAAACGAGCTGTGAAAGGATGATGTTTGAAAGTTCGTGTTTTTTACCATGACAAATGTTTCGACGGCGCTTCCTCCGCCGCGTTGTTCTCGCGTTTTTACCGGGAGCGGATCCGCAATGATGTTCAATTTGTTTTCAGCGGCCTGCTGCACCGCGCCGGGGCGCTCTTTGACGAGCGCGATTTCGATGGCGATGAAAACGCCATTGTAGATTTCAAATATTCCAGTTCGTCAAAAATCACCTGGTGGTTCGACCACCATGAAAGCGCCTTTCTCACGGCGGAGGATGCCGCGCATTTTGAACGCGACCGCAGCAACCGCAAGTTTTACGATCCCGCATTTAAGTCCTGCACCAGCCTCATCGCAAAAATTGCCAAAGAACGTTTCGGCTTCAATACCAGCGCCGTTGCCGACCTCGTTCACTGGACCGACATCATTGATGGCGCTCTTTACCCCACAGCGCGCGACGCCGTCGAAATGAAGGCGCCCGCCATGAAGCTGACCATGGTGATTGAATCCGCCAAGGATTCCAACTTTGCGGCGCGGCTCATTCCCCTGCTTGCGACGGAACCGCTGGAGCGGGTGCTGCAAGCGCCTTTTGTGGCTGAACTGCTGCCGCCCCTGCTCGAACGGCATGAGCACTCCATTGGAATTCTGCAGAAAAAGATTGAGTGCAAAAATCGGGTGATTTTTTTCGACGTCACGGATTACGACCTTGAGGGGTACAACAAGTTTGTTCCTTACTATCTTCATCCGGAGTCGGTATACAGCATTGGACTGAGCAAGAGCAGCTTTCGGGTAAAAGTTTCGGTCGGCTCCAATCCCTGGTCGCCATCGGAACCGCGGGTGAATTTAGCAAAGATTTGCGAGCGTTATGGAGGAGGCGGTCACGCACGTGTTGGCGCAATTTCTTTTGATGTGAGCCAGCATGACGCCGCAGTCAAAGCCGCGCATGAAATTGTGGCGGAGCTGCGGGCGCAAGTGTAGCGACGATAGCGGCCTCTTTCCGTTGACCGGGCTAATTCGACCTAGGCAGCCCTGGACTGGATGGTTGTAAAACGTTCCTTCAATTTCAGAAGAGGCCGCTCTAAATATTGGTACGATCCCATCGCTAACAGGATCGTCATTGCCATTGCCAGTATCTGAACAAAGACCAAGCGCGCGCCGCTCTACACCGAGTAGGAAACACCTTCGTCGGGAGCGATCTGCGCCAGCCCCTGCGGTATATCAGAAGACGCGCCGCTTCCCTTGCCGCCGCGCCGCATGGCGACAATTCCTGTCCGCACCATTTCGAGCACGCCGTACGGACGCAGAACTTCGAGCAGGCCGTCAATCTTATCTTCTGCGCCGGTAATCTCGATAGTCAGTGATTCGGGCGCCACGTCTACTACGCGAGCGCGAAAAACGCTGGCCAGTTCAAGCACGTGCGAGCGAGCTTCATGCGTAGCCGCCACTTTAATCATCGCAAGGTCGCGCATCATGGCAGGTTCGTGGGTGATGTTTTCCACGAGCAATACATTCACCAGCTTGTACAGATTCGCCTCGATTCGGCGCGCCTGGTCGCGGTCGGCGTCAACCGTGATGGTCATGCGTGAAACTTCCGGCTTCTCTGTGCGTCCCACCGTGAGGGAATCAATATTGAAAGCCCGGCGGCGAAATAGCGAAGATACCCGCGTCAGTACACCCGGCTTATTTTCTACATACACTACGAATGTATTCAGCATTGTGCGTCTCTTTTCGTGTAGCTCATTTAGGTAGCGCCAGACTTCGTACCACCAGCGTCCCGCTGGCATTTTTCAAAAAGCCCCGGCACCTTGCCCTCTATTCTTAATCCGCCCACTCACCGCCAACGGCCTCATAGCCGCGGTGACGGCGGCGCTACTATGTCGCTACTCGTCCGCGGCGGTCTCAACAATCGGACTTGGGCGGCGAATCATGTCATTCAAAGCAGACCCTGCCGCGACCATCGGATAAACCGTGTCCTCTTGCTCCACTTTGAAGTCGAATAACACCGCGCCGCTATGTTTGCGGGCAGCCTGCACCGCGGGCACGACGCGCGAACGCTCGGTGATGGTTTCGCTGCGGATGCCATAGGCCTGCGCCAGCTTGGCAAAATCAGGATTCACCAGCGGCGTCGCGGCATAATTTTTGTCATAAAAGAACTCCTGCCACTGCCGCACCATGCCCAAAAATCCATTGTTGATGATGGCGATATTCACCTTAAGATTTTCCTGCACAACGGTTGCCAGCTCGCACATCGTCATCTGGAAGCCGCCATCGCCCACGACCACCCAAACGTCAGCCTCTGGACGCGCTACTTTCGCGCCAATGGCCGCTGGCAATGCAAAGCCCATGGTTCCCAGCCCGCCGGATGTAATCAGCGACCGCTCTTTTTCATGCTTGTAGTATTGCGCCTCCCACATCTGGTGCTGGCCTACATCGGTCACGACAATCGTGTCGCCATCGCGTGTCTGCCGCCATAAATCATTGATGACGTGCGCGGCGTACAAGTGGCCGTTGTCAGGCAAGTTCTGGATGTCGCGGACTGCGGCATCACCCTTGAGCTTGTCAATAAAGTCCAGCCATTCGCTGCGGTCCACGGTGTCTACGTGTGGAATTACTTCCTGCAAAACTTCGCGCAGATCGCCGACCAGCGCCACATCCACCTTCACGTTTTTGTTGATCTCCGCCGGATCAATTTCCACGTGGATCTTTTTCGCGTTCGGCGCGTATGTTTTCAAGTTTCCAGTTACACGGTCGTCGAAACGCATGCCCAGCGCAATCAGCAGGTCCGCTTCCTGGATGGCATGGTTTACCCACGCTTCTCCGTGCATTCCCATCATGCCCAGGTTTAGAGGGTGTGATGCAGGCAGTGCGCCCAGTCCGAGCAAAGTGACTGCTACGGGAATTCCGCCGCGGTCTACCAGTTCGCGCACTTCGCGCAATGCGCCGGAAATAATTGCGCCGTGCCCCAACAGAATCACCGGACGCTTGGAGCTTTGAATCAAATCAATTGCCTGCTTATATTCCGCGGGCGCAGGAGAAAGATCAGGACGGTATCCGGGCAGTTGCGGCTTTGCCGCTTCCCAGTCGAACTCGCAGGAAGACTGCTGCGCATCTTTAGTGATGTCAATCAGCACCGGGCCGGGACGTCCTGACTTAGCAACATAAAAAGCTTCGCGTACAGTACGCGCGACTTCATCCGCGCGCGTAACCAGATAATTGTGCTTGGTAACCGGCAGAGTGATCCCGGTGATATCGGTTTCCTGGAAGGCATCGGAGCCAATCAATTTGCTGCCCACTTGACCGGTGATACACACGATCGGCGAAGAATCCAGCATGGCCGTGGCCATGCCGGTGACCATATTGGTCGCGCCCGGACCTGAAGTCGCCACCGCAACGCCAACTTTGCCGCTGGCGCGCGCGTAGCCATCCGCCATGTGGGTTGCGCCCTGCTCGTGACGCACAAGAATGTGGTGGAGTTTGCTGTGCTTCAGCGCATCATACGCAGGAAGAATCGCGCCACCGGGATAGCCAAAAATATCGGTTACGCCTTCGCGCTCAATACACTCCCAAAGAATCTCTGCTCCAGTTTTTTTCATGTAAGTAACCTAACTAACAGTTTGCTCGGGACGGCCCGCGGAAGTCCAGTCCAGAAGGGCATAAGCGGCTCCGCAAAACCGACCGACCGTCCGGTCTGTTGATATTTGTTGTATCAGGCTTCCCGGCCCTTTTGCAAGAATTTTCTGGAAAATCTTCATCACACGGTGCGTTTTCAAGTAGATGGGCCAGTCTTGCCTAACGGTTTATTCACGATCATGAGCGGTGATTAAGCAAATACGTAACATTTTGAATATAAAAGCATTTGATCTTCAGTCGCGGGCCATACCGGGGGGAGGCTTTATAAAGCTGTCATTCTCGTCAGGAGTGACTCTCCATTACAATTCCAGTTGGGCCCGGGATGCGCGGGCCAAAGTTGCATGGCGATTCGGCAAATCACGATTGTCGGC
>JAICKN010000260.1 GCA_025927855.1 Terriglobales bacterium
AATATGTGAACAAACAACCACGCCAGCCAGGCGAAATATCCTGAGATGTGGATTTTTTTTATTTGGGCCACAGCGGCGGCACGGCCGATCGTGGCCAGCGTCCCTTTGTCGCGGTAGTGAAAATCTTTTCGCGGCTCATGGCGCAAGTCACGCGCAATATTCGCTGCTGCGGCTGTGCCTTGCTGCATTGCAACAGGGGCCAGTCCCGGCAGCCATTTGCCTTCTTTGTCTTTGAGAGCTGCGAGGTCGCCAATCACAAAGACTTCCGGATGACCGGGAACGCTCAAGTCTGCATTCACCAGAACACGTCCGTTGCGGTCAGTGGGCGCGCCGAGTTTTTTGCCAAGCGGCGAGGCTGCCACCCCGGCCGCCCAAATTGTGACCGCAGAGGATAGCCGCTTCTCGCCCATGAATACAGATCCCGGTTCAACCTGGGTCACGAGCGCCGAGGTGTGCACTTCCACTCCTAATTTTTCAAGCTGCTGTTTGGCGCTCTCTGATAAGTCAGGAGAAAAAGCAGGCAAAACCCGAGGGCCGCCTTCGAGGAGAATGATGCGAGTGCGTTTGGGATCAATCGAGCGGAATTCTTTTGCAAGAACTTTGCGCGCGATTTCCGCCAGCGTGCCCGCCAGCTCCACCCCGGTAGGCCCGCCGCCTACAATCACAAAATTAATGGGAATTTGGCCTTCGCCGTTGGCTGCGCGCCGTTCCGCCAATTCGTAGGTGAGAAGCACACGCCGCCGGATCTCAATGGCGTCTTCCACGGTCTTCAGTCCGGGAGCATACGGTTCCCAATCATCGTGACCGAAATACGCGTGAGTGGCTCCGGCGGCAAGTACCAAATAGTCATAAGGGATTTCGGTATCGGTGAGTTGCACCATCTTGCGTTGCAGGTCAAAGCCTTGTACCTCGCCGAGCAACACTTCCACGTTGTCGCGGCCGCGCATAATCCAGCGGATCGGAGCTGCGATTTCTCCCGCGGAGAGACCTGCGGTCGCAACCTGGTAGAGCAGCGGCTGGAATGTATGGTGGTTGGTGCGGTCAATCAGCGTGATTTCTACGGGATAGCGCGCAAGATCGCGCGCGGCATGAAGTCCGCCAAACCCTCCGCCTATGATGACTACGCGAGGCTTGCTCTTGTCCGGCATTTGGCCCTCCGGTCAGGTGGTGATGATGCTTTCGGATTGCCTGCGCTTACCTTCTATAGATTCCTTCCATAGTCTTGCGGTGCAAAGAGTTTTCTGGAAATGCCGGGTGGATATGCGCGATTTTGTGTCACTTCCGGGGCGGGCGCACATCTATATAACGAGGCGGAACGCCGTTTTTACGGATAACCAAAGGCTGCTACCAGGCGTCGAACCAGTAGAATACGTGTGCAAACGCGTATAATCGCAAAACGCACGATCCCGCCCGGAAATTCAGCGGAGGAATTATGAGTACCAAGCTCCGATTGCTTGCCATTCCGACTTTGGCAACAGCTTTCGCATTGTTTGTCCCGAACGGATTCTCTTCGGATCAAAACATGCCCGGCCAGCCGCAGACCCAAACTCAGCCAACGTCACAGACCCAACCGTCAGAGCCGCAGGCCAAGCCACAGTCTCCTGCCCCGAGCGACGCGCCTGATCCAGCCAAAGCTCCTGTGGCCACGGATGCAGCCACAGCCACGGCGGAGAAACCCGCCAAAGAGATCAAGCTGGCTGATCCTGACAAGGTCAAGCACGACGGCGGCAAGGACGACGTGAACGCCATCGGGAACCGCAATGTGGGATGCGGCCGCGGACTGGGCAACTGGTACAGCATTGAAAAGCAGGTTGCCATGGGACGGCAGTATGCGCAGCAGGTGGAATCCCAATCGAAACTGATCACCGATCCCGTGGTGACGGAATATGTAAACCGCATTGGGCAGAACCTGGTTCGCAACTCGGATGCGCAGGTGCCGTTCACAATCAAGGTGATTGATTCCGACGTCATTAATGCAATGGCGTTGCCGGGAGGATTTTTCTACGTCAACTCCGGCTTGATTCTTGCCGCAGATGAAGAAGCGGAATTAGCCGGCGTTATGGCGCACGAAATTGCCCATGTCGCCGCTTGCCACATTGCGCGCGAACAGTCGCGCAGCAACCTGGCAAGCCTTGCAACCCTTCCCCTGATCTTTGTTGGTGGACCGATTGGCTATGGCGCGTATGAGGCTTCTGGCCTGGCGTTGCCGCTAACATTCCTGAAGTTCTCGCGTGGATTCGAGGCGGATGCCGATTACCTGGGTATCCAATATATGTACAAGACGGGATATGATCCGCAGGCATTTCTGGCATTTTTCGAGAAGATCGAAGCGTTGGAAAAGAAAAAGCCAGGAACGCTGTCCAAGGCTTTTGACACTCATCCGCAAACCCCGGACCGCATTGAAAAGAGCCAGGAGGAAATCGAAACCATCCTTCCCGCGCGGCCGGAATACATCGTTTCTACGTCGGAGTTCGATCAAGTGAAGGCCCGCCTGGCGATGATCGAGAACCGGCGCAAGGGCATAGATAAGAAAGACGAAAACCGGCCCAGCTTGCGGCGTTCGACCACAAATAATCCTAACGGCAAGGGCGGAGATAACGGTGATGAGCGGCCTACGCTGAAGCGGCGTCCTGACGACAGCAATTAAGAATCAGGCCTCGTTAAAAATTTGCGGCCTTCTCCTTCGTGGAGCTTTCAGCAGCTCCAAATGAATGAGAAGGCCGTTTATTTTTTGCAGAAATTTGCGTCCAGGCCACTTAGGGCGTGACGGCAATCAAGTCCGGCAGACAGGTGAACGGGGCCGGGTTTCCGGCAGAGTCCCGGCAGAAATTGTCAGGAAAGGATACCTGCTGGGTGTCTGTCAATGTAGCGGTATCGAGCGCGTGTAATTTGCGGTCTGTGCCCAGAACAAAGAGCAGGGAGCCATCGCTCACGAGCGCTCCTCGCACCGGGCCCGCGTTTCCTGCGAGGGCGATGGATGATGTTGTTCCATTGTCAATGTTGTAGACGAGAATTGTTGCCAGGTTAGGCGCGAGCAAATAGGCGCGCGAACCGTCGGAGGAGACAAGAAGCTGTATGGAAGAAAATCCAGCCCCTAGGTTGACCGTGCTCGCTGAAGTGTTAGTTACATTGATGAATCCGTGGGCCAGCACTCCGGTCGGCCAGTTTTGGGTACGGGAGAAAAGACATCCTAGAAAGTCAGTGCTCGAAGGAGTGCCTGAGAAAGCAGGAGTAATGATTCCGAATTGGTTCGAAGAGGAGAGCGTCAGCAGCGATCCATTGGGAAGTTCACGAATCAGCGAAGCATTCGGCGAAGCCACAGGCGCCAATGTAGGAGAGCCATCACAAACTGATCCAAATAAGACACCGGCTGGATCGCCGCCTGCGAGATAGCCCAGCATTCCATTGCTGTTGAAAGCAACGTCTGTTGCTGGCGCAGCCAGGGGAACCGTCTGCAATGCATCCTGCTGTGAGTAAACGTAAAGCGTGCTGCCCGCGACAATGTAGGCCTTCAGACCGTCGGGCGAGAAAGCCGCAGCCGTTGCGCCGACAATTGGCAGGGTCAAAGCAGTGTGGGCGCCAGTGTCAAAGACAAACACCTGCTGTGGCGTATCTTGCGTGTCGGAGAGAATAATCTTGCTGCCGTTAGGAGAAAAGGCAAGAATTTTTCCGGCAGCGGTGGTGAACTGAGTGGCTGTAATTGTGCCATTCGCAACGCTCATAACACCTTTCGTCCCAAATGCTGTCGTATCAGTTCCCATGAACAAATTGTTCGCCTGAGGATCAAAGGCCATGGAATTTGGACGGGAGGGCAGGGTAATTGAAGGATTCAGGGTCAAACTTCCGGCGCCACTTGTACTCACAGGACCAACGGAGACAAGTGTAGTGACGCATTTATCTATCGCCGGACAGCCGGAACCGGTGCAAGAATCGAACTGCTTGCAGCCGGTACTAGTAACCGAGACCTTCGCGCTGCCCGCCGCACTAGTGCTGGAGTTTGCCCCCACAGTCACATCGATCGCGCGGGACGCATAGACCGGAAGGCTGGGTTGAAATCCAAAATTGCAACTTGGAGGTGTGCAGGAAGCAGAAATAGCGGAGCCGCCGACAGAGGTTGCGGAAGAGGACGCGGTGTCCGTGGATGAAGCAGGCACGGTGATGACTTTTTGGGAGGAGGAACTCCACGTGAGCGGTACTCCGGTAATGACTTTTCCAGCGATATCGGTG